>NZ_BORE01000006.1:0-329110 GCF_018333015.1 Bacillus sp. J14TS2 | reverse complement strand
ACGGAACTACAAACCAGAGAAGAAAATCAAAGGCAGCGCCGACTAAAGCAAGCATCGTTCCCTGTTCAAAAAACACTAGATACCTATGATTTTAGTTTAATGCCAAGTTTAAATCGAAATCGCTTTATCACTTTGGCCAAGGGAGAGTTTGTAGAGAAAAAGGAGAATCTAATTTTTTTAGGCAATAGTGGAACTGGTAAGACGCATCTTGCCATAGCACTCGGAATAGAGATGATTCAAATTGGATACAAAGTAAAATTTATAACCGCCTCTCAATTAGTAGAGGAACTTTTAATGGCTAATGAGGAGCATAAACTTGGCGCATTTGAGAAGAAATGGCTCAAATTCGATGTGATCATTATAGATGAACTTGGATACGTACCTTTTTCCAAAACGGGAGCAGAATTATTATTCCAATTTTTTTCAAGCCGGTACGAACGCGCTAGCGTTATGATCACAACGAATCTTGAATTTACAGAGTGGACAAACCTTTTTGGAAACGAAAAAATGACGGCAGCATTACTTGATCGTCTTACCCATCGCTCACACATCCATTTGCTTAATGGTGAATCTTTTCGATTCCGACAAAGTATGAAACAACGAGAATCAGCTGGGGGGTAATCGGCGCGCGAGGTGTTTGGGGTTCTTGCCCCGGAGGGGCAAGAACCCCAAACACCTAATCCCTCCTACTTACAGAGGATATTCTACAAAAAGTGGCTCACTTTTGAAGTGATCGCTCTGGCTCAATTTAATATTGACAAAAACAACAATGTGTTTTGGGATGGTATTAGTTATGACTATATATAATTTATACCTTAATGGATCAATTGGGAAAATAACTTTTATAGAAGGGCTACTTGATTTTTTAATTGGATTTGTCGTTGCTTTTATACTTGATATGTTTATAGTAGGTCCTAATGCTAAAAAATTGGCATTTAAATTGACTGCAAATACAAGCAAAAAAATCTATACAGTTCTAGCCATATCAAGTTGCATGGTTTTAGGAATGGCGTTTTTTATGTCTATTTACGGATTAGCATCAACATATATTTATAGTGGTTTTAATTCTAAATCAGTGCTTGTAGATTATTTTGCCATTTTTGGTAAGAATTTGATTATGGCGTTACCTCTACAGATTATTGTTATGGGACCACTAGTGCGTCACATATTCACTAAGTATATTAAAACTAACATAGTAGCTTGAGAAAATGCGTGGATAAATATGTTATATTTAATCCAAGCGGGGGTAGGTAAATAATGGATATTAGTTTGGGTTTAATCGCATCTTTAATTTTAAACATTGGTTTGCTTTTAATTGTCTTTGCACAATCTAAGAAGACACAAGTCTTAAGGCAACAGAACCAGAAAATGTTGTATTATGAATCGAACGATGAATTATTAGCTTTAGTGGAAGAAAAGCTAGGAACACTTGGAGAGGTTAAAGCCATAAAGTATTTAAGACTGGAAAAGGGTATGTCGATGTTAGATGCTAAAAAGCTTGTAGATTCTTTACAAGAGACAAAGTAATTTAATTACGAGGACCCTAAGCAAATTTGTTGTCTTCGGCTAGGAAAGTGACTCACTTATGCGGGTGGGTCGCTTTTTCTTTTTATAAAAGATAGCCCTCACGCTTGGGTGCCGCACCCCAAATGAACGACTTAAAATACGAAAACAGGGCGTTATGACAAAAACGTTAAGCTATATCGAGCTTTTGAGTTCTGACGAATCAGATCCAAAGTACATACTGAAAAAAATAAAGGATCCACATGAAGTAAGAGAGAAAATTCGTTCCGCGGCTAGAGAATCAAGGAAGGCAGAAGGGGTTTCATATAGGCAAGACGTTTAAAGCATCCTATTTGGGTGCTCTTTTTTAGTGATCACATCTTTTTGTTATATATCTTAGAGCTGGCAGAAACATAGAGTTCATACAAAAACGCATGTTAATAAGGTAGGAGACAGCTGGTCATGGGTGATGAATACCTGGTTACAGAGACAGCAAGAAAAATATGAAAATAGTTGCAGGTGAATATTTCCTTTTGTCGAATAATGACTCGAGGTGGCTAAAGCGCCAGATTGTTGAAGAACATTGCCATACCTTATTGAACAAAAGCACCCATGAATTTAAGTGTAATCTTTCACAATTGATTTTAATCACCAACCTTATAAGTGGACTTCCTCCCTTCTAGGAATAAGCATTTTTCTATTTTCTCTGTAGATATGTATTATGCTTCATTTGTTTTACACTTCATCTCTTTAACAGAACGGCACTGAATTATATACTGGCATCCCTCTTAACTAAATCAATAAAACTTTGTACAGCAGGTGTTAAGACCTCTCCTTTTCTAGTCCAAATAGCGATACTGTTTTTCAGCTGTACCCCTTTAACATAAACTTGTGATAACTCTCCTTTCTCTACTAGATCACGTACAACGAGTGAGGATATAAAAATCGCACCATACCCTGCTAAAACAGCTCTTATAGATTCATTTAATCCACTGAACTGTAGAGATATTTTAGGTGCCTTTACATGGTAAGTCTTACACAAGGCAAATAACCTTTCCCTTGTAGAGCTGCCTTCCTCTCGCATGATAAATGGAACGGTTACCATTTCGTCTAAAGATATTTCCTGATTTGCAAAAGGATGTCCTTTTGGAACCACAAACCATAGCTCATCCTGAAAAAGCTCGTCCCAGTGGATCAACTCCGTTTCCTGCTCGTCCTTTCCTCCGCCAAAAATGGCTACATCTGCTTCAAAATGGATCAATTGATTAAAGGCTTCTCGAGAGTTCATCGTTGTAATAATTATTTCTACATCCTCATGCTCTTTCTTGAACTGAGCGGCCCAGGCTGGAATAAGAAAATATGCCGGTAGGTAGGTTGCTGCCAAGCGGATAACGCCCGTCTTTCCAAGTGCATAATCTTTTAAATAAGCTTCCATTTGTCGTTCTAATGAAAAGAGCTTTTCCGCTTGCTCTGCCAAGGTTTTGCCTGCATCTGTTAACTGAATTCCACGATTCTTTGGTACAAATAATGTTGTATTAATGTCCTTTTCAAATTGTTTAATTTGCTTCGTCACGGCGGGCTGACTAATTCTCAGCTCATCAGCTGCCTTAGTTACACTGCCGAACGTAGCTACTGTATAAAATAATCTTAAGGCGTGAAGATTCATAACCTCATCTCCTTATATATAGTATTTATATGTAATATGTAAAAACATATATTTTATTTATTTTTAACTTTATCTTACTATAAAGATAGAAATAGAACAACAACCATTTATAAGAATTAAAGGAGGACTGGTTATGCAAGGATTAATTAAACAAATTAAAGGAAGAGAAATACTTGATTCACGTGGTAACCCGACGATTGAAGTGGATGTCATTACAACTGAAGGAGTTTTAGGTCGTGCTGCCGTACCCTCTGGTGCCTCAACTGGAGAAAATGAAGTACTTGAGCTAAGAGATACAGAGCCAAATAGATACTTAGGAAAAGGAGTTACAAAAGCTATTCAAAACGCAGAGGGAGAAATCTTAACACAGCTGCAAGGACTGAGTGTTTTTAATCAAAAGCAGTTTGATGATACTATGTTAAGCCTAGACGGTACAGAAAATAAAAGTAGGCTTGGAGCAAATGCTATACTTGGTGTATCTTTGGCTTGCTCAAGAGCTGCTGCAGCAACATTAAACGTTCCTCTATATCAATACCTTGGAGGAGTTCAAGGCTCACGTTCTTTGCCGACACCATTATTCAACATTATTAATGGTGGTGCACATGCTGATTCAGGAATAGATATCCAAGAGTTTATGATTGTTCCGCATGGAGCCCATTCATTCAGAGAAGCGGTACGGTTTGGTGCCGAGGTTTATTATCAATTAAAGAGATTGCTTGCTGAAGAGGGATTTGTTACAGCGGTTGGTGATGAGGGAGGATTTGCTCCAAGATTAGATACAAGTGAGGAAGCCATCCAATTCATTATCCAAGCTATTGAAGCAGCAGGATATAGACCGGGGATAGATATATCTATCGCTCTTGATCCAGCAGCAAGTGAATTTTTCGATGGAGGCTACTATCATTTTGAAGGGAAGAAGCTACAAAGTAAGGAGATGGTTGAATACTATAAAAATCTAGCCTCTGTTTATCCGATTGTTTCGATCGAAGATGGACTCGATGAGCAGGATTGGGAAGGCTGGAGGCTACTTACTCAGCAGCTAGGTGAACAACTTCAATTGGTGGGTGACGATATCTTCGTTACAAACTCTCTCTTTTTAAAGAAGGGTATTCTAGAACATGTAGCCAATGCTATTTTAATAAAACCGAATCAAATTGGTACATTAACTGAGACACTAGATACCATTCAAGAAGCTCAAAAAGCTGGTTACGGTATCGTAATGTCACACCGTTCAGCAGATACAGAGGATAGCTTTATTTCAGATCTTGCTGTAGCCACCAATTCCGGGCAGATTAAAGCAGGCTCTGTAGCAAGAAGTGAGCGCTTAAGTAAGTACAATCAACTGATCCGAATTGAAGAACAGCTATAATGACATAACAAAAGCATTAGCCACATCTTTTGAAGCTAATGCTTTTAATTCTTTTTCCACTAAGACTACTGCCATGCTCTTGCTGTTCTTTTCGTAATTTCCTCCATTAACGTCTGCATACAACTATCAGAAAATCAGGGATCATTGAATTCTAATTGAATTATTAAAGCATAGTCCAAGTTACCGAGGATTCAGATTATATTCTGACTTAAAGGGCGGAGTTATGTAATAAAATACCCAATATCAAGGTTTAGCGTACGTAATTTTATGAGTTTATAGAAAAAAGTCACCAAATCTCATAGAGACTGTTTAAAGTCGATTTTATAAAGGACGCCTCCGAAAGTAATTTACACTTTCCTGGAGGCATCCTTTTTCATGTTGCATACATGTGTATAGATTTTCATGGTCGTCTTTATGTCATCATGACCAACTCTGTCCCATAATGGTTGCGATATCTACCCAGCTTCTGTTAACTGTGCTTATATGAGTATGGCGGAAAATGTGGGGAGTGGCATGATTCTTTATTGTCGTTTTTTTAAAATTTTCTTTCCACCATCCTAGTTGAAGAGGAATATTATATCCTTGCCTTTATTCCCTCAAAGGTTATCTGCCAATATTCCTTCATTTCTTCTCTAATATCCTTGTTTGGAAGATTCTCTTGATGAAAACTTATCGTTGTTTTATCCCGCCTTAACTGGCTGTAATACCCCCACTTCAAGAATTCGTGGAAAAACCTAGAATTGTAAGTGGGGGATCAACAGCCAGTAAAAGCCCGATTTGTTCAACTAACAATCAGTGGGGGATGAAGGAAACCCCCCCCACTGATTGAAGTTTCACTTTATTGGTTTCCTTTGAAATAATTCGAACCTGTACTGTAGACGGATTTTTCCAACCTTCTTTTTGCCATGTAAGGCGGAGCTGTTGCAGAGGTTTAACAATGCGAATTTCACCTACACCTGTTTTAGTAATGTATTTCTGCCCAGGTTGAAGAATAACACCTGTATTTTCCCCCAACCATAAATTCAATCCTTCTTCAGAAGTAATAAGATCCCAAGCTTTCTCCTGTGAGATCGGGAATGTCCTTCTGACACCTACCTGAAATCCAACTGTTTTTGTTTGGCCAATAATTTCAGGTTCCATTTTACTCACTCCCTGTCTTTTACGTTTTTGTTTATTGGTTTTTATTTCTATTTCTATATTCATAATTCCTGCTTATATTTTTATAAATCGATTGAAACGGGAACGATAGTTCGTTATAATGATCATAAGAAAAGCATACTCCAATTGGAATACGCCTTAAGTAAATTGATTTAGATGGGGGCATAAATAAGACTTGTATTGTGGAAAGTAATAAAAATTGGTTTGTTATAAATGAAAGCGCTGTATTTAAGGGTTGCAAGGAGGTTTATTGTGAACAAAACAATCAGTGTGCAAAGAAAAGAAGTTCTAGATATTGAAGGTATAAAATTATACTACGAATATTTTGGGAAGGGCCATAATACTCCAACTATTGTGTGTGATTCTGGATATGGCTATACTTTAGCGAATTGGCAGCTTATTCAAGATGAAGTATCGCAATTAGCAAAAATATTTATTTATGATCGAGACGGTCTGGGTAAAAGTGATAAGAGCGGGAGACCGCGCCACAGCGAACAAATTGTTGAAAACCTCCATAAGCTGCTCCAAAAGGCAAGTATACCTCCACCCTATATACTTGTTGGTCACTCATTTGGAGGGGTAAATGTAAGACTGTATGCACATGCATACCCAGAAGAGGTAGTTGGAATTATCCTACTAGATTCCTGTCACCAAGATCAGAATGAAAAAGTAGTGCCTCTTTTTAAAGAAAATGTGCAAAGGGACTACTATAATCAATTTACTGAAGAGGGTACTTTATGTGAGTTTGAAGAAAGCTTAAAACAAGTACGGAATGCACAGTCACTTGGTAGTACCCCGCTTGTGGTATTATCAGCCGGTTCACAACCTCACCATACTAAAGAATCTTTATCTGCATGGATGTCTCTCCAAGAGGAACTCGTGAAATTATCGAAAAAGGGCGAACAGATAATTGTAGAAAATGCTGGACACAATATTCACATTGATTGCCCGCAAGTGGTTATAGATACAATCAAGAGTATGTTAGAAACAGTTAGTGATCAACCATAAAGTGAACCTTCAATCAGTGGGGGGGTTCTTTCATCCCCCACTGATTTCAGAGGATCAAAGGTTAAAATCGCGACATCCTGTCGGCAGACTCAAACGCGACGTCCTGTCACCTCGTCTGCACTAGTACACCCTATACGTCGCTACGCCTTTGTGACCAACATCTTGTTGGCCTGAACCAATCGGGCTTTTACTCAAAAAGGCGAAAGCGCCTGTCCAGCGACGTACAAATTTAAGGGGTTCTGACGAGATAAAGGAAACACGATGAGCCCAAAGGGCGAATTGATGTTGACTTACGCAAACAGAAATCGTAAATTTGCTAGTCGCTAGGCGCTGAAGCTAGATTAGGGCAGTGTATCCCCCACCTATGCTTCTCCGTATTCTCTAATAGCTTGAGGTGGGGGATTACTGCCCGTTAGTGGGGATAAATAAACGTTATTCTTCCTTATAGTAAAGGTGTAAGGCTTAAATAGTAGTTATTAGCCTGTAATCAATAAGTGTAGTTGGTGCTTTTGGCTTATAGTATGAAATATGCCAAATTGTGAGCGAAAGGGTTTTTGAAAAAAGTGTATTGGGCTGAAAATAACTTGTAGTAGAAAATTTATTACATAGTTGCTAGGAGATTCTAAGCAAATTAAGGTATTTCAAATATATAAAAGAATAAGTAAAAGACCACGCCTGTCCAAACGGTGACTGGGTGGTCTTTCAAGAAAAACTCCCTATCAAAACGGTGATTGGAAGTAATGCATATTGTATTATACGTAAATTATAAACAAATATACCTTTATAGTCAAGAAGGTGAATGTTGGTGAATGTCTTTGAGATATAATATCTTTTTTGATGAATCCAATAAGTTAGATGCGACAAAAAAATATTCTTATTACGGTGCATATGGTGTTGAACAAATCAAGTCTGATAGTATAGTATCGGATATTAATAAAATTTTACGAATGACGGGTAAGAAAAGTGAATATCACTTTACTGAATATAATAATGATAAGGATCTAGCACCCTATATTTATTGTTTACATCATTTCATAAAAACACACTTTCAAATTAATATTTTTGTTGTAGATAATGATATTGCACTGAATTTTGCTGGAAATGCCAATATTTCAGTAACAGAATTACGTAATTTATTTTATGTTAAGATTCCCGAACGGCTTTTTTATGGTTTGACAAGAGGACTTTCAAATGATTATAAAACAGTTGAAATTGTAGTGGACCATAGTCCCGAATATGGAAAGATGAAGGTATATTCTAAGCTAAAACAGCAAATGAATGCACATGCTATATATCGTGGGATGCAATATTATGTCAATAAGGCATGGTATAAGGATTCTTATAAATCAATCCCGCTCCAAATAGTTGATTTATTTATGGGGATTGTTGTATTCCTAATGGAAAAGTCATACTTGAATGTTGAAGATGATAAACCAATAATTAAAAGTGATCTTATTTATCGTTTTTTAATTGAAGGAAATAATATCGAATTATTTCAGAAACAAATTAATATTTTTAAATGGGACGGACAAAAGGATTTTATTCATGAAGTCAATATTGCGGAGTATTTATCACAATTTATGGCATTTAAAACACAGTTTGATGTTAATGAAATGACAAACATATCGAACCGCAGAAATCCTGCTGATACTACTAAAGATATAAGACTACGAATGAACTATACAAATAATCAATTAAGAATGTTACTTGGATATCTTGACCAACTTAGTGGCAAAGGACGAAACACATTTATTATGCGAAATTATTATAACATCTTTAAGTTTTAGATGTGAAACTTTAAAAGAGGCAGAAACTTGCTAACGCAAATTAAAAAATGGTAAACCACCGTTCGAGATCGTACAGAAAAAATATACAAGAATTTAATTTACCATATAAAAGAAAAGAAGCACCATCTAAGTCTTTAGATTTTAAGGAATGACTTATGGAGTTAAAGAGGACAAGTGTTAAAAAGTCTCATGAAAAGGACCAAACTTACTTTGAACTACAACGAAAATGCAAAACTAGTCGCTGGATTAAAGGATATTGAGCAGTCCTAATCGAAGTTATTCAATGGAAATATAACTGTGGCTGTATTACGGATAGGGAGGAGGTTCACTATGGCGAAAGCTATCAGAAGTTTAAAGATTAGCTCCATGCAAAGTTTACACTATAAACAAGGCGGTTGTTTGTATGGGGCGAGCAATTGTTTTCCGCCTGAACAGTGATCATTGTTTATAGTAATAACTTTGCTACCTTAAAAATTTAATTTATTTTAAGGAGCGAGGCTAATATGAAATATGTAAATGCGGAAAGTATCTTTCCGAAAGAATTACTGAAGGAAATACAAAAGTATGTAAATGGAGAAATGGTATATGTCCCTGTTTCTAAAGGATTACGAAAGGAATGGGGTGAAATTTCCGGAAGTAAAGGTTATCTGAACTACAGGAACCGTGAGATCCGACAACTATTCTCTGTCGGTAAAACTATAGATCAGCTTTCGGAACAATTCTTCCTTTCTCGCGATAGCATTAAAAAAATTGTTTACCCAAAATAGTAGATATTACCTGTCACATTGGATTAATTTCTGATGTGATTTTTTGTCGTCTAGCTCCAGCGCCCAGCGACTAGCAAACTTTCAGCTTCTTCCTACGATAAGTCAACATCGGCTCATACTTCGCCGTGTATCCTTTATCTCGTCAGAAGCTTAAAAAGTTTGTACGTCGCTAAACGGGCGCTTGCGCTTTTGTTCTATAAAATATAATTTATAATCGTTTATTATCTATATTCATATGTGCACTATTATTACAATAAATACATATCAGTATCCCTTAACAGTTCAGGAGGCTAACAATTTATGCTTAATTTTTTTCAATTTGATACTGACGAAAATAGAAAGTCTTTATTAAAAAGAGCAAGAAAAATCGCTATATTGTCGTTACTACAGTATGACTTAGAATGGGAAAACATCCAATTTATTCAATTATCTGACACAATCACATATAAAATAGGGACAAGCTCAAAAGAAAACTTTTTGCTTCGTATCCATTCAGATAAATTGGATAAAGAAGAAATCCAGTCAGAACTTACCTTACTTAACGTTTTGAACAAATCGGATGATCTCACTGTCCCAGAAGGTCTAATGAGCCGTGATGGTTTTTATATTTTAGAAGTAGATACTGATGCTGGATATCTTCGACCGTGTGTCACGATAATGAGGTGGGTGGAGGGAGAGCATGCAAAAGAGGAGTTTACGGATAGCTGTATTTATAAAATGGGGGTATTGATGGGCCGGCTTCATGAAGTAGCAGCTAGTTTTTCTCCACCACCCGGTTTTGTCCGACCCATTTGGGGAGCTGATAGCTTTAGACTTGAAATGGCTAAGCTGGAACGTCATTATACACGTTTTTTATCGGAGAAATCGTGGGGGATGTATCAATCGGCAGCTAAAAAGGTCTTATCTGAACTCGCTGTAATTCCTAAGAACGACGATAACTACGGACTCATTCACGCGGATTTACACACAGGTAATCTTGTTTTTAAAGATGGCTATCCATATCCGATTGATTTCGGAAGGTGTGGTTACGGGTATTATCTTTATGATATCGCTGGCACATTATTAGAACTTATGCCGAAGAATCGGCAAATGTTTATCCAAGGCTATGAGAGTGTTAGAAAACTAGAAATAAATTATGTCCGATATCTAGAATGTTTTTTTATTATGTTTATGATTGAAAATTACTGCCATCATGCATCAGATCCAAGGGAAACAATAGGTTTAATTGATGAGCAAAAGTACGCCCAAGCCTATATAAGAAACTACCTAAATAATACGCCATTTTTATTCGAAATGATTCAACCAGTCAAAATTGAATAAGAATTAGTTGGTGGTTGCTTTTGTATTAGGCTTATATCTAATATTATTCATTAAGGAGAATCTGATGGAAATTGATATGCATTTAACAAATAAAAATGAATCACATATTATAAAAAATTTATATCCATTGTATTTATATGATCTCTCAGGACATTATGGCAATTCCCCAAATAAACATGGAATTTACGAGAATACTGATGATTTTCAAACATTAACAGATCAATATGAAGTTCAGAGTATTTGGTGGGAAAAGCCACATATATTATTTCCTTATTTAATTTCAATAAATGGAAATCCTGCTGGTTTTATCCTAATAGCGACCCCGCCGCATTGCAATAAAGGAATTGACTTTTTTATAAATGATTTCTTTTTACTCCAATCATATAGAGGACAAGGTATTGCGGAATATGTAGCGAATAAAGTGTTTGAAGAATTTAAGGGGAATTGGGAGTTATTCACAAATCCTTTAGAAAAAAACATTATAGGACAAAGGTTCTGGAGGAAGACAATTTCTAATTACACTCACGGGGTTTATGTTGAAGAACATGGGGAAACTTTTGATGGATATAAACTTATTTTTCGATTTAATAACAAAAATGCGGAGGAACACAGGTAGAAAATGATTTATGGGTGAAATAATGTAAGTAACCACCTATGAACGTTGATTTACTAGGGTTTATAGAGAAAGTCGATTTTATAGAGAATTCCGCCGGAAAAGTGAGTTTCGCTTTTCCGGTGGCATCCTCTTTCGTTTTATTGGTGACGAGCGTAATCGGTAAGTGCCTGCCGTTCACGCTTATATTCCTTAATACAAAGCACTCCGATTAAACCGATGAGGGAAAAGATGACCGGAATGATGAAGCCGTAGTGGTAGCCGGCGTTTATATTGCCTGAAGCCTGAAAATGGTCTAAGATACCGCCAAAAATGCTTGGGAGCAATACGGCGCTCAAGAATCCTCCAGTATTAGCAAAGCCGGAGACAAGGCCGGACTCTGATATAGGATAAGATTGACGGATGAAGGCGAAGGTGAGCATACATGCTCCATAACAAAGGCCGATAACAAAGAAAAGTATCGTAACCAAGAGAATCGGCGGCTTTCCAGTAAAGATCACAAAGACTGACCAGCTCAATAACATTGTTGTATGAACCACAATATATGGGCGTTTCACCATTTCTAATCGACTTGAAATCCAACTGGATAGCGGTGCCCCAATAAGTGCTCCGATTAGGCCAACCAAAATAAGCTGACTTGCATCTGACCGTGTCATCCCAAACACACTCATCCCATAGGGCACTGCCCATGAACCGATAAATCCAACATACGCACCGACCATCCCAAAGTGACAAAAGAATAAAGCCCATGCCTGCCAACTTGAGCAGATTCTTTTGAGTAAAACGAGCGTTTTTTCTTGGTGTGTTTCATTCTTTACAAATACTGGTTGCTGCGGCTTTTTTACAAGTACAATATAAAGAAACAACCCACATAAGCACAATAGTAGTCCTGCTGTAAAAAATGCTGCCCTCCAGCCAAGTAGGTCAATCCATAAAGAAAAAGGCACTGTTGCCAAAACGAACCCGAGGCTTCCTGTCATTCCAGCTAAGCCAATTAATTTTACAAATTCCTTTGCACTGAACCATTGGCTTAAAATTAACACCAAATTAACCCAGATCGTTGCATCCCCTATCCCTGTCAATATTCTTGCGAAAAGTAAGATAAATTCATGCGTACCAAGGCTATAAATAATCGTACCAGCGCCTGTCAGGATGGCTCCAATAATCAGAAAAAAATTGGGGCCAAAACGATCAGCCAAAATACCCATTGGAATTTGCAAACCGGTATATACAAAAAACTGTATGCTTGCCAGTAATCCAATTGTTGATGCCGTTATAGCAAAATCGCTCATCAATTGGTCTGTAATCAAACCTGGTGCCGTTCGCTGACTCGACATGAATAAATAAGTAAATGTCACACCAGCAAATACAACCCATCTAAACCTGCTATTTTGTTTATCCAATGATTTCTACTCCCGTAGCCTTTTACTCTTATGTATATGGGATAACAATAATATTAGGAACTTCTTTTTACCGAACGTTTTTGTGCAATAAACAGTTACCAAATAAATCCTATATATAACGGGGAAGTTGAATATCTTACAATAATAGGAACAAAAAAATGAAAGTCGCAAATTGATTAGATTAAAGAGGTGACATACAAATGGGGATTCGATTTCGATCATATAAAAATGAGAGTGATTATGAAGCAATACGCACATTAATAATGCGGAAATTTGAGAACCCTGAACTCAGGTTTTATCCGAGTCTTGGAGATTTGGATTATATTCGGGCTATGGAGGAAGAGGATAATACTTTCCAAGAGAATGTAACCATTTGCGAAATAGAAAATGGTAAGGTAATTGGCGCAATTTGGCCAGGTTTTTACCGAATCTTATATTGTGTAACAGGTTTGGAATATGCTCATTTAGAAGATGAAATATTAGATTGGGCAGAACAAAGATATTGTGGACCATCATTAGAAGATCGTACAGGGGAAGAAGTATACATTTGGGGATATGAGGAAGATACATTAAGGACAGGCATTTTAAAAGCGAGGGGTTACTCAAAACATACATGGTATATGTATTCAGGAGTAAAAGATTTACAAAACCAGATTACATCTCCTAACTTTCCTAAAGGATATATGGCTCGCCCTATTTTACCCCAAGACATTGAACAGAAAGCGGAAATAATGGGTGTTTCTGCAGGGCTAGGAATTCCCAAAATGGAGAAATACAGACGTTTGATGGATAGGCCAACATATAGGAAAGAGTTGGATTTAGTTGTTGTTGATCAGAATGATCAAGTGGTTGCTTTTGCGAACATATGGCATGATGTGCACAATCATATTGCTATCATTGAACCATTTGGAACGAAGGAAAGCCATCGGAGAAAAGGTCTAGCCACCAATTTGCTATATGAAAGTATGGAGCGATTAAAAGAACTAGGCTTATCTAAACTTTACATCAATCATGGCGGCTTATGGACACTTGATCCAGAACCGGATGATGCTTTACGTGTATATACGAAGGTCGGATTTAAAGAGTTGGGTAAAATGTTCGTTTGGTGTAAATCGTGTCAGGTTTGAAATAAAAGTATGATGAGGGGTGAAAATTTGGACATTCAACAAATGAAATTTAGAAAGGGAAGCATTAATGATTTTGATAATCTAAATTGGTTTTGGACGGAGAATCACCAAAAAACAAAGGAGAAATTTATTTTTAGAATAAATAAAGGAATGCAAGAATTATGGGTTGTTGAGTATAGGGAATGTTTAATTGGAGAATTACATATTGTTTGGAATTCAGTTGATAAAGATGAAGCGGATGGTCTTAAAAGAGCTTATATATTTTCTTACCGTGTAAAACCAAATTTTCAAGGAAAAAGTGTTGGAAGTAAACTTATGAATAAAGTATTAGATAGAATTAGAGAAAAAAATTTTACAGAAGCCACTGTTGGAGTCGAAACAAATGAAGTACACCTGAAAAAAATGTACAATAATTGGGGGTTTAATGATTTTATTAAAACAAAGGATATTGACCACCACGGTTTTACATCAAAAGGGCAATATAAAAGTGTTCCATCATATGATTTGTTTTTAAATAAGTTATGGTAAAACTATTTAATGTTACACTTTCCTCTGCAATAGGGAGCGATTTTTTTTGATTACCAGTCTAATTTCTCTGTGAAAATGTGAAGGAATTAGATTTTTTTATTTCTCAAAATCCTACTTTTTAGATTCATTTTTTGACATTACAACATTGGTACATACATTGGCTATGAGTGATAAATCATATGACAGTGGCTGGTAAAAAATCATGGCAGTAATCAGTTCTCGCTGTGTATGGCGCGTTAAGTTTGAATTTGATTGAAAAGATTTCACATTTTAGAATAAGGATAGATATTATGAAAACAGAAAGGAGAATAAATGATTAATATAAAAGATATTATTTCTTACCACCATTTACCAGTGGACAGATATCAAGAATTAGCATCTGGATATTCAAGCGCCAAAAAATTTAAGCTTTCTTCAGGTGACGACAACCCATTATATCTATTGAAAATCTACAACATTGAGAAAAGGGATAGGATTAAGCTGCAATTTGATTTATTAAAGAGACACTATGAAAACAATGTTTTGTGCCAACAACCACTTATATTTGAATTAAACGAAGAGGAGCAGGTGTGTTATTTATTATTATCATACATAGATGGTATGAGCGGAGATGTAGCTTTGCCAACATTAGGAACGGATCTACAATATAAGATTGGGGTGCAGTCTGGGAAGGAACTAAAAAAGATTCATTTAATCACTTACGATCACTCCATTAATTGGTATAATAAACGCTTAGAAAAATATCGAAATAAAGTAGAGACATGCAAAAAATTAGGACTTACTTTCTATAAACAGAGATTTGTGGAAAGTTATATCGATGAGAACATATCGATTCTCAAGGATAGTCCGATTTGTTTTCAACATGACGATTTTCATCCTCAAAATATAATTATAAAGGATAAGAAATTAAATGGTATTATTGATTTTGATTCATTTGATTGGGGGGACCCATTAGAGGATTTTTTCAAAATACCCAAGTATACTGTTCAGGTAAGCGCTTGTTTTGCTAAGGGGCAGGTAATGGGATACTTTGATGATAAAATTTCTGATTTATTCTGGAGAAAGTATAATTTGTTTGTTGCATTAAATTTACATGCGAGTCAAATCGGTGGTTATAGAATGGGGAATTTAGAGTACGTACAAGAAAGAACTCGATATATAATTGAAACCCACGATTTCATTCATAATCAACCACCTGAATGGTTTAATAACGTGTGATCATAGGCTATATATTGCTTAGTAACAAGCGTGATTACTAAAATTCAGAAGGAAAACAAGAGTCCGTATTATCGAACTAAAAAAGGATAGTGATAAAAGTGAAATTCAGACCGTGTATAGATATTCATCAAGGGAAAGTTAAGCAAATAATAGGAGATACGTTTAGTTTCAATCAGGGGACAGTTGAAAATTTCGTTTCAAATTACGATTCCGCATATTATGCATCATTATTTAGAAGAGACAATTTAAAGGGAGGACATGTAATAATGTTAGGGGAGGGGAATAAAGAGTCTGCAATAAAGGCGTTAAAAGAATACCCTTTTGGCTTACAGCTTGGAGGTGGTATTACAGCCGAAAATGCCTCTTTTTACCTAGAAAATAAGGCCTCCCATATAATTGTTACCTCATATATATTTGAGAATGGCGAACTTAATATAGATAGATTAAATAGATTGGTTAGCGAAGTTGGGAAGGATAAGTTAGTAATTGATCTAAGCTGCAAGCAAAAAAACGGTAAATGGTTTGTAGTAACAAACAAATGGACTCAATTTAGTAATTTTGAGGTTAATGAAACGAATATTAAAGAAATAGAAAAGTATTGTGATGAATTATTGATACACGCAGTTGACGTGGAAGGAAAACGTACTGGGATTCAAGAAGACTTGGTTAAACAATTAATTCAATGGATTTCGATTCCAACCACGTATGCAGGTGGGATAAGATCGTTAAAGGATGTAGAGGCTTTTTTCGAGCTATCTAACGGAAAATTAGATTTAACGATAGGAAGTTCATTAGATTTATTTGGTGGGGACCTATCTTATAGTGAAGTTGTTGATTTTTGTAAAAATAAGTAGATTGAAAACCTTTTTCTAATGCTTCAAATTAACTGAAAGTAAATTCTTGTGGTCGTGGCTAGTTTGATGTTTCAGCATTGTGAGGATTGTGCTTAGGAAGGGGACAGAATGGGAACTAGAAGTTGTGCGGCGATTATTAAAGATGATTTAATATTGATGGTTCGCCAAACATATAAAGGGAACACTTTTTGGACGTTACCTGGTGGGAGGATAGAACCTAGTGAGAAACCTTCGGATTGTGCGATAAGGGAAACAAAAGAAGAGACGGGTTTGGAAATAGAAATCATAGATCTGGTGTGTGCGTTTTTTAATGAAACAATCGATGGTCTTTATTACTGTTATCTTGGAAGGGTTATTGGAGGCAAAGCTGAATTGGGGACTGAACCTGAATTATCAACTGATTCACAGGAACTAAAAGAATTAAGGTGGTTTCCAATAAGCAAAATGAAGAATCATAAAGAGGTTAAGCGTGTATTAGCATTTGTGCGGGAAAAACAAATAGTAACGAAGTGTCGGGTACTTAACTTATGGAGCTAGCGGTTGTGATGTTTTTGAAATAGATTGTATATTAATTATTTCTCAGAGCTATTATCAAGCAAATCGGTGATACACTAAGAGTAAATTTAGATCTTTATTTCTTTATAGGGAAGGTCTCTTAGTATCAGAATGGTCCCAAGTTTATGAGCATTTTTCCGAATGCGGTGTATTTACTCGAGGCATTACAATTATTGAGGATTGATTTTAAAGAATCCCTTTATTATATTGCATTTGATTGGAGGAGTTTTTTTGAAGATTGTCGGTATTTCTGGAGCGCTCTCAGGTCAAAAAATATCTCAGATGGTTTATGATTGTTTACATGCTGCTAAGAAAGCCAATTCGGATGTAGAAATTGAGTTAATTGACCTAAAGGATTTCGATATAGAGTTTATGCAAGGACTTCCATTATCTGTTTATAATGACGATACCCAAACAGTTGTAAACAAGATTTTACAGGCGGATGGTATCGTGATTGGTACGCCGATTTATCAGGCATCGATTTCTGGGAGCCTAAAAAATCTGTTGGATCTAATGCCAGAGCGAGCTTTTAAAGGAAAAGTGGTTGGTTATATTTCCAATGCTGGTTCGGATAAGCATTTTATGGTGGCGCAGTTCAATTTGGAGCCAATCATTCGTTTTCTTGGGGGAATGATTCTTCCACAGAATGTATTTGTTAACTTTGACCAATTTGACCCTGAGGATAATATCATCATTGATAAGCGAGTGCAGGAGAGAATTAGGGATTTTGGCAGGATACTTGTCACATTGACAGAGAAATTGGATAGTGATTATTAGGGCTATAGGTAAAGGGCTAGAAAACAATAATAAATTGTTTTCTAGCCCTTTTATTATTTAAAATTTTTTGCAAGACGATTGACTTTTGAATATCTATGTGGTAAATTTTGTATTAAATAAACTTTGTTTCCTTCGGTAAACTTTCGAGTGGATATCAATTAATAGAAAATATGAGATTGTCTTTATTGGTTTTGCCGAAGATAACTTAGAATTATAATGGCTGCAATCGTATATGCTCGCTCGCATTTACCTATATTGACTGAGGAAGCAATGATGGCAGACTCTTATTGCTATAGTCTTTTTTGGGAAGTCATGAACCTTATAAGGAGGTGATGAACCAATAGAAGATCTAGACAAAGTTAGTGATTATGTCTTAGAAACTTTTGATGATTTTAAAAATAAGCTACCTGAAGCTGCCATTTCCCGTTTTGGTAGTGAAGCGGCTAATTAGTACTTGCTGGGCAAGAATTAAAGGGCGGAGATCTTCGCTGCTTCTGGGAGCGAGCTTATGATTTAAATGATCAAACAGACGACCGGAATTCGTCACTAATGATGGAACGCTGGGATTGAAAATGTTTTTTAGTAAGAAGTAATTGCGGTAATTCTTATGCCATTTGGCTCCCGGACTGGTAACCCGGGAGCTATTCGTTTTCCTCCAAATGGCGAATAACTCTCATAATGATCCCCCCTCGTATAATTAAAAATAAGATTGTTCCAATCCGCTATAAAAGAACGTATATTCCTGTTATAATTTTACTTAATAGCACTTTTTGTAAGGGGAATAAATATGAGACTAAAAAATATTAACATTAAAGAGCGAATGAAGCATTATAATGTGCCTGGTTTAAGCATTGCATTAATTGAGAATAGGCAAATTAGTGGAACCGAAAATTATGGTTTACTAGAGGTAGAAAGCGGAAGGAAAGTAAATGAAAGTTCTGTTTTGAGTGCGTGTTCTATTAGCAAGTTCTTAGTAGGAATGATTGCTATGAAACTAGTAGGTGAAGGGCTTCTTGATTTAGATGAGGATGTAAATCAAAGACTTGTAGCGTGGAAGGTACCGGAAAATGAGTTTACGAGAAATGAAAGCGTTACATTAAGGAGGTTGCTTAGTCATCAATCTGGAATTAAAGATCCTGAGGGTAGCTTTTCTGAACTGAATTCAAAAATAGGAATCCTAGTTATGGCTGAATTATTACGGGGGAAAACCCCTTATTGCCAAGTTCCTATTAAAGTACAGTGCGAACCAGGGAGCGAGTTCCACTATTCAGATGCAGGTTTTTGTGTTATTCAGCAGCTCATCGAGGATGTTACCATGAAGTCATTTGAACAGGCGGTAAATGAGGCAATATTTAGGCCATTAGGGATGGAAAATAGCTATTTGAATACAAAAATGTTAGAGGTGGGTAAAAAGGAACTCACCTGTGGTCATAATAAAAACGGTGAATTGGTAGACGGAAAGTATCCTATCTATCCTTATCCAGCTGCATCTGGGTTATGGGCAACATCTTTAGATTTAGCCAAATTAGTTCTCGAGTTATTAAATGCTCTAAAAGGAGAAAGTAAAATTGGCATTTCAGCAAGCTTAGCAAAAGAAATGATCACCCCGCAAAAAGGTATGAATTGGACTGGTTTAGGGGTGTTTCTTGAAGGCTCTGAAAATGAATTAACAATTACATCACTCGGCTGGGGAGTAGGCTTTCAATGTATGCTGGTAGCAATTCCACACTCAGAAAAAGGTGCTGTTATCATGACAAATGCAGAATTAGGCGTTCATCAAATGGAAGGGATTATAGGAGAAATATATAACTCACTTATGTTATAAATTTCCAGTTGGAACAATATAAAAGTAGCTGTAGTTAATTCACTCGCCCTATTAATTGATGAATGGAGAGAATAGTAGAATGAATACACAAGAAAATTTAAAAGTTGTGATTGGTGCAGGAGAATATGATAACAATTCGACTTGGCTTCAAACCCAAGAAACGGAATTGAATTTATTAAAAAAGGCTGATTGGGAAGGGAAGTTTACTCGGAATTCGTTAGAAGCTGTCCTAGCCGAACATGTCTGGGAACATTTAACGTATGAAGAAGGGGTAAAAGCTGCAAGGACATGTTTTGAATTTCTAAAGCCTGGAGGATATGTTCGCTGTGCTGTACCTGATGGCTTTTTTCCTAATGAAGATTATCAGCTTAGCGTACAAGTAGGGGGACCAGGACCTAAAGACCATCCAGCTGCAAGTCATAAAATAGTTCATAATTATAAAACGATTACTTCTATGTTTGAAGAGGCTGGTTTTAATGTTTTTCTTTTAGAGTATTGTGATGAAAGGGGGAAATTTCATTATAATGATTGGGATGAAGATCAAGGGTTCATTTATCGTTCAAAACGATTTGACCACAGAAACAAAAATGGAGAACTTGGTTTTGTTTCCCTCATTGTTGATGCGATAAAACCGATTTAAATCACACACACGGAAAAAGTAGAACACCCAGAAAGCCATGCCAGAATAAAAGAAAGCCTTTTTTGATTATCGAAACTAGAAGGGGCTGTCCAAAAGTCTTCGACAACGAAAAAAGGAGAAAAGATTCCTAGGCGATACGCTACGAGAATAGCATCAGCTGAAGACCCCCATAGCGAAGCGAGAAGACTGAAGCTATCCCTGAGGCAAGGGAGCCATTTTGGCGATTTTCGACTTTTGGGACAGGCACGTTATTTTATTTCTGTAAAGTTATTTTTTCGTTTTTCCACATCTAATACATTCATCTGTATAGTAGTTGTATTTATGTCTTTTTAAGAATTTACATATTAAAGCTTTTATGTTCATTTCGTAACTCCCTCAATCTTCATTTCATAAATAAGCTTATCAAATGAAGATTAGAGAGGGATTACAATCTGATTACCAACTATTTTATAAATGATGTTTGTTGTGTTACAAACCTCCGCTATTTGAAGGCTTTTTTAGGCGTGTGCTCCATAAGGGCTTATTTAGATAGAAGATAAGGGATAAGCCAAGGATATAGCCAAAAATTTTAAATTTGCCTTTTGTGTCCTCTGCCTCTTTTATGGTTACTCCCTTAATGATATATTCTTCTCCATTTAAAAAATGATATATAAGTTCCCGTTGGGTTGAGGAAAGAGGTTCCTCACTTCTTTTTTCGAATTGATTGAAATAGTAATTCTCAGGATTCCGTTCAATGTTAAATTGCTTATAATAATATCCCACGGCGGCAAAACTATAGCCAAAACCAATCAGGATGATAAGGGATATAATAATCTTTTTTCTCCATTTAGTTAGAAACTGAAATACTTTAGTCTCGGAAAGATTAGTATAACTTTCTTTAATCATTTGCTTTTTATTCCGCCCCACAACGAGTAGCAATGAAAGTAAAAATCCGATAAAGCCAAAGGCAAACTGTATTCTAGTTAATTTCCCTTTCAGTATATCTTCAAGGAATTCTTCTATCCCTCTGCCTTTTGAATGATACATACTTGAAGCGGAAGCTACATCTTCAATGGTTGCCTTTTTTCCTTCCGAAATTGTAGTTAATACTTCCTGTATTAAAATAGATTGAGTTTTGTCTGTACCAAATACCTTTAATTGAACATCCATATAGGCAATTGGGAGAACAGTGCCCACTAAGACAAAAACTACAGTTATCGAGATGACAATCACTAATCCTCTAAAAAATGCAACAAATTGATTGTATGAGCTATTTTCCGTTTTTAATAATAATAAAATGATCAATCCAATAATAGGCAAGAGTCCCCCAATAATAAACCAAAGCAACGGATGTTTCCCTTTTTTGCTGGCAAAATATGCTGTAATGAGTCCAAAGCAAATAAGGACCAAAAGTTGTACCATATTCCCTACCCCCAATTTCACATGATGAATTTCTCTTTATGTCCCTTTTTGCTTTCACCCAAGGAATATATCGGTATTTTTGACAAGGATTTAATAAAAATTAGAAGTTAATTGTTATTTCTTGGTTGATTGTTCGGTTATTAACTGTTATTATAATTTTTGTTCTAGTAAATATTCGTTTTTATCTTTAAAATGTGAACGATTGTTATTCGAGATAAGTATAATATTCCTTTTTTTAAAAGACGCTCAGGGGAGGTTTATATTTTTGAACACTTTTGGTTTTTATATGATTGTATTTAGCATCATTCTAATGCTCGCTATCTCTGTTCTAGGGTATTTATTTAGTAAAAGACAGATGAAAAACAATGATTCCTATTTCACGGCTGGTCGTAATATAACGGTTGCCTTTATGACGGCAACATTTATTGCATATGCGGTTGGTACAGGATTGATCTTTTCACCAGCTGAATCAGCGTATTTAGATGGTATGACCGCGATGATCGGATACGCACTAGCACTTTCGATTGCCTATCTTATTTTTATTCCGATTTCTCGTAGGATTAAGGAACTTCTTCCAGCGGGAAACACCATCGGGGAATTTGTAAAGGCGCGTTATGGAAATTTTATGTTTATCGTTGTTTTATTTGTGATCGTTGTTTATCTTTTCTGTTTACTTGTCGCCAACTTGATTGGTGCAGGCATTGCCTTTCAATACCTCGGTGGAATGCCTATTTACGCAGGTGTATTAATTATCGGAATTCCAGTCATGATTTATACTACTTATGGTGGACTTGGTGCAGCGATTTTTACTAATAGTATTCAAGCAATCTTGTTAACTCCATTACTATTTGTCGTTGCCTTCTTTGCCTTTCGTAATCTAGGTGGAACAAGTGCAGTGTATGAAGGTGTGGTGAAAAATGCACCAGAACTGATGAATATTTTTCATGCATCCGGTATGGAATTTGCGTTGATGATTATTATTGCAGTTTGTTCAGCTGAATTGTTAAATCAGGCGTTATGGCAACGTGTTTATTCAGCAAAAGATTTTAAAGTTGTAAAAAAAGGACTAGTGAATGCCTCGATTATGACCTTCCCAATGGCCATTATTGCCGGGGTTTTCGGACTGATTGCAATTTCTATGGGGATGGATCTGCCACATACATCGATTGGGACGGCATTAGTTGCTCATACAGTGTTACCCGAATGGGGATCAATGCTGTTTGTATTAGTTATTGTCCTTGCAACAACTTCAACGGGTTCAGATGCATTAGCCGCTTTTTCCTCGACAGCGTCACTAGATATTATGAAAAGTTTACTGCCAAATATGGATCCAAAAGCGGCGGTAAAGGTTGCACGAATCTCAACGATTGTTTTTGCAGTGGTAGCAATGCTTGTTGCATTTAAGGCACCATCAATCTTACAAATTTTACTTTTTGCTGATTTAGCAGCTGCAGCTGCAGTCGTTCCAGTTATCGCCGGTTTATATAATAGGAACATCACTGGGAAGCTGGCTGCAACAGGTACGATTGCTGGATTGGTTTTAGGGATTCCACTATATGTAATAGGGGAAAATTTATATAGCTTTGTGGTTGCGATTGTGATTTCATCTCTCATTGTATTTATAGGAGCAACTTTCTCGAAGGTAGGATACAATTTTGATCAATTAAAGGAAACGATAAAAAGCCTAGACTAAGAAAGGGTGAAGCCCATGTATTCTTTAACATTTTTCAATATACTGATCTGGATTTCACTTATTGGGTTATTGGCGGACTTTGGATTTCAGATTTGGTTTAGTGTAGCGGATTCGAAAAATAAACAGCAAAGTAAAGGGGAATGAACATGAACGCAGAACAGGCAAGAGAACAAATTTGGGCTGAACTAAGAAAAGTGGGAAAACCTGATACACGTTTTCACTGGGACTTTGCAGAGTTTATTGCGGATTATGTAGGCAGTGATCAAGGAGCGGAGATTGTTCGCGAACAGGAAGCTTATCAGCAAGCAGCGGTTGTATTTATTACCCCGGATAACAACATGAGAAAATTAAGAGAGTATACATTAAAAGATAAAAAGACATTAATTATGACGACATATGGCATTAATCGTGGCTTCCAAATCGTTCGTCCTGGGGATGTACCTGAAGGCAAGGAAGAACTCGCTTCTACATTAGATGGGATTGAGCTGTTTATAACTCCGATTACACTAGCGGAAATTAAAGAAGAGTTTAATCAAATCCCCCTGCTATTCACTGGAGCTTCTGCGATGAAACCAAATGGCCTTCGCTTTGGAAAAGGTCATGGCTATTTTGATCTGGAGTGGGGGATGATGTGGGAAATGGGCATCGTTAGTCCGGAGTCTATTGTTTTTGGTCTTGGTCATGACTGTCAAATTGTTGATGCGGAAATTGGGCCAGAGGAATATGATACTGTTGTTGATTATATCGTAACACCAACACGTTGCATCAAAACAGAAAACAACCATCCTAAACCAACATTAGGCATCATTTGGGACAAGCTAGAGGCTGGCATGTTTGAAAATATTCCTCCATTGCAAGAAGTTTATCGTTTGAAAGGGAAGTAAGTGTGCTGAGCGGACATAGTTAATGGTGAAAAAGCCATAGCGAATAGATTATCAAAAATAGAAAGCGGGCCTGTTCGTGAGACAGATCCGCTTTCTTTGGTTTAACAGAGTAAAAAATCCTATTTGTTCTATTGTTTTTATGATAAGTTGTATTGAGTGTAAATAAATTTCTAATACGGATTTTAAAAAATAGGAACGATAGACAAATCCGCACGAAATAGAAAAGAGGAAAATATGTATGCTTACGTTCGAAGAAAAGCAGGCCATTATCGAATCATATCCCCAGCTCACTCGTAAAGAAGTGTCAATGAAACGAGTGAATTACCATTATCTAGATAGTCTGTATGATAAAACGACGGTTGTTTATCATCTCCATCCGAATGGGAATGGGTTTGTCTTTGTTGGAGATTTGCAGGAGTATCAGGCAGATAAAAAGGGGTTAATTAATATCCGTGATACTTCTGAAGAAGAGCTGCGGAAAGCCATTACGGATTCGATTCAGTATTTATCTGAGGGAGAGGAAGGTGAGCAGGATTCCGTAGTGACATCTGAATCTGAGTGGCGTGACCAAGAAGGACATAGCCTAATTTTGACATGCGAAGAAATGCTTTGGAATATCTATGCGGGTTTGAACTTAGTTGAAAGCTTCACGTCCTATAACGATGCTGAAAGTTATTTACAGGAGGAAGGATTTGAGCCGGCGAAAGATTGAAACGGCTTGAGAGATGTTGAACGTCCTTCTAAGTTTGTTTAGGTCACTTATAGAAAAGGAAAAAAGATCACTCCGCTGGGTGATCTTTTTAAAATAATCATACAAATAGTTTCATAGCTCCATCCCCCCAGAATAAAATCCATCCCCATCACTTTGTATAAAATATTTCCATTTATTGAAAGCCAAATGATCTGATCGATTGTCTAATAAGTAGTATTAAAAAAATGGAGGTGAAAGGTTTATGAAAAAGCGGATAGCAGATACATAGGGCAGAATAGCGTCCCTCCAACCCTAGCAAACATAGTGACAGATATAGAGGTGGTCGTTATTAACCAATTAGTTAAAAAAGCACAAAAAGGAGACGAAAAAGCATATCTCACCCTTTTTCAACATTATCAAGTAGACATTTATCGGATCGCCTATGTATATGTGAAAAATCAGGAAGACGCATTGGATATCGTTCAAGAAACAGCTTATAAATCATTCAGTAAGATCAAGACATTGAAGAATCCAGAGTATTTTAAAACATGGGTGATCAGAATTGCGATGAACACTGCGATCAGTCATCTCAGAAAGGGAAAAAAGATTGTTCATTTGAACCCGGAATATGCTGATATGTTTGCTGCAGATGAAAAAGATGTTTCCCTGCAAATGACACTGAAAGATTTAATTGAAAGTCTAAATGAAAATGAAAAAAGTGTTGTGCTCTTAAAGTTTTACGTAGAGCATACGATAAGCGAAATTGCCGATGTATTAGACATGCCGCTTGGTACAGTAAAAACTATTTTATATCGTTCTTTAGATAAATTACGCAAACAGGTGAAAAGGGAGGATATCTATGGACAATGAAATTAAGCATGAAATGGAAAAGATTGAGATTCCTAAGGAATTGGACTCAAGGGTAGAATTAGGGATTAAGCAAGTAAAGCAAGAAGCGAAGAAAAAGAATCGGACGCCTAAATGGATCATTGGAGCAGCAGCTTCTGTTATCATCATCGGTGGAACTTATTCAATTGGCGGATCATATATTGCTGATGCAGCCGATACCTTGCTAGGGAAAGCTTTTGGTTCAGAGGAAAAAATCCAAAAAGCCTTTGAAGGTTTTCCAGAGGAAGAGGCAAAAGCTTATTTGCCGCAAATGGAGCAGCATCTAGAACTAGCAAAAGCACATCTCTCTCCTGAAGAATTTGCGGAATATAGTAAATTGATAAAGGAATCGATGGAGCTAGACGCGGAGCGGGCGAAAAATCCTCATGCAGATTATGATGAAAAATTGAATAAACTTTGGAAGGAAATAGAAAAGTACGGAATATACGCATTGACAACCCATACGGTAGAAGAGGCACAGGCATTGTCCAGCTATCCAATCAATCGACCGGCTTTTATACCAGATGGCTATGAGCTGGTTGAAGAAAGAGCGCGCACAGAGGAATCACATGTTGGGGAGGACCCAGAGGCTTTTATTCAATATAGACAAAAACAGGGTGAATTTGGTTTTTATACAATTACGAAGAAAATAGATGAAAGTAAAGAGGATGAACCAGAGTTAGTAGGATACGACCATATTGATTCGTATCAGCTAAAAGGATATGCTTTTGAGCATGCTTACGGATATAACGATGGTCTCGGTAATGTGCAGGGAATGAGAGTCACAATTCCGGAAAAAGGCTATGAAATTACCATGAGCGCAGATATATTATCTAAGGAAGAAATGGAAAAGGTATTGCTGTCAATGGTTGAATAGCGGGAATCTATATATGATGACACATAAAAACGAGTGAGGCCTCTGTTATTTGGTCCCACTCGTTCTTTTCGCTTGCTGCCTTTAAACATTACGGTTCCAATGACGATGTGCAGCTATAGCATCTATATATGCCGTAATGAAATTGTCTGTCTGATCGCCTGTTACAACCCCGGGCTCTGTTGTCACACCATTTGTATCCAGAATGTCAATGCCTTTTCCTGTTGCGCCAATTGGCTTAAAATGCTTAAATGTTTCTTGCACCATATAACTGGCTTTTTTGGTGAAGTCTTTGTTTGAGTTTTTGCCACCAGTGACATATAAACCATCAAATAGTACTGGATCACCTGTATCGAATGTGGCGGAAGCTTCTATTTCAGTTCCACTTTTTCCTTTGATTTTTCCAAGTTTCGAGCTGATTACTGTTGGATAGGTATGATTTTCCTTCAGCCCTTGAATGATTGTTTCTACCTCTTTGTCATCGTAGCCTTCATCAAGAACGACAGCGATTTTCAGGGTATCAGGTTTATGGATTGTGTTCATCTGGCTAAGGGCCGGTGAAGATTTCGTCACATCTGATCCACCAGTGGATGGTTCCTCTACACCGACATTTACCGCAACTTCCTTGGCCAGTTGTAAATTAATATGCGCAATCATCTCGACAACCTGTTGACGGATGGTCTTATCATTGACCATACTAAGCTCAAAACAGAATGCCTCTTTAATATGGCTTTTTTCTACCTCGGACATACTGTTCCAGAACATTGTCGCTTGAGAAAAATGATCTTTGAAGCTTTCACTGCGGGCTTGTATTTTCCGGCCGTCCACTTTTTCCTGATAATGCTCATATCCACCTTCTTCGACTGATGCTGTGGAAGGAGTGTTCCCAGCGATAGCATTATTATGATAGCTAGTTTTTCCAACATTAATCGTTTGCCGTCCATAGCCATCACGTTGATTGTTGTGAAATGGACAAACAGGACGATTAATCGGCAATTCATGGAAGTTTGGTCCGCCAAGCCTGATCAGTTGAGTATCTGTATATGAAAAAAGTCTTCCCTGCAGTAAGGGATCATTGGAAAAGTCAATTCCGGGCACTACACTTCCCGGATGAAAGGCTACTTGTTCTGTTTCAGCAAACACATTGTTCACGTTGCGATTCAATGTCATTTTCCCAATAATTTTCACGGGTACATCTTCTTCTGGCCATAATTTTGTAGGATCAAGGACATCAAAATCAAATGTGAATTCATCTTCCTTTGGTACCATTTGTACCCCCAATTCCCACTCTGGATAGTCGCCATTCTCAATCGACTCATGAATATCCTGGCGATTGAAATCGGGATTTTTACCATTAATTTTTTGCGCTTCATCCCAAACAGCTGAATGAATACCGAGTTTTGGCTTCCAATGGAATTTGACAAAATGAGATTTTCCTTCATCATTGACAAAACGAAAGGTGTGTACCCCAAACCCTTCCATCATTCGCAAACTTCTTGGAATAGCGCGATCGGACATCAGCCACATTACCATATGAGCGGATTCTTGGTTATTGGCAATAAAATCCCAGAATGTATCGTGGGCGGAAGCAGCTTGTGGATAACCAGTATCTGGTTCAGGCTTGACAGCATGTATAACATCAGGGAATTTAATCGCATCCTGGATGAAAAATACTGGCATATTATTGCCCACTAGATCGAAATTTCCTTCTTCCGTATAGAACTTCGTGGCAAATCCGCGAACATCTCGAGGAATATCGAAAGAACCTTTTGAGCCTGCTACTGTGGAAATTCGCGTGAACACAGGAACTTTTGCCCCCGGTTCTTGTAGGAATTTGGCTTTTGTATATGGCTTCATTGATTCATATAGTTCAAATTCACCATGTGCTCCATACCCTCGTGCATGGACAACTCTCTCCGGGATCCTTTCATGGTCGAAGTGCGTCATTTTTTCTCGAAAATGAAAATCCTCCATCAGAGTAGGCCCACGGCCTCCTGCTTTTAATGAAAATTCATCTTCAGACACTTTCAAGCCTTGGTTGGTCGTCATTTTCTCATCACGATCATCACTACGAAATTGATCCAATTGCTGATTTTTACTATTTTTGTTTACCTTGTTTTTTTCACTCATGCCGTTTTATCCTCCTGACTTGAATGATTCTATTATTATTCTGTTCCCTAAGAGCAAAATGATAAAACCTTGTTAAAATGCCAAGTTAAATAGACCAGCCGTTTTTTCTCTCTTGATAATGTATCCTACTTTTGTTCCGCAATTTCACTTTGTTTAGTAGAAGGTCGTTTGTTATAATGATTATCTATAGTAAATATTAAAGGAGTAACTGGAAATGAAATGGATTGAGAATATTAATTGGGAACAGATTTTGTTAAATATAGGGATTACACTTATTCAGCTAATCGTAACCATTATTGCTTTTCTAATTATTCGTTCTATCGGAAAGAAAGTCATCCGATCTTCTTTTTTGAAAGTGCAAAATAAAAGAAAGATGTCTGTAGCTAGAACGAAAACATTACAAGCTTTAGCGATAAGTGTCTTTTCTTATGTTTTATTCTTTATTACCCTCGTCATCATTTTAGGGATATTTGATTTTGATGCGACTGGCCTAATTGCAGGGGCAGGGGTTGTCGGCTTAGCCATCGGTTTTGGAGCACAAGGCTTTGTTAGTGATATTGTGACTGGTTTTTTTATCCTTCTCGAAAAGCAGATAGATGTGGGGGATTATGTGACAACTGCTGGATATGAGGGAATCGTTGAAGAGGTGGGGCTCCGAACAACGCAAATTCGTAGTTTTGATGGAACACTTCAATATATTCCAAATAGAGAGATTGGCTCATTAAGCAATCATTCACGTGGAAGCATGCAGGCTCTCGTAGATATCGGCATTCCGTACGAGGATAATATTGATCAAGCCATAACTGTGTTACAAGATGTTTGTGATAAAGTAAAACAAGAAAATGATAAGATTTTAGAAGGACCAGATGTTCTTGGTGTTCAAATGATTGGTCAAGCTGACATAACATTGCGCATTATTGCTAAAACAGAGAACATGGAACAATGGGGTGTAGAAAGACAACTACGTAAAGCGATCAAAGAGGCCTTTGATAAAAATAAAATGAACTCTGATCAAGTATATTTTGAAAAAGATCCAAATGAAGGGTAAGGTCATTTGCAGGATGCAGCGTGTGGAATTTTGACTTTTTAGATTAGGGAGGGTTGAATGTTTGCGCTCAATTAGAGGTGGGCGCTTCATTTGATTCTCCCGTTTTTCAATTCAGGCAGCTTTTACTAAAGTTATTCAAAGCAATCTAGTCATTTAGAATTATTTTCCAAAATTTACCATGTAAAACATTGCAATTATATAAAAAATAAAATAATAATAGAGTTGTATCTTTTTCGGTACTATTTAATAGATTATCCCTAAAAACTTAAGAAAAGGAGGAGGAGTATTGCGAATTTTATTTAGTAGCATAGTGATTACGCTTTTTTCACTAGGCTTAATGATTTCATCCGCTCTGGCAGAGGACATAGAAACTTATGAAGTTGGATCCTCTAACCTAAATGTAAGATCCTCCCCGTCTCATAGCGCACCTATAATAGGGGAACTCCAAAAGGGTGATCAGATCCGGGTTTTTGAAGAAAATGCATTTGGTTGGGTGAAGACATACTTCGGAGGCGAAGAAGCTTGGGTTGCCTCGCAATATTTGTCTAAACAATCAAGTACCACAGCTGCGACAACTACAACAGGCCAGGAAGATCAGGTTACTATCATTGATAATGATGTAAGAGTACGTACTGGACCAAGTACGGATCACGGCATTATAAAACAAGTTTCTAAGAATTCAACATATCCAATAGTCAATCAATCAAATGATTGGGTAGAAGTAAAATTAGATGATGGTTCTACTGGTTGGATTGCGATGTGGTTAACAGATATGAATGGTGAATCTGCATCGATATCTACTCCGATAGTGGAACAGTCTAAAAATACTTCTTCTTTAAGTGGAGCTAATATTGTGATCGATCCTGGACATGGTGGCGTAGACCCAGGTGCCATAGGATTAAATAATATTTTGGAAAAAGATATGACGATGACCACGGCCAATGTAGTAGCACAAAAACTACGTGATGCTGGTGCCACAGTCATTATGACAAGGGATAATGATTATTATGTATCATTAGAAAATAGGACTCAGGTAAGCAGGGACTATAATACCGATGTTTTTATTAGCTTGCACTATAATGCTCATTCTGCTCATAATGTCGGCGGGATTGAAACACATTACTATACGGGCGGAAATAGCTATGAACTAGCGAAGGAAGTCCAAGCAGAATTAGACAGCAGTACACCACTGAGAGGACGCGGGATTCAACAGAGTGCCTTTCAGGTTATTCGTGAAAACAATGCCCCTAGTATTCTAGTAGAACTTGGCTTTATCACGAACCCTAATGAGTTAGCCTTTATTCAAACTCAAGAATATCAAAACAATGTGGCAAATGGTATTGTTGAAGGAATTCGTCACTACTTTGCTCAATAAATGGACTAGATTATACATTATTTGTAATGCCCAGAATATAATAAATTATTGTCAATAATATTGGAGTTGCCCTAACAGATCAGTGAAAAATGATCTGTTAGGGCAGCTCTTTTTTGTCTGTTGTCATATTTTGTAGAAGAAATATTTAAAAAATAGATTGCAAAAAAAATAATCAGCCTCTATAATGAAAATGATTCTCATTCTCATTTAAAGACAAAAAGAAGGTGAACAATTGAATAACGCACAAAGTAGCAAAGTAGGGTTGAAGAATACGTATCATATCTTTGTTTTAATTTTCCTTATCTGTAGTATCGCGGTGACAGCAGTCTACTCTGTCTCCATTGGTCAAGTCCAAATTCCCTTCCAGCAATCCATGCAGATTGTATTACATACTATTACAAGCGGACATTTTGGCTCATTAGAACAAGTGGAGAGTGACTCATATACCAATATTATTATGCAGGTGCGTATGCCTCGCGTGATTTTCGCCTTACTAATCGGGATGGGGCTGTCCCTTTGTGGGGTGGTCATGCAAGCCATTGTCCAGAATCCATTGGCTGATCCATACATCCTAGGGATTTCCTCAGGTGCTTCATTAGGAGCAACATTTGCTATCCTTGTTGGCTTTGGTAGCGGAACGATCTTAGCACAATTCGGTGTTGCTTTTGGTGCATTTGTTGGGGCGATGGTTACTTCTGCTTTGGTCCTTATCTTGTCCAGCATTGGTGGTAAAGTAACCTCGATTAAATTAGTGTTATCAGGTGTGGTGATTGGTGCCTTGTGCGGCTCCTTATCTAGTTTAATTATTTTCTTTGCGAATGATGCAGAGGGAATCAAAAGTGTTACCTTTTGGACTATGGGCAGCTTAGCCTCCTCAAGCTGGGGAAAGGTACCGATCATGGCCATTATTGTATTAGCTGGCTGCTTCCTGTTCCTTTTCCAGCATCGTGTGCTAAATACCATGCTCTTAGGAGATGAATCAGCGATTACCTTAGGGATCAATTTAAGTCTGTTCCGTAAACTATACATGATTATTGCTGCGCTGATTACGGGAACGATGGTGGCTTATTCAGGAATGATTGGTTTTGTAGGGTTGATTATCCCGCATATATGCCGAGGGTTGTTTGGCTCGGATCATAAACGACTATTGCCAGGTGCCTTGTTATTAGGAGGGCTTTTTCTCATGTGGGCAGATGTGTTATCACGGATTCTCATTGAAAATGTGGAATTACCAATTGGTATTCTTACCTCTGTGATTGGATCACCATTATTTATCTATATGATCATAAAAAGAGGCTATAACTTTGGAGGGTAGCATATGCAATTAGTAGTGGAGCAGCTAGAGACAAAGATTGGAAAGAAGGACATCGTCAAAAATATTTCATTGTTAGTCAAGAATCAAAAGTTTGTAGGGTTAATCGGTCCCAATGGCTGTGGGAAATCAACATTACTAAAAAGTATTTACAAAAGTATTTTACCGCATAAAGGGTCGGTGCATCTAGACGATATGGACCTGCTGCATGCCCCGCAAAAAAAGATCTCTCAGCAACTAGGTGTAGTGGGACAATTCAATGAGATGAATTTTGATTTGACGGTTCATCAAATGGTGTTGCTTGGAAGAACCCCGCATAAAAAACTGCTGGAAGTAGACAATCAGGCAGATATGGACATTGTGGAAGAAGCCTTGAGACGAACCAATCTATTAGAGTATAAAGATCGCAGCTATTTATCATTATCTGGCGGAGAAAAGCAACGGACGATTCTGGCGCGGACAATTGCCCAACAGCCACAATTTATGATTTTAGATGAACCAACGAATCATTTGGATATTCGTTATCAGCTAGAGATTCTTCAATGTGTAAAAGAGCTAAATATCGGGGTGCTTGCAGCATTGCATGATTTGGAGATGGCTGCAGAATACTGTGATTATATCTATGCTATCCATGATGGAACGATATATGCAGAGGGTACGCCAGATGAAGTACTAACACCAGCTACCATTAGTAAGTTATACCAAATAAAATGTCGAACCTATACAAATCCAGTGACAAATCAACTTGGTTTTGTCTATCAAATATAATTGGAGGAACGAAAGTGAAAAAATATCTACTTTTACTAGCAGCGTTCACTTTTACTACTATGCTTATGGCTTGTGGTAATCAAGCGCAAGGAAACAATGCAACAGAAGAAAAGAAAGAAACAGCCGAAACATATCCAGTTACGATTGCTAACTATACAAAGGCAGAGGGCGGTTCCTCATGGAAAGAGAAAGACCAAGTGTTTGATCAAGCTCCAAAACGAGTATTGGCGAATACACGGCCCGCAGCTGAGCTGTTATTGCGTTTAGGTTTAAAGGATCATATTGCAGGTGTTGGTGCTAGCTTTGGAGCACCAGACCCAATAGTGGAAGAGGAATACAATGAACTAAATATTCTCAGTGACTCCTATATCGGTAAAGAAGTTGCCTTAGGAACTGATCCAGACTTGGTTTTTGGACGAGGTGGCTTGTTTGAGAATGAAGAGTGGGGAGTTGGCACAGTAGACTCTTTAAATGAAATGGATGTGAACACCTATATACTTGAATCCTCTATTGAAGGGGCAAGTTATGATTCCATCTATAAAGATATTGAAAATATAGGTGCTATCTTTAATGTGCAAGCAAAAGCTAAGGAATTTAGTGACCAATTAAAAGAACAAGAAGAAAGGATTATTGACAATCTGTCTAGTATTAAGGAAAACAAAACATTCGCCTACTTACACATGACAGATCCTGATGAAGTCTCTGTATTTGCCGCAGGTGGTGAGAGCTTTTTTAATGATGTATTCAGTAAGGTAAAACTGGATAATGCCTTTAAAGATGAAAGCGGAGAAGTGAGCATTGAAATGCTGATTGAAAAAGATCCAGACGTATTAATTATTCCAACATGGATAGACAGTGAACCAGAGAATGCAGAACGGGTAAAAGAAGGCATATATGATAATCCGAAACTATCTAGTATGAAGGCAATTCAGAATGAACAAATCTATATCGTTGACTATAACTATATGTTTGGCTATAGCTATAACGCCCTCGATGGTATGGAAATTCTAGCAAAGGAGATGTATCCAGATTTATTCGAATAACCACTGTGGGCAGCTAGCAGCAGAACATTAAAACGCTCGGAGGTCTATATGAAATACCTAAAACGTTTCTTTTCTTATTATAAACCTTATAAATTACTGTTTATTCTAGACTTTTGCTGTGCCATTTTCGTAGGAATATTAGAATTGGCTTTTCCACTTGCTGTGAACCAAGTGATCGACCATCTTTTACCACAAGGAAAATGGAATCTGATTATTTGGGCATGTATAGCCCTGTTGGTAATTTATGGGATGAATACCTTGCTTCAATACGTAGTGACCTATTGGGGGCATAGACTCGGCATTAATATAGAGACAAATATGCGCCAAAAGCTGTTTACCCATATGCAGAAATTATCCTTTGGTCATTATGATAATAATAAAACCGGCCATTCTATTTCAAGACTAACGAAAGACTTAGAAGAAATCGGAGAAATGGCACATCATGGCCCTGAAGATGCCTTTGTGGCCATCATGACACTAGTTGGTGCATTCTTTATTATGATTGGGATCAATTGGAAATTAGCGGTTATCTCCTTTATTGTCATTCCATTATTAATGATTCTTGCGATTCATTTTAATAAATTAATGACTCGAACCTTTCGTATTATGTTCAGTGATATTGCCGATATTAACTCTCGAGTGGAGGATAGTATTGGTGGAATTCGCGTAGTACAAGCGTTTGCGAACGAGAAGTATGAGCAAAAGAAATTTGCTGAGAATAATGAGAGATATCGCCAAACTAAGCTGGAATCTTACAAGATTATGGCGAAAAATGTGATGTCCAATTACTTTTTGATGCGCGTGGTTACTTTGTTTACCTTATTATTTGGTACCTGGTTTGTCATTAATGGTTCACTGACATACGGAGAATTTGTTGCTTTCCTATTATTGTCCAATATTTTATTAGGGCCAATCCAAAAAATCAATGCAATTATTGAAAGCTATCCAAAGGGGATTGCAGGGTTCAAACGCTATACAGAGGTATTGGATATGCATCCAGATATCGTGGATCGACCTAATGCAAAAGATATTACAGTTTATGGAAAGATCAAGTATGAAAATGTATCTTTTGGCTACAGTCCCACTGAGAATATTGTAAATAATCTCAGTTTGCAAATAGAACCAGGGGAGACTGTTGCTTTTGTCGGTCCTTCGGGGGCTGGGAAAACCACATTATGCAGTCTGCTGCCGCGTTTTTATGAGATAAAAGCAGGGGCGATCTCGATTGATGGCCATGATATTAAAGATTTCACCCTTCATTCATTACGCAATCAAATCGGAATTGTTCAGCAAGATGTTTTCTTGTTTTCAGGCACGATTCGAGAGAATATTGCTTATGGCAAGCTCAAAGCAACAGATGAAGAAATTATGGAAGCAGCTGAAAAAGCTCAATTGGCAACCTTTATTCATGAGCAACCAGATGGTTTAGAAACAGTGATTGGAGAACGAGGGGTTAAGCTATCGGGTGGCCAGAAGCAACGTTTATCCATTGCTCGCATGTTTTTAAAAAATCCGCCAATTTTAATTTTAGATGAAGCGACCTCTGCCCTCGATACGGAGACAGAGCTAGCGATTCAGCAGTCATTAGCTGAACTTTCAAAAGGACGGACAACCCTTGTAATAGCTCACCGATTAGCGACAATTAAAAATGCTGATCGTATTATTGTCCTAACAAAGGATGGAATTGCGGAGCAAGGAGAACATCGGGAATTAATTGAACAAGCAGGAACGTATAGCCGACTGCATCAAGCTCAATTTGGTTAAATAGAGTGAGACTGAATCTGATAAGTGAGTAGATCACTTTAACGGATTCGGTCTTTTTGTTTTATTTGGCGATAAAAAGGGAAACATAGCGACTACAAAGTTTTAGTTATCCCGCCTTAACGGGGAGTAATTCCTCTACCTGTAGGATTTAGAGAATAGATAGGGGATAAACTACTCGTAAAGGCCCGATTGCTTAACTATCAATTAGTGGCGGGCGATAAGGAAGTAGACTAAGTTCGCGACAACATCGCCACGTCTGCATTAGCACATCTTGTGCGTTGAAAAGTTCTCACTTTATTAAATCAATATCTAATGCCATCAGTGGGTTACGGAGGTTTGCACCGGACCAGGTTAAATGGCAGAGGTTTGTTTTGCAACTATTAATAAGCTCTAATTATCACGCTAGCAGCCTGTTAGGAGGTTAAAGCATGGAAGAAACAAATATGCCGCAGGATAAAGGATTGGACCATACGTTAAAACTATTACATGAAGGATACCTTTTCGTCATGAAACGTTCAGATAAGTTTCATTCTCGTATTTTTGCAACCCGCTTATTAGGGGAGAAGGCTATCTGTATGGTTGGGAAGGACGAAGCAGAACTTTTCTACGATAATGCGAAATTTTCTCGAGAGGATGCCTCGCCAGCTAGAATCCAAAAGACATTATTTGGAGAAGGCGGGGTACAAGGTTTGGATGGGGCAGCCCACCATCATCGAAAAGCACTATTTATGTCATTCATGACAAAACAGAGCTTGGAATGGATGAACTCATTGGTTCAAGATGAATGGAAACGAGAGATAGAGAGACAATCAAGAGAGGAGATAAATGTTTATCAGGCAGCTAAATATGTATTGACGAGAGCAGCTTTAAGATGGACAGGCGTTCCTTATCAGGATGATCAAATAGAAGAATGGACCGATCAATTAAGCGATATGTTTGAAGACGCTGGAGTGGTGGGATTGAGGCATTTCCAAGCTAGGAGATCAAGATCTAAAGCAGAGGATCGGATCGTGAAATTAGTAGAAGACGTGCGAAAAAAAGAAATAGATGTAGGGGAAGATAGTGCCGTTTATCATTTTGCATGGCACCGTGATTTAGATGACAATTTGCTTGACGCAAAAATTGTGGCGGTAGAGCTGTTAAATCTTTTACGTCCGATTGTGGCTATTTCAGTGTATATTGATTTTGTTTTACTAGCAATTCATGATTATCCAGAAGAAGCAAACAAATTGGAAACAGCAACAGATAGAGAACAATTCATTCAAGAAGTGAGAAGATTTTATCCTTTCTTCCCCGTTGCACTTGCTCGTGTAAAGACAGATTTTGAGTGGAAAGGTTATACCTTTAAAGAGGGGACATTAACCTTGCTAGATCTATATGGCACCAATCATGATCCTGCCACCTGGGACAACCCGAACACATTTCAACGAGAACGATTTAAAGAATGGAAGGGATCTCCGTTCGATTTTATTCCGCAAGGAGGTGGTGAATTTGATATCGGTCACCGCTGTGCGGGAGAATGGTTAACCATCGAGGTGTTAAAAGTGACATTAGATTTTTTCACGAACCATCTGACTTTTAAGTTCCCAGAACAAAATCTTGACTATGAAATGAACGATATTCCACCACTTCCAGAGAGTAAAGTAAGGATTACTAATGTCCAATTTAAGTAATTGAGCAAGGCTTATAGGGGGCCAACGTCTGTTGATCCCCAACCGACAATCCGCAGATATTTTTTGAAGAGTGAATATCAGATACCGAAATAATGGTTTCGATATCTGATATTCCCTAATGAAAGTCGATATGTTGATTTAATAACTCAACATGCTGTTGATCATGCTCTAATATACTTTGGACTAACTCTAAGCTTTCAGCATCCAAATCCCCATCAAGCAGTTCTTTTGATGTTTGAATACCTCTATTTTCACCGACAGATGCATCTCTCAAGATAGAGCTAGTATCTGCCGTCGTTCCTTTTACTTTAGACATGAATTCAATCATTTTACCTTTGGCTGTGACATCATGTGCAGGAATACCCCCAAGATCTTGAATCCTCTTCGCAATCATGGCTGCATGCTCTTTATGATTCTGTTGGATATCTTGTAAGACATTTTTTAGCTTCTGATCATCTATATGGTGAATGTATTGATCATATGTATGAATAGCCATGAAATTTCCTTCAAGAAACTGGTTTAGCTCTTTAACGACGTTTTCCATATGTGATTCTCCCTTTTCCTGTAGTTGCTTTTATTTTATACAACATACAATAAACTATCCGGCCTATGATCAAAACGATTGCTTGAATGTCAATGTTTTATCACTCAACGGAATCCGTGTTCTACTAACTTTCCACTGCAACCACCTTTCGTGTGCGGAAATTTAAATAACCGATAATCGTCAGGAAAATCATTCCGACTAGAAAAGCGATAAAGTAAGGAGAAACCATTTGGCGAATTATCGCTGTCATAAAAGAGCTGATAATCATGCCGAGAGAATATACCGCTGACATGACTCCAAAGGCTCGTCCATGCTCTTCTTTTGGGACTGCACCTGTAACAGCAGTTGCGGCCGCAGGCATTGTAAGACCAAAACAAATTCCCATGGAAAATAAAAATAACGACAAGTCAAGTAGACCAGTAAAAAATAGAGCCAAACTCATACACATTAGAAACAATCCAACCATCATTCGTTTGATTGGATCAAAACGATGAATAAAAAATAATGATAAGGATAAAAGTGTTCCAATTGCCATAAAACTGAATAATTGACCTGTATTCATCGTAGAAACGCCTTGTTCTACCGTTAAATAAGGAATTTCATAAATAATCACACCATGAATGTACATAACCGCAAATCCTGTTAAATAAACAAGCTGAAGTGCCGGATTGCTCAAAACATGAAGAAAACGGGAAGAGCTGGAGGATTTGCTTTTTACAACAAGCGTTTGTCGATCTTGTAAAAACAACATTGTATATACCGCAATTAAAAGTAATCCGACTCCGATGACGAAATAGGTATGGGCATAGCCAATCCATACCCCTAATTTTCCACCAATTAGGGGGGCGATAATATTGGCGATCATTCCAAGTATGCCGATAATCGCCATATTCTTTCCTTGTTGTCGGCTATTTGCTGCATATCCAGAAATAAACGTTAAAGCAGCAGGCATTAAGAAGGCTAGAGCAAAACTGTTTAAAGACCGTAAAATAAGCAAACTAGTAGCGTTTATAGTGAACCCATGGGCGATATATAAGAACCCTGAAATCAGTAAGGGTAGTGTAATAAATAATTTTTTTCCGTATCGATCCACTAAAGGACCAACCATTAAATTTCCTGTTAGGCTGGCTAATTGGGAGGTGCTTAACATAATGCCAATCATGATACTGGATGCTCCTAACATGGCTGCATATGGAGTGAAGATAGGTCCTTGTACGCTCATGATTAGGCTAATGATAAACATCGTCATAAAAATATGGAATTGATCGATTGTTGTCTTATGCATATATTTCACCTCGAATCCATTCTATGCTGGATCTGAGATAATAGACGAGCTTTTTTTAAAGAAAAAAAGAAGCTTACATCTTTGCTTCCCCTAGGCAATCGCCTTGCGCTTTTCGTTGTCCAGCTCCAGGCGGTAGGGGCTCGAAGTCAAATAACCCTGAACCGAAGAAGGAGAAAAACGTCCTTCTTTGGTCCAGGAACATTTGCTTGTCGCCCCTAGATAACCGCCTTACGCTTTTCGTTGTCCAGCTCCAGGCGGTAGGGGCTCGAGGTCAAATAACCCTGAACCGAAGAAGGAGAAAAACGTCCTTCTTTGGTCCAGGAACATTTGCTTGTCGCCCCTAGACAACCACCTTGCGCTTTTCGTGTTCAAACGTCTATTTGTTCTATGACAATCTCCTCCAAAGTTTTGATAAAATCAAATGAATCATTGTGCATTGGCGTTCTAAAAACTTCTATATCAAGTTCCCGACAAAGGTCCTGGACATTGTAGCCAATATCAAATAATGCTTCAATATTCTCCGTCACGGTTAGCAATTCACAGACAATGATGCCTTGGCAGCCTCTGTTTGCTTCTTCTTTTATCACCTCTTGAATATCAGGTTCAGACCACAATCCCTCGTGTGAGCCGGCACTACGATAAGCAATCCGCCATTTTGGTAATGATAATGGGTCCACAATGCTGTTGGCTAATTCCAGTAATTGCTTTTCAAAAGCTTGTCGTGTTTCGGCCTTCCCGGCTAAACTATGAGCGGTAAAGATCACAAGCGAATTGTTTTGAATTGAATGTGGCAGCCAATCCCAAGCAGTCTTCACACGGTCCCGGAATATTTTTATGAATGAAGGATGGTGATGCCACTGTTCAATATGGTTCACAGGTATATCGACTTTTAATTTGCGTAAAGCATTCCGTACCAGTGTCTGGTAATAGATATTTCCAGATTTCGTATGTACAGGTTTAAACGGAATGGTAATGATTTTTGTCACTCCATCAGCAATCATTTGCGTTACTGTCTCCTCCACAAAAGGAGAGGTATGTTTATAAGCGGTATATCCTTGCACAGGCTCCGAAAAATGAGGCTGTATTACAGAAGCCAAAGCCTTGATTTGCCTTTTTGTAATGCTCCCTAATGTATCAGCGACCCCCCAACGTCTAAACTGGTTCTTCATTTCTTCTAGCTTCTCTGCAGATAATGGCTTCCCGCCGTGAATATGAGCATAGTAGGAAGACAAATCATCCAAAGATGTAGGTGCTCCGTAAGCAAAAGTAATCAGGCCAATCACATGATCACTCCTTTCCAGTCTCATTTGGGTGGAGCCATTCTACTAACGGCACTAATTGATCGACAATATAGCGATTGGCTTGTGAAATATCCTTCGCTTTCATTCGTTTGATTTTGTCTTCTTGGACAGCTGTTAAGGTTTGAAATCCTTCTGAATCGACTAAATCTTGAAATTCATCACTGGTCGTGCCCCATTCAACAAGAATGATATAATCAGGATCCATATCAATTAAATGTTCAATCGAGGCAGGGGCCGATTTTTCCAAACCTAATACATCGGAACCAGGAGTACCTCCAGCTAATTGGATTAAATCGTAGGCAATGCTCGAGGGACCGAGTATATATGGTCCAGTGTTGGATCCTACTTGTGAAAGGATTAACACGGTTGGCTGTTGATCGCTAACTTTTACAAGCGATTGAGCTTGAGTAATTTTTTGTTCCAGCTGATCGACGATTTCTTCCGACTTTTCTTCTTCCCCTAATAATTGTCCAATAGCAAGATAATTCTCCATCACATCTTGGACGGTTGTCCAGCGGCTAAAAGAAGCTAAGGGGGTGCCTGATTGCTCTAATAATTTCTCTGCATCTTGCTCTGCACCATGTGTCAGGGTCAATAGCACTAAATCAGGATCATAAGAAAGGACGACTTCCGGATCAAGTGAGGTTGCACCTTTGACTTTATAAGGGATCTTTTCTATTTCTTGACTATAATGAGACAGGCTTGCATTTTCGGCGCTTTCAGTGATTGCTACAAGCGAATCTGTTCCTACTAAATCTATGACGATTTCCGCAACATTTAAAGATAACGCGGCAATTTGTTGTGGCTGTGCTTGAACAGTCACCTCTTTCCCCTCAATAGACAGCGTTCGTGGAAATGCAGAATTGCTTTTTTCATTGGATTCCGCTGCCTTATTTGACTCAGATTGTACAACCTTTTCCCCACTAGCACACCCTGTAATACATAAGAGGGTTATAATAAGAAATAAACCAAGGAATAATCCATTTTTCCTTCCATCTTGATAGCATTTCATATTCTTCATCCTTTACTAAAAGATTCTTAAATCCTAACGGTTTGTTCAATTTGTGACAAGGCCGTAATATAATAGGCTTCTATAAGGTCGTCGTACCGCACGGCGGTATGTATTTGGTAGCTTTCTCTCAATGTTCCAGGCGAGAAGACATCTTTTGGCTCTCCGGAGGCAAGTACACGTCCATTCGCTAGTAACACCAATTTATCGCAAAATCGTGCGGCTAAATTAAGATCATGTAAAGCCATAATGACCGTGACTCCTTCCTTGGTCAATTGCTTGATCAGCTCTAAAACTTGGAGCTGTCGATTGATATCTAGGGCAGAAGTCGGTTCATCCAATAATAAAATGTCCGCTTGTTGTGTTAATGCTTTCGCGATAAAAACCAATTGGCGTTGACCACCTGATAATTTATTCACCGAGTGGCTCGATAAATGAGAAATATTTGTTTTTTCCATAGCATTTTGCACAATGTCATAATCCTCTTGACTTTCCAATCCAAAGCGAGGAATATGAGCATGTCTTCCCATTAAGACAATTTCATGTACAGAAAAGTCAAAATGAAAGCTTGTGTCTTGAGGGACATAGCCGATCATAAGGGCTATTTCCTTTGGAGAACAATGCTTGATTTCTTTTCCATTCAAATAGATATTCCCCTGTTGAAACGGTAAAAGTCCTGCTAATGCGCGTATCCAAGTGGACTTTCCGGATCCGTTTGGTCCGATTAAACCAATAAAGTTTCCTTTTGGTGCTGTTAACGAAACGTCTTTTAAAATGGTGTTTCCATCTAGAGTCAGTGTGATGCGATCTGAAATAAGTGTTGTCATTATAAGCTCCCCCTCCTTGATTTAAGTACTAGGAATAAAAAGACTGGGGCTCCAATGAGGGAGCAAACGACTCCCACTTGAACACTGACAGGCTGAATCATTGTACGTGACACAATATCAGCAAGAACTAAAAATGAAGCTCCCCCTAAAGCACTCGCTGGCAAGAGAAAGCGATGATCTGGTCCGAAAATTAGCCGAATCGCATGAGGGACTACAAGTCCAACAAAACCAATTGTCCCACTTACTGATACTCCAGCCCCAACCATTAGCGCCGCTAAACCAAGTAAAATATATCGCGTTCGTTTTACATTCACCCCTGAACTTTTTGCTTGTTCATCGCCTAATAGCATGACATTAAGTTCCCTGGAAAAAATAGAGACAAGTAAAATTGCTCCGATGATAATGGGACTAATCAGCTGGACATGCTCCCAAGTCCTTGCTTCTAATCCACCTTGAAGCCAAAAAACTATTCCTCGAAGTTCTTGCTCACTTGGAGCACTCGCAATAAATACACTCATAACAGCTGAAAGAAAAAGATTCATCCCCAATCCAACAAGTAGAAGTGTTGAGATAGATGCCTTTTTGCTCACTTGCCAAATAATTAACACGAAAAACAGGGAAAGAGCTGCCCCTACAAAGGCCGCCAAAGGCAGAACCCACATGCTGAATCGTGTGAGTCCAAAATAAAGCACGATCACAGCCGCGACAGCCGCTCCGCTCGAAACCCCAATATAGCCTGGTTCCACAAGTGGGTTGCGGAATAGACCTTGCATAATCGCCCCCGATATCCCAAGCCCAGCTCCCACGAGACCACCGACTAGGACTCTTGGCAAACGAATACTTGTAATGACGGTCATTTCTTTTTCCGTAAAAGCTGATCCTGATGTGATATGTAAATGGTCGAGTATAATTGCGAATGAATGCTGGAATGGAATATGGAACGGTCCGATTGAAGTGGACACAATAATTAAACAAAACAAGATGATAAAAAAGATAGATAAGCGAATGACGTTCTTCTTTTGTCCACCTATATAAACTTTGTTTCCTTTGTTTACCGAATTTGTTGTTGTAATCAATTCTTACCTCCTTAATTTTAACTTCGGTTAAATTTGTTTCATTTGTACTAAATAGTTTACCTATGGAAACTTTAAAGATTATCTTAGCTGACCAAAGATTATTTTGTCAATAGGGATTTTGGAGGAGGAAATAGACATTATTCCGAGAATACTTTAGGCTTTTTTCCATAAGTATCCTAGAGAAATAACCAAATGAGTATGAGTAAAACTTCTTCTCCTTTTCATGATTTTATCCCGCATTAACGGGCAGTAATCCCCCCACCTCAAGGCTTTAGAGAATATGGAGAAGCATAGGTGGGGGGATACACTGCCCGTAAAAGCCCGATTGGTTCAGGCCAACAGGAAGTTGGTCACAAAGGCGTTGCAACAGGATGTTGCGATTTTAGCCTTTGATCCTCTGAAATCAGTGGGGGATGAAAGAAAACCCCCACTGATTGAAGGTTCACTTTATTTTTGGGGGTATTTAGATGAGTGCACACATTAAAGGGGAAAAATTGAAAATAGAGGGTGGAAATAGATTAGTTGGAGAGACGAAGGTAGAGGGAGCGAAGAATGCTGCTTTAATTTTGGTGCCTGCTGCCTGTCTTGCGACTGATGGCGTTTCTTATTTGGAAAATATCCCTTCTATTTCTGACATGGATGTATTAATTGAAATTATGCGCGAAATTGGGGTTACAAGCTATAGAGAGGGTGCTTCTCTTTCTATCGAAAGTAATGGACTGAAAAATGGACATATAAGCGAAGCATTAATGTCAAAAATGCGCCAATCGATCTTATTCCTTGGCCCTCTTGTGTCAACAATAGGAGAAGCAACTGTTTCCTTGCCAGGAGGAGATCATTTTGGTGTTCGTCCGATAGATATCCACCTAAGTGCTTTAGAATCATTTGGCGTTGATGTGAATGTAGAGGATGGGATTGTCTATGCAAAGGCAAAAGAACTTCCTCTAAAAGGAACAAAATTTAAACTAAGACTTCCTAGTTTTGGTGCAACTGTCCAGGCTCTACTTACAGCTTGCCGGGCGACTGGAGAGACCATGATAGAAAATGTTGCGATTGATCCTGAAATAATGGATTTAGTCCAATTTTTAAAAAGTATGGGGGCCAATATCACATTAACAGATAATAGGAAATTAATCATACAGGGGAGCGAGCGTTTACAAGGTATTAAACATCAAATAATCCCTGACCGTTTGGAAGCCGTTGCGTTACTTACCGCTTTTGCTATGACAAAAGGAAGTGGGACTATACATGGGGTTATACCAGGACACAATCAGGCAGTTATTTCTTTGTTAAGAGATGTTGGTTTAGAGATATCGTTTATCAGAGACAACTCTATACTTGTTGTAACACCGAAAAAATTATCATCATTTCGGGCGATGACAGGCCCTTATCCAGGATTATCTACTGATTTACAATCTCTAATAGTTAGTTTAGCAACCATATGTAATGGAAAATCAATTATTATAGATCCTGTATTTCATGGTAGATTTTCAATATGCTCTGAATTAATAAAGATGGGAGCACAAATAGATATAGATAGTTCAGAAAATTTAGTGAGAATTAACGGAGTAAATAGCCTAAATGGAGCTTTTGTTGAGGGGAAAGACATACGTGCTGCAGTTGGTCTTGTCTGTGCAGGCTTGTCATCATCAGGAACTACATATGTAAGCGGATTAGAGCATTTGAATCGCGGGCATGGAAATTTAGTTAATAAGTTATGTGAGTTAGGAGCAAAAGTTAAATATGTTTCATCAGAATAAGTAAAATTGAAAATTTTAAAAAAAGGCTCCATTGCCGCGGCCTCCGGGGTCGATGATATTCCAGCAGCGTATCGGGCTTCTCCCTTTTTATTGTTGGAGCGTCCCATTCCAATTAGCTAGGGGTTTTACAATTGCGGATTATCTGTTATAATATATTCTCAAACATTTTAGTTCGATTAAGGAGGGAGCTTTATCAATGAATATTTCTACTGTGCTTCAACTCGTCTTGGCTTGATAACGGGATACGTATGCCCATTTTTAACAAAGCCTAAACACGAGTTCTACAGTAGATCTTCACTGATTAGCTCTTTAACTAGATAAAACAATCACTTTTTTATAGTTGCGTTGATAAGGTTTGGTATCTTTTTTTTCCTCCTTTCACTTTCTTAATTAGTGATCGTTTTTATTAAAGGCTACTAGCAGGGCGAGATCTCGCCCTGCTTTTTATATTTGTTCTCGTGTTTTGGTATATTTTTACACTAAAGGAGAGCAAATAATGAGTATTTTAGATGTTGAACAATTATCACATAGTTATGGAGACAAGATTGTTTTACAAAACATATCTTTTCGAATATTAAAAGGAGAGCATATTGGTTTAGTTGGCGCGAATGGCGCTGGGAAATCAACGTTATTTAACTTGTTAACAGGAAAGCTTCTTCCAGATTCAGGTCATATCCATTGGAATCCAACCGCTAAGATTGGGAATTTAGAACAGCATATTCAATTAGAATCAGGTGTCACGATGATGGCTTTTTTACAAGGTGCTTTTCAGGAATTGTTGGATGCAGAACAGGAGATGCTTGCCCTTTCTATGGAAATGGGGGATGTGTCGGGGGAGCAGCTTGATAAATTATTGCAACGGTATAGCCATTTACAGATGGTATTGGATCAAAATGATTTTTATCAAATGGATGCGAAGATTGAAGAGGTGGCTGCTGGATTAGGGCTCACTTCACTTGGATTACAGACGGATGTAAGCAAGCTAAGTGGAGGGCAACGGACAAAGCTTCTACTAGCCAAGTTATTATTAACACAACCAGAGGTGTTATTACTAGATGAACCGACCAATTATCTAGATCTAGCCCATATCGAGTGGTTGAAAAATTACCTAAGCTCCTATCCGTATGCCTTTGTATTGATAAGTCATGATACAGGCTTTATGAATGAGGTCGTAAATATTATTTATCATCTTGAACACAAACAATTATTTCGCTATACAGGAAATTATCAGCAATTCCTAACAGCTTATGAGCTGCGGAAGGAACAAATTCACCAGCAATATCAAAAACAACAAGAGGAAATCCAAAAGCTAGAGACCTATATTCAAAAAAATAAAGCGAGAGCTTCCACGGCTAAGCAGGCGAAAAGCCGGGAGAAGAAACTGGATAAAATAGTACGAATTGATAAACCAACAGATCAGCCGAAATCAACTTTTTCTTTTCAGGTTCATCACCAGCCAGTTAGGCTGATTCTTGAAACAAAAGATCTGAAAATCGGTTACCAAGAAGCCTTATTCTCAGCGATGAATATCAAACTTGAGCGTGGTGAAAAGGTTGCGATTGTAGGTCATAACGGAATTGGAAAAACAACGACCTTGAAAACCTTACTTGGACAAATCAAGCCTATAGATGGCACAGTCATTTTGGGAGATCGCGTCCAGCCTGTTTATTTTTCTCAAGAAGCTCTCATTAAAGGAAACCAAACAGCTTTGGAAGAGATCTGTTCGTTATTTCCACATTTGACAGCAAAAGAAGCGAGAACCATGCTGGCTAGATGTGGATTACGGAGTGAACATATCTTTCAACCCCTCCGTACCTTAAGCGGTGGTGAACAGACAAAAGTCCGTCTATGTCAATTGCAATTAACACCAGGCAATGTACTGGTATTAGATGAACCAACCAACCATTTAGATTCATTGACCAAAGCGTCTTTACAGCAAGCCCTACAGGCATACGAAGGGACCATCCTCCTGGTTTCACATGAACCAGAATTTTATCAATCATGGGTGACCCAAGTATGGGATATGGAAGAATGGGTCTAACGAATCAGGGGACTGTCCCACGACGGAGGTAATAATATGTTTGATCCAACTGTCTTTGAAAATTTAAAAGTGAGTTTTGAAAACCATCTTTATGATTTGGACAATATCGATCAGAAGATCCTGATACAAAATAGAAAAGACCAAATGGATTTTGCAACTTTGTCTAGATGTTTATCCCTTGAATTCATATTGGCTGACCAGCCCGAAGTGATAGCGGAATTACGATTGGAGAGTTTGCTTGAAGATTTAGCTGGTGAAATATTAGAAATGCCTGAAGCCCAACCTGGGTGCACTTTGCTTTTACGATTTACAAAACCAGTAAGCGAACCACGAGAGCAATGCCGACAAATAGAAGAAGCACTGTACTCTATTTGGGAGGATGAAATCGAGTTAACTCAAACCATAAGTTTCGTATATGGCCAGGATTCCCAGTTTTTTACTAACAGGATTGCAGTCCGATTCAAACCAAAGTTAACGGAAGAGCATATGGGAGATATTAAGAACTTTTTGACATACGTTTTAGAATCATTGGAACAGTTGCAGCGTATTGAATGATAGAATGTCGGCTAACTACTATAATGAAAAAGAGGTGATTATATGGCAGAACACCATTTTCATTTGCAGGCGCAGTGGCCAGGTGGAAGAAATAGTGCAGGGTATATCGATGCGGGGAATTTACAGACGAAAATATCCATTCCAGCTGAAATGGGTGGACCTGGGATTGGAACAAACCCAGATGAAATGCTATTAGGAGCAGCTGCTACCTGTTACTTCATTACATTAGCTGCGATGATCGAACGAGCAGATTTACCATTAAAAGAAATGGCCTTAGAATCAGAAGGAATTGTTGATGTAACAAATGGGGTATTTACCTATAAAAGAATTATCCATCGTCCAACTGTTTCCCTAACTGAAAATGCAGAAGAGAAAGCATACATGCTGCTTGAAAGGCTCATCTATAAAGCAGAACAAACTTGTATGATTTCTAAAGCGATTAAAGGGAATGTAGAAATAGAACTGGAAGCAACGATTCGTTAAATAGAGGCTGATTTCGGAGTATGATTCTACAAGAAATCACAAAGAGCATTTTCCTCGAATTTTTTTCTAATGTAACAAACTATATAAATCTGCTTGATAATGTATTACACTTAATAAAAATAACACTAAATGAGGTGAATTCTTTGTGGTGGATTGTAGGGGTCATGATATTTTCCGTACCAATTATAGCCATTATTACGAATCACATGCAGGAACGCACAAAAATCAAAGGGAAATTTATTCAAGATCAGTTGGAGTTAGAAAAGCTGAAGCATGAAAATTACTTATTGGAAACAGAAAAATTAAAACTTGAGCTAGAACAGATGCAGCTAGAGCACCCTAAAGAGGATGATTATAAATTAAAGTAAGCAGGAGAGAAACTCCTATTGTAGAAAAGTTGTTCTGTTTTCTTAACAGATTTTCTGCAATAGGAGTTTTGTTTTTTTTTTATAAAACTGCAATGACCGATACATTTTATTTTTAACACTTATATTTTAGGGAAAACTCTAAGTGAAAAATACTAAAAGATTGTTCATAAGAAGGGCTGTTTAAGGGAACATCTAAGAAAAGGAGTATCAAGGAGGAGCTATTTATGAAGAAGGAAAAAGGTAAGCGAAAAAAATATAAAGTACATAAAGATGATATTACGGTCATTGATTCGGATATTGCAAAAAAGGCCGTAGTTGCAACGGCATTAGGAAATGCCATGGAGTGGTTTGACTTTGGGATTTATTCATATTTAGTTGTGATCATCGGGCATGTATTTTACTCAGGTGTAAGTGACTCTGCTCAGCTTGTTTTTAGTTTTGGAACATTTGCCGTTGCCTTTCTCGTCCGGCCTATTGGTGGAATGTTCTTTGGTATGCTAGGTGATCGATTAGGGCGAAAAAGGATTTTAGCGGTAACATTGATTATTATGTCTATTTCGACATTAACCATCGGACTGATTCCCGTATATGCGACGATTGGAATTGCCGCACCAATTCTGCTGTTATGTGCTAGATTAGTACAAGGGTTTTCGGCGGGTGGTGAATATGCTGGTGCGATGACATTTATCGCTGAATCGACTCCAGATAATCGCCGTGGTTTTATGGCAAGCGGTTTGGAAGTGGGAACCTTAGTCGGTTATATTGCTGGTGCCGGATTGGTAACGTTGCTTACTTTTATTCTTGGCTCAGATAAGATGCTCGATTGGGGCTGGAGGGTGCCGTTTTTAATTGCCGCTCCCATTGGAATCATCGGCTTGTACCTCCGGACCCATCTTGAAGAATCACCTGCCTTTGCAGCCATGGAGGAGAAGAAACAAGGGGGAGCCGAGGAGAGAGAACATGTTTCAATAAAAGAGCTGTTCTTATACCATCGTCGTTCTGTTTTAATGTGTTTGGTCTTAGTTTTCTTCTATAATGTCATTGATTATACAGTGTTAACCTATATGCCCTCTCACTTAACGGCTGTTTTAGGGTATGGAGAGACAAAAGGACTTTTGCTCATTGTTATTGTTATGTTTATTATGATTCCACTTGTATTGACAATAGGATATTTTGGGGATCGATTCGGCAATAAACGAATTATGCAAGTGAGCTTGATTGGGATTATTTTATTAGCGGTTCCATCATTTTTACTAATTGGCAGTGGAAATAACTGGTTGGTCTTTTTAGGATTACTCATACTGGGGTCTTTCTTAGCAGCCATAAAAGCAACGATGAGCTCGCAATTACCATCCCTATTCTTCACCGAAGTAAGATACGGAGGGCTGGCTTTTACTTATAATATTTCTGCATCGCTATTTGGAGGTACGGCTCCTTTACTAATTGCCTGGGTGATTAATCTTACAGCTAACCAACTCATTCCTGCCTTCTATTTAATATTCGCTTCATTGATTGGCATTGTGGTTGTCACTTTATTTCTTAAAAATACATCTGGAAAACCGCTCCGTGGTTCTCCACCTGCAGTTGCAGAAAAACATGAAATCAAGCAGGTAATAGAAGATCTGGAGGATGAACTTTGGTGGGGAGAAGAAAAGCATAGGATCGATAAGAGAATAGAGGAAACGGATGAGGAAAGATGAGGAGGAGCTTTATACATTTCACCGAATAAGGAGAGATATAGAAGTAAAAAGAAAGTGAACATAGTGACGACCAAAAGTTACGTAAACTTATGGAAAGATTCTATATCCTTTTCCGTCGTTACGAGGAGAATTGACGGAACAAAAGCGGGTCCGAGCGGAAATCGAGGGAATTTCGAAAAGACGCAAATGGACGGTTTGAAAGGTTAGTCGTGCAAAACGGTGGAAATTTTATAATAATCGTGAGCAGGTAAGCAGGAAAATACATTTTAGTGAGCATAAAAACATAGAACTAGAACAACGAAGGCCGTTTTGGCCGGCAATAATTATATTTGAACTCTCAATGAAAGAAGATATGCTAATAATAGGACGGATATCTATGATTCGGTTAGTATCGAACGCAAGATAGGGAACTGGAGTAATGAAGATCAGTTCCCTTATATCTTAGTTAAACCAGCAATAATTAGCTAAAGGAGTTCGATTACAATTGTATCTTTTAAATCTACAACTACCTTATCTCCCTATATTCAAACCAATCAAAATCAGCATGCTGATCACTTTCCGTCCCATTAGAGCTTGCATACATTCCTATGTAAGCGCCAACGAATCCCCCCGCTACGTCCGTACTTAAGATAGTACCATTCACCTTTTCCTTTAGAACATTCATTTGCTCAGGAGATGTCCCATAATAAAAATGATAATCTTGTCCTTGCGCTTCCACTTGTAGAAAAAGTTTACTGGCATTAAGAGCGTTTTTTGCTAGCATCTCTTCTATCCCATCTTCCCTTTTGATTAAGTGAATCACCTTTTTCCCATTCTCCAGTGCATATTCCATCCTAAATTGATATTGATGATTCTGTAAAAGTACGAGTCCAGCAACTTCTTCTTCTTTCTTAGGGGAGAAGTCCATGACAGTCTCTGCAAAAAAATTCATATGCTGCTGCCTTCTCCCAACAAATGCAGAATTTTTCTCTTCCATAATCGTTTCTCTCTTTAATTTCAAGCGCAGGTGACCAGTTCTTTCTTGTAAAGACCAAAAATCTTCACGAGGGGTACGAATAAAATTCCATTCCATTCCTAAATGAGGAGCATCAAAAGAATCGCAAGCTTGTTTAGCAGGCCATTTTTTCTCAGGTAGGTTTGGAAATAACATTTCCATTTCGACGATTCCCTTACCGGGGTTGATCACTGGCCAGTCATTTTCCCATATAAAAGGGACAAGGAAAGATTCTCTACCAAGATTCCGATAGGGTCCCCCATAAGGGCGGGATCCAAGACAGACCATCCACCAATCACCGTCTTGTGTCTGAACGATATCAGCATGACCAATATTCGTGATTGGGTAATGTCTGCCCAAATGCCGATGAGTTAAAATAGGATTGGTCTTGGCGCTTTCATAAGGACCCGTAATTGATTTACTTCTAGCAACTGTGACGGCATGAGTAAAACCAGTTCCACCCTCTGCAATAAGTAAATAATACCACCCATTGATTTTATAAAGATGAGATGCTTCTTGAGCGTGAGCATTTTTTAAAGCACCATCCCACAAACTATTGGTTGGTCCAACTAATACACCTTTCTCTAAATCTACTTCCTGCAACCAGATTTCATTATGTTTTAAGTGTGTCTGACCAGAAGGCGGTTTACGATTTCCTGTATAATAGACTTTCCCATCATCGTCAAAGAATAAGGAAGGATCAATTCCAATAGCTGTTTCTAACCAAACTGGATCAGACCAAGGACCATTGGGATCAGATGCCGTTACATAAAAGTTTCGTCTTGCCCCTGTTTTGCTTTCTACGAAAGTCGAGATCATATAAAAGAGCCCATCATGATAACGAATGGTTGGAGCATAAATGCCTCTAGAACATGGGGTTCCATCTAAATTCAATTGAGAAGGGCGATCAAGTATATGACCTATTTGCCGCCAATGGACAAGATCTTTACTATGGTAAATGGGTACTCCTGGAAAATATTCAAATGTTGATGTCACTAAATAATAATCTTCACCAACCCTACAAATCGATGGATCTGGGTGAAATCCAGGTAGAATTGGATTTTGAAAGGTTTTCAAAAGTAGACACATCCTTTAGGTGTTTTATTTATAACTTATAGAGGTTGTTCAAAAAGTCCGGTAAAAATGACACATCGAGCTAAAGGATTTTCGACTAAGTACCGGCACGTCCTGTATCGAACGTCGAAGTCACATGCTGAGGAAGTTCGTTGGCTTGCTTTTCTGCTGCTCAAAGCTAGACGCCTCAAACTTTCGCCAACTCCTTTATCCGACTTGATCCGTTTTATTCTCCTTTTTGAACGTGCTCCTATAACAAATGGTATGATAAGGGATGGATTACGTCTATAATCATTTTATTGCTTTCTATTCCTGATGTTGGATACGTTATAAATTAATAGAAGATAGGATTTAAAGCGATTGCAATATAGATTGTGATAATCTATATTGAATAATAATTATGCCCCTTTTATGAAAAGGTTTTTTAATTAACGAAGTAACTAAAGTACAATAGGGAGTGCCTATAAATGAAAAAAAGCAGAATGTTTTATCAACTGTTTATCCCATTTTTTTTATTAGGGATTATTCTTGTAGTGGGGTTTAGTATATATATCTACAATTCAACTTACAAGTCAGTTGAGCAGAATTTTATAGATGATAAGAAAAGTTATATCGAGCAAGTCCACTATAATGTTGAGCAAAAAGTCCGAACGATCGAATACGGCTATACAGCCTATAGTTCCACTTTCAATTTTGGCGAGACTTTTAAAAAATCATTAACTGAAAAAAATTATGATATTTACCGTGACGTCAAAAAGGAAATGAATTATATTGAAATGATGGGAATTGAAGGCAGTCAGTATAATTTGATTAGTTTAAGTGGAAAATGGGGCATTATGGACGGTTCCTTAATCCAGTTAACTGATAAAGAAATTGATGAGTATAAATATACATATATTGATAACCAAAATAAAAACCTTTTTTGGAAACCTGTAGAGGATAAAAACGATGGAATAGAAATGGTCATCACGTTACCGATGTATCAAAAGGAAAAGTTTGCATTAGGAATGGCCAAGATTCCGCAAAGAAGTATTGATCAAATTGTAGGTGATCAAGATCATTTCGTACAAATATATAACAGTCAAGATCAGTTAATTTATTCGAGTAAGAAACAGGATAATAAATATGGGATCAATGGCTATGAACAATTAAAAACGATTGCTGATAAAAACGATCAAATCCCCCTGTTTTTTGATACTGAAGATGGAAAACATTATGTGTTTATAAGATCTCATTATAATAAATGGCTTTATTTAGTGGAAATTAATGTGAATGAAATCAGTGGTCTTATCCATAATACCAGAGTGGGACTTTTTATTACTTCCATTTTATTAATTCTATTCGTAGCCATTATTTCGTATTATTTAGCTGACTCCTTTCTGCGACCGTTTAAAAAAATTCAAGAAAAACTTTCCATTGATGAAACGGATAATAAAAGAAAAAATGAACTATTTTTATTAGAAAATTCCGTTGATCAAATTGTTGGACAAAATGAAAGGTTGACCGCTCATTTAACTTTACAGAAACCACAGTTGGAAACATTGTTTGTGTTAAGTTTATTTAAAAAGCGAATAAATGAAAGCGAAGTCAATTATCGTTTAGAACAATTAGGTTACCATTTCGATGAGGATAAAGTTTTTTACACAGGATTAATTCAAATTGATAAACTTAAAGAAAAACAGATAGTGGATAAAAGTCTGTTCCTACTAGCCATTAATAATATTGTGGAAGAGATGGTTCCTGAAACAAATCGATTGATGCCGATCGTCCTAAATAATGCAACACAAGCAACCATTTTTATATTAGATAGAAGCGATCAAGACTCTGAGCGTCATATTATGAAGACTTATGAAGAAATTCAAAAAAAGATAGAAGAAGTTTTGCAAATCACAATCAGCGTGGGAATTAGTCCGGAATATACATCACTAATGGATAGTGAGAAAGCAATGGATTTGGCAATAGAATCCCTTCACTACCGAGTGAACGTAGGGCAAGGCGCCATTATTTTCTATAATGATATAGCCCCAATGCTGAATGCCACATCAATCGCAAAATTCCCTGTAGAAATACAAAACAAATTAATGAAGACGATACGGTCTGGTGAGGAAGAAACGGCTGCTCGTATAACGGCTACTCTAGTAGACACATCTTTCCGTTTAAACAAAAATCCAATCAGTTTAGGTATCACCCTGCTTCGCATCATCAATGAGTTAGTGCAATTAGGGCAACTTTTAGCAGTAGAGCCAAAAATATTTGAAAATGTTAAAACACTATATCAGAACGCCATGAATGCCTATGATCCAGAACAAATAAAGCAGCTATTAATCTATGATTTGATTAAACCTATTATATCAAGTGCTCAGGATAAAACAGAGCAAGGGTTTAAAGCGATTGCTGAAAACATTGGGCTTATTATTCAAACGGAATACGACCAAGAAATTTCGCTTGATATTATTGCAGATCGTCTGCATTATAGTCCAAATTATTTAAGTAATGTTTTCAAGAAAGAATTCGGTGAAAATTTTGTCGATTATTTAATGAACTATCGATTACAAGTAGCAAAAAATTTACTGAAAGATACAGATGAACCAATAAAGGGGATTGCTGAACATTTAAAATATGGAAATTCACAAAACTTTATTCGATTTTTTAAAAAGAAATTAGGAAAAACCCCTGGGGAATACCGAAAAGAGTTTCGATATTAATGAATTCTATCCATTGGCTTATTAAGGTAAATATAATTGATAAATCTAGATCACACGTTCTAGTTGCCGAGAGACTCACGGAGTGAGTCTCTCGAAAAGCTAATATAGGTTATCCTTTTACTGATCCTATTAACGCTCCTTTTACAAAATATCTTTGTACAAATGGATAAGCAATCAGCATTGGAACGGTTGCGATCACAATCACAGCCATTTTGATTGTTTGGGGGGGAGGGGTGACATCTACTGATGCTCCATCTGCCTGCATTCCACTAGAAACGATAACGATTTGTCGCAATAATATTTGTATCGGCCATTTTGCTGAATCATTAATATATAAAATCGCTGTCATATATGTATTCCAGTATGTAACGGCATAAAATAATGAAATTGTAGCGATGGAAGGCAATGCAAGTGGCAACATAATTCTAAAGAAAACTCCAAAATGTGAACATCCGTCTATTTTAGCAGACTCTTCCAAACTATCAGGCAAAGCCTGGAAAAAATTCCTCATAATAATTAAGTTAAAGGCACTAATTGCAACGGGAAGAATTAATGCCCAATAACTATCAATTAGTCCAAAGGCTTTCACAACTAAAAATGTGGGAATCATGCCGCCGCTAAAGAGCATTGTAAAGACAACGATAAAATTTATATAATTTCTTCCCCATAGATATCTCCGTGATAGTCCGTAGGCCATTAATGAGGTGAGTGCCATACTTACAAATGTGCCTATACCAGTTACCCCAATAGATACGGCTAGTCCCTTGAAGATCGTAGGTGTTGATAAAATATATCGGTAAGCATCTAAAGAAAAAGTACTTGGAAATAAAATAAACTTTTTAGCAACAACTTCCTGTGTAGAGGCAAAAGATGTTGCGATGACATTCACAAATGGAAGAAAACAAACAAGTGCAATGATAATGAGTATTGTTCCGTTTACGACAGAAAAAAGACGTTCTCCTTTCCTGACTTTCTTAGTCTTTATTCTTTTCATCATAATTCCTCCTTGCCTAAGCATAAAAAACTTCTATAACTTTACAAATAGGTTATCATCCGCTTGCAATTCCAGCTATAATCATTATCATTGATCCTGATCGTAATGGGGATTAGCGTATTATCATTTATAAATAACCGTTCATTTGTAAGCGTATTAAAAAATGATTATATACGAAACTTTCGATATTCAATTATCCTAAGGAAAGAGAAACAGAGAGGAGGAAGTATATGGAGGATGTTGTTAATCGAAAAGAAAATGCTTTGCCTACATTTTCGGACAAGCAGTTGAAAAGAATGAACAGGAAAAAAGTTTTGAAAGGTATGAAGGTGAATCTATTTCTATACCTTATGATTTTTCCAGGGTTACTATACTTTATCATTTTTAAGTATTTACCTATGGGGGGATTGATCGTTGCGTTTCAAGATTATCAGCCATATTTAGGTATTCTAGGGAGTCCCTGGGCAGGTTTGAAGCATTTTATTCGCCTTTTCACTGAACCTACTTTTCTTATGTTATTAAAAAATACGTTAATTTTTTTTGGACTGGAACTTGTTGTCTTCTTTCCAATTCCAATTATTGTGTCATTAATGCTTAATGAAGTGAAAAATAAGTATTTTAAATCAGGAATACAAACGATTATCTATATTCCACATTTTATGTCATGGGTGATTATTGTTTCCATTACTTTTGTCTTATTAAATAGTGATGGTGGGATTGTGAATGAGTTTTTGGCAAAGATGGGACGCGAAAAGGTTAACTTTCTAACTTCTCCAAATTGGACAAGGCCGATTTATATAGCGCAGATCATATGGAGAGAATTAGGGTGGTCTACGATCATCTACCTTGCAGCCATAACTGCTGTCGATCCTCAATTATATGAGGCTGCTGAGATAGATGGTGCCGGCCGGCTTAGAAAAACATGGCATGTTACCTTACCAGCTATTCGACCAGTAATTATTACTCTTTTAATTTTGAAAATAGGGAGCACATTGGATTTAGGATTTGAACATATGTATCTTCTTCTTAACTCTTTGAACCGTTCCGTGGCTGAAATTTTTGACACCTATATATACACAGCCGGTTTGAAAAATGGCCAGCTAAGTTTTAGTACGGCTGTAGGTATGTTTAAAGGAATAGTTGGTTTAATATTAATCATGCTTTCTAATAAACTTGCGAAAAAGATCGGAGAGGATGGTGTCTATTAAAATTTAAAATGAATAATAGGAGGAGAGTTCGATTCTAAAATCAATTGAATATTTAAATCATATTTTGATTCGTATTCTTAATTTAGTGTATGTCAATTTTTTATGGGTATTTTTCACACTTATTGGTCTTGGTATTTTTGGAATTGGCCCTTCAACCTATGCATTAGTGAGTATTTGTAGACAATGGATTCGGGGCAGTAGTCCACCCGTTTTTCATTCATTCTGGAAATATTATAAAGAGGGATTTAAAGAATCTATCATTGTAAGCTTCATCTATGGCATTATTGGCTTCGTACTTGTTGTGGATTTAATGTATGTTGTCAATTGGTACGTTCGTGTCGCTTTGCTAGTCATAGGTTTTATTTATTTATTGTCGCTTACTTATATATTTCCAATTATGGCCAATTATGATTGGAAAGGAATTTTCTTGAAAATGAGGATGTCCTTCCTATTTGGGTTTGCTTGTTTACAATATTCACTTGTTCTATTTTTAGTGATTGGTATATCTTATTGGATATTATCTCGTTTTTTACCAGGCGTTTTACCCTTTTTTGGTATTAGTTTCTTTTTCTTTACGATTACTTGGATGGCCATTCAAGTGTTTAAAAGAATGGAAATGAAAGAACCACACAATTCTTATCAAATTGCAAAGGAGAATCAGGATGAAAAAATGGCAAGTTTGGAAGCTAATTAGTATTAGTTTGGCGGTTATGCTCTTTTTATCAGGATGTAATGAATCATCATCGAGTAGCAATTCTAGTGACGAAGGAATAGGCCAAAATGAAGGAATGGAAATTACATGGTTAAATATATTGCATACGGCTTCACCACCTACAGATACTGTTTTAAATGAAATTGAAAGTAAAACAAATACAAAGATCAAATTTTCCTGGATTCCAGATGCATCTAAGGAAGAGAGGATTAACACTTCTTTGGCTTCTGATTCATTGGCTGATATTGTCACCCTAACCATATTGGAAAATTCGTCTGTACGTAACGCATTAAAATCAGGGATGTTTTGGAATGTTGAAGACTACTTGGATGAATTTCCAAATTTGAAAGAAATATCACAGGAAATTCGAGAATCAGCTTCGATTGAAGGAAAATTGTATGGAGTCCCTTTACAGAAGGATGTTGCCAGGAATGGAGTGGTGATTCGGAAGGATTGGTTGGATAATCTTGATTTATCAGTACCAAAAACAACGGATGAACTAATGAATATAGCGAAAGCGTTTACAGATGATGATCCAGACGGAAATGGCAAAAATGATACGACAGGTTTTATGGATCGGAGCGATTTAGTTTACGGTGTATTTAAAACAATAGGCTCTTACTTTGGTACACCGACGGATTGGGAAGTAGACAATGAGGGTAATTTTACAGCGGAATTTGAAACAGATGCTTATATAGAAACGATGGATTATATGAAAGAACTATATGAAAACGGGTGGATTAATAAGGATTTTGCTGTGACAGCCAAAACCGATCAACAAGAAAATTTTGCTCAAGGGAAAGGCGGAATTTATGTTGGTGCTTTATTCGATAGCAAAAACCTAAAAAATATGGCAGATGGCATTCAGGATGAAATGGAACTAGCGTTAGTGAATGATATTACATCTGAATCCCACTCGGAACGAGCCATTTGGAGTGCGGGAAATGGGATTGGTGGTTTATTGGCTTTTCCACGCTCAGAAGTAAAAGATGAAGCTGAACTCAAACGTCTTTTAAAATTTGTCAACGATTTAATGGATCCAGAAATGTTTACATTAATGACGTATGGAATTGAAGGAACACACTATGAAATAAATGATGATGGTGCTTATGAGATTACAAATCAGGATTTATGGCAACAAGAGGTTCAACCATTTGCGTCTTCACGTCCAAAAGAAACAGGATATGATTTAAAAGATCCAAATCCACTTAAGGCAGAAGCGGATAAAAAGATAGCTGAAAATGCCGAATATGCAGTGTTTAATCCCGCTTTTCCTTTAGAATCACCGACAAATACGGCACAAGGATCTGAATTAGAAAAGATTATTACCGATGCAACTTACCAATACATTTTAGGTGAAATTTCCGTAGATGATTTTAAAAAAGAAGTGGAAAAGTGGAATAAACAAGGTGGAAACACAATAAAAGAAGAATATAAGGAAGCATATAAAGCTTCTGAAAAATGATCATGATGGAGTATTTTCTATTGTTTACGATAGAAGATACTCCATTTTAAATGTGAAAATCTACTCACACAGAAAGAAAAGAAAGGAAATATTTTAAAAATGACTATTTATAACATAGCGATTTTGGTGCTAGCATCAGGCGAATTTTTGACTGGTTCCTTCTCTATCAGGTGGTTTTACCGAGAGTTTAGTTGGAATTGTAATACATGAAATGGATCGAAAATTTGGATCATATGCCGATTTTGATTATCAACGGTTAGATATGTAAATCTGTAAGTTTCATAGTTTTTTGTTCGAATAATCCAGCGAGCACTGGATAAGCATTACTGAATAAAGGAGGAGCTATAATGATGTAAATCATTCAAAGAATAGAAGCTTCTTGAGTGAATAGAACCTTGATGGTATAGTAATGAAAAGTTCTGTATACTGATTAAAATGTTGTTCACTGGGGGAATTATTGTGCCGAAGATTATTTTTGTAAGTGGAGTTGCGGGGACTGGGAAAACAACTGTTTCAAAATGTTTACATAAGTATATTCCTGCTGTTTATCTGGATAAAGATACAGTCGGTGGGAAGTTTAGCGAGCATTTTTTGCAAGCAACGGGATATGATCCCAGTGACCGGGATTCCAAATATTATAAGCAGCATTGCCGTGATTTAGAGTATGATGTGACGATGGATTTGGCAATGGAGAACGCAGCACTTGGGCTTGATTCCATTCTAATTGGTCCATTTACAAAAGAAATTGAAACAGAAGAATGGCTAGGAAGAAAATTAACTGAGTTTGGGCTTTCACGAGTCGATGTGACGGTTAAAGTTTTATTCGTTACATTGCAGGATACAACGTTACAAAAAGAACGGATTATTGAACGTGGAGCAATGGATCGTGATCAATGGAAAATCGATAATTGGGATGAGTATGAACAAAGCTTAGACCTGCCGACTGTTGCTTGGGGAATTCCGGAATCAGATATTCTGGTATATGATAACTCAGGAGAATTAACAGAAGAGAAAATAAAAAATCTTGTAGATTTTATCGAGCGATAGATAGAGCTTTTGCTAAAAGTCATAAGGGACTGCACAAATCAAAGGGATTTGTTCAGTCTTTTTGGTATCTAGCTCCAGCGCCTAGCCCCTCGAGGTCAAATGTTCTGAAACCTATGAAGGGAAAAACCGCCCTTCTAAAGTTCCAGAACATTTGCTTGTTGGGGCTGACCAAGGCGCTTGTGCTTTTCTTAATATTTCATGATAAGCTTTTAATGAAAGAAACAAAGGAGGGACTGTTGGGGGAAATTAAAGGGAAAGGTTGCTGTTGTAACAGGGGCAAGCAGTGGTATTGGAGCAGGCATAGCACGGGAACTTGCTAATGAAGGAGCAAGTGTGGTGCTAACGGCCCGTAGTATGGAAAAGCTGAAAGAACTAGAAAATGAGATTCACCAACAAGGAAAAGGAAAAGCCCTAGCTGTCAAAACAGATATGGCTAATCGAGACAGTGTGGAGGAGATGGTAAAACAGGCAAACGAGGCCTTTGGAGATGTGGATATTTTTGTGAATAATGCGGGTCAGATGCTTACAGGGACTATCCGTTCTGGGGAAGTAGAGGAATGGGAGCAGATGATTGATGTCAATATCAAAGGCGTTTTATACGGTGTTCATTCGGTGTTGCCATCGATGCTGGAGCGATCTACTGGACATATTATTAACATCGCGTCTGTTTCTGGATATGAAGTGACAAAGACGAGTACGGTTTATAGTGCAACCAAATTCGCCGTTAGAGCTATTTCTATGGGATTGGAAAAGGAACTGGCGAGAACAGGTGTTAGAGTGACAAATATCTCTCCAGGGATGGTCGCGACTCGTTTAAGTAACTCCACAGTAATGGATCGAAAAAAACTGGAAACAGAAGATATTGCCAAAGCAGTCGTTTATGCAGTTACACAACCACAATATGTAAATGTTAATGAAATCACCATCCGGCCGGTATGAACAAGAATGGATAGGAAAAACCCGAAGCTGTTACCTATAGAGGTATTCGGGGTTTTTGAAATTCTGTTATTCACAAGAGGAGAAGCACAATCCCGTACTAAAGTTGAGCAATTATCACGAGAAGAAGTGCAATCCAATCCTAATGTATCCCAATATTGTAAGGAAGTATATCTACCTCAGATTACAGGGCAGTAGATTGAGCTGAGAAGAGGGAAAATTGTGTAAACCTTTTCTTTTTTGTAAGAAAGAGGAAGGCTTTTCTGTTATAATGAAATAGTAGTGAAGTTTCTTACAGGGAGGAGGAAATCAAATGGAAGAGATTTTAAAGATATTACAATCCATGAAAAAAGAACTACAAGCAACACGAGAAGAACAGCAAGTAATGCGAGAAGAACTGCAAGCAACACGAGAAGAACAGCAAGTAATGCGAGAAGAACTGCAAGCAACACGAGAAGAACAGCAAGCAATGCGAGAAGAACAGCAAGCAATGCGACAAGGACAGCAAGCAATGCGAGAAGGTCAACGAACTATGCAGGAAGAATTAGAAGGCCATAAGAGCTTTCAGGAGGAAATGAGAGAATTTCGCCAAGAAACAAAAGAACGATTTACAAATCTTGAAAAACTGGTTATCCAAAATGGTGAAAAATTAGATAATAATCGGCAACATGTTAGTAAAAAGATACACTATTTTGAGCATAAGAACGTTGAACTAGAGCAGAGAATTTTTGAACTTGAAACCCGTTACGGGCGCTGACGGGTATTCCCTTTTTGATATTCAAGTTTCCTCCCAGTAAAAACTCCGATCGAACTTTCAAACATCAAAGACGTGTCCTTGTTCATGACTTGGAACATGCCCCCTTATCCAATATCTCATCCTTAGCAGTAAAAATAAAACTCATATAGAAGATGTTTAAAAAGTCTAACAAAAAAAAGACACAGCGGATTTCTGTGTTACCTTGCTTTTCGCCCCTTGGTTCTTGAGTAATAGAAATTCGCTAGTATGTATATCCTCACCACATCATATTCCTATTTGAGGACAGAGGGCAAGAAAAAGAAGTAGGGCGGTCCTAATGAAATCCGCATGGGGCGATCCCACTTCAATAATCTGCCAAAGAGTTCTACCTATTTTTTTAGTATAATAGAAGAATAGAGTGACTGATTTTACTTGAAAGGGAAAATGGCCATGATACGAAAGTATTGGAAAAAAATTATTACAATTTTTATTGGTGTCCTATTAATTGGAGACATTGCAGCGAGTTTCTTTTTTTATAACTTGGCGATTAAGCGGGGACCAAAGGAGTTCCTTGAGGAAAATGCTGATCTGGAAGTGGCAGCAGAATCATTGGACGAAATGTTAGATGGGGAATGGCGAGAATGGGTAGCTACTCAGGATTTCGAGGAAATCGAAATGAAATCTCGTGATGGTTTAAAATTAATAGGCTATTACTTGCCAGCCAAGGAACCGACCGATAAGTTGGTTGTTTTCACTCATGGCTATCTAGGGAATGCGAAGCAAATGGGCCTATTTGGTCAATTTTATTATGAGGAATTAGGTTACAATATTTTCATGGCAGATGCGCGTGGGCACGGAGATAGTGAAGGTGATTATTATGGGTTTGGTTGGCCTGATCGTCTCGATCTGATTGATTGGACGAATCTTTTAGTCAATAAATTAGGAAATGATACGCAGGTTGTCTACCATGGTTTGTCCATGGGCGCTGCAACAGTGCTAATGGCAAGTGGAGAAAAAGAGCTGCCTGATCAAGTGAAAGCCATCGTGGCAGATAGTGCGTATACATCTGTTTATGACTTGTTTGCCTACCAGATGAAGCGTATGTTTAAGCTACCTGCATTCCCGATTTTGGACAGTACAAGTCTTGTTACTAAGATAAAGGCTGGTTATTGGCTAAGGGAGGCGGATGCGCGAAAAGAAGTAGAGGTGACAGATATCCCAATTCTTTATATACATGGGAAGGGTGATACCTTTGTTCCTACGAAACTAGCACAAGAACTTTATGAATCTACGAATAGTGAGGCGGAGCTTATGCTTGTGGATGGGGCCAATCATGGTGAATCATTTGTATTAGAAAAAGCGGTTTATAAAGAGCGGTTAAGCGACTTTTTATTCAATTATATCGAATAAATGCAAAGGAGAGCTACATTCCTTTGCATTTTTTGTAGTTGAGACGACTGCTTATCTAGTTTGTTGTTTCGGTTTGATGAAGTTGTGCTGGGATTTTCAAAGAAATAATGGCACAGATAAAGGCAATGATTACTACCCCTGAACCAACGGCAGCAGTCCGGGTAACGGATTCCGTATGCTCCATGACTAAGCCGCCAATACCCGATCCTAAGGCAATACCGATTTGCAATGCAGAGTTATTAAAGCTTTGATGAATATCAGATGTGTGTGGATCTGTGCGAATAATATAATCCTGTTGTGGTGGAGCAAGACTCCAACTTAATGCTCCCCAGATCATCATGGTCACCAAGAATACAGGGAAGGAAAAAGTGGAATAGGGAAGAACAAATAGGACTAAAGCAAAAGCACCAAGGATCATTAAGATGCTTTTCTGTGAGCCGATTCGGTCAGCAAGTCCACCTCCAAATGCCCCGCCACCTACAGCAGAAATTCCAAAAAGAAAATAACAAATGCTTACCCAGTTTTGATTTAAATGTAAAGTGGTTTCTAAAAAAGGCGTAAAGTACGCATATATCGTGTAATGTCCAGCTAACATAAACATGGTAGCCAAATGGGCGCCTGCAATTTTTTTGTTGGCTAGTGCTTTCATTTGTATCGATAAAGGCTGGATATTCTCGGGAGGGATTTTCTCCAAAAACATATAAATAAGAATAAACGAGCCAATTGTAAGAATGGCGATTCCGAGAAAAACGGTTCTCCATCCCAGAGCATTTGTGATGACAATGCCGATTGGTACACCAAGTACTAAGGAAGAACTGATTCCCATATAAATGACTCCTAATGCCTTTGCCCTATGTCTGGGTTCCACAATCTTTGAGGTAATCGTTAAAGATAAAACGATCACTAAAGACGCACTCATCGCTGTAAGTACTCTGGCGATCATAATGAATGTAAAATTGGGGCTGAAATAGGTGATGATATTTCCTATGAAAAAGATAAATAAGGTGATCAAATATAATTTTTTGCGTTCCATTTTTGCTGTTAAAGATAGAAGAACTGGGCCAGCAATGGCATATACAAGTGCATAAATAGTAATTAGTTGCCCTGCGGTTCCAATCGTGACATGCAAATCATCAGCCATAATGGGTAAGATTCCACCTACAATTAATTCCACCAATCCAACAATAATCGTCGATATGGCAAGGATAAATACTTTAAAATTCATATTCATACCTCCAAGGTCCCTTATGTATATCTGCGAGACTCCCTTTCGTTTAAACAGCTATAAATATAGAAAAAATCCCGACTACAAAAGAATAAATTTGTAGTCAGGATTTAATTGGTTCCTGGTAGAGACCCTCAAACCATATTATTGAGGTTATACATTTATCCGAATTAACTGGCAGTAAGACCCCCACTTCAAGAATTCGGGGTGAAAACGAGAATTGTAAGTGGGGGACAACTGCCAGTAAATCCCCGATTGGTTCAGACCAACAGGATGTTGGTCACAAAGGCGTAGCGACGTATAGGATGTACTAGTGCAGACGAAGCGACAGGATGGCGCGATTTTAGCCTTTGATCCTCTGAAATCAGTGGGGAATGAATCCCACTGAATGAAGTTTCACTTTATTTTTATTCGAAATTCCAAATAGCAATATAACATGTTCTCGAGAAATTCGCAAGTTTAATAGAAAAGTGTCAATGTTGTGTCTGTTATGAAATCCCCTTGCGTAATTGGCGAAAACGTAGTATATTAAGAGTGTAGAAAGTTAGTGAAAGTATTCACAAACAAAAATAAAAATAGTAACCCTTCAATACAGTGCACTTATATTTTTTACACTTTTATGTGAATGATTTCACAAACGATAAAATAAACAGGAGTGATTATGATGAATAAATGGTATGAAAATCGTTGGGTAGCAATTGTATGGGCCGCATTAAGAATTTGGTTAGGTGTTCAATGGTTAGAAGCAGGTTGGCATAAATTAGGCGCATTTGATGCAGGCGGATTTATACAAGGAGCAGTTGCAAAGGCGGGAGGAGAAGCCCCAGTTGTCCAAGGATGGTATGCCGCTTTCCTTGAACATGTTGCCCTTCCAAATGTGAAGATTATCAACATCTTGATCCCAGCAGGGGAAATACTCGTTGGTCTTGGATTAATTGTCGGCGCATTGACAATCCCAGCTCTGATTGCAGGAGCATTCATGAACTTGAACTTCCTACTTGCAGGAACGATTAGCACAAATCCAATCTTACTTGCCGTAGCTATCATTCTCTTATTTGTCATCAATGGAACAGTATATTACGGAGTTGACCGCTTCTTAGTTCCAGCTACGATCAGAAACTTGAAAGACAAAAATATCTTTAAAAAGTTCCGAAGGGTTGCTACACAATAATCTAAAAAGGGAAAGCTGATAAAAGCTTACCCTTTTATCCCAGGATAGGAAAATATAAATTTTGGTTAGTGCTTGATCCAGCTCCAGGCACCATCGTCTCGAGGCTCGCAGGAGCGAGTCCATCGGCGTTGCGCCAGGACGGCGCGAACTTAGCCGATGTTCTGCATAATAACCTGAGCCAATGAAAGGCAAAGAACGCCTTTCTTTGTCTCAGAACATTTGCTTGTCGACGATAGGCGGGCGCCTTGCGCTTTTCTTGTTGTTAAGGAAACTATAAAATTCTTGGCTTGTGGATAAGTTGTAATTTTGAGTTTTGTCATCTAGCTCCAGCGCCCAGCAACTAGCAAACTTTCAGCTTCTTCCTACGATAAGTCAACATCGGCTCATGCTTCGCCGTGTATCCTTTATCTCGTCAGAAGCTTAAAAAGTTTGTACGTCGCTAAACGGGCGCTTGCGCTTTTGTTCTCCATCCAGTTCCTTATTGCATTTCTTTTGTTGGTCCCATTATACCTGGGACCGTTAATCCGGCCTGGCGAAGCAATACGGTCATTTGACCACGATGATGGGTTTGATGATCAATAAGAGCGCGTAATAATTTGCCGCGCGGTACAGGACCACCAAAGCCAGTTACTTCCTCTAATAAGGACTCATCTGTTAATTTCGGTCCCTCATTTTTATACGATTGCATCACTTTTTCATAAGCTTCCACTATTTCAGCAACATCTTTGGGTGTTGGTTGATCAGATGATGGAGCTTCAATTTGAAGGCCAGCAAAATGGCCGAACGCCCCTGCTGCACCAACTAGGTGCCAAGCTAGCCATCCAAGAGAATTATGACCTTCTACAATCGCTTGGTCTAGCTTATCGTTCGTCATGGCCTTCATTACTGCTAATGTGCCTTCCGCTGAAGCGGACCAGTCTTCGATAAAATCTTCCACTTTTCGATACAATTTGAACACACCCTTCATTTACTATAATCATCTTTAATTATAACGAATGAGAGAGACTGTATTCAAATAAGAGAACCTCCAAAGTCAACTCTTATCTCCTGTACTCCTTGCCATTTAATAAAATAACAATGACATCATTCATTCGATCTTGCATCATGGCAGCAGAAATCTTCGAAATGCGCGTATAGTACAGATATACGCCGACAAAGTAGACAGTTCCAACAACCAGCATGGTCAAACGATATTGTAAAAGCAGCAGGGCCGTGGTGAAATCGCCGAAAATAATTGACAGAAGGAATAGACTAATGATGACAACAATCCCCAACAAATATAATTTTATTTCCTTAAAAGACATTTCAGCATGTTGTAGATTCATGGTGTCACTCCTTATGATAAAAGGATGCATTAATAAGAAATATGTGGTAACGATGAAAAAAAGAACAGTGACGAATTGTCCTTTTTTCTTTACAAAAGAGTCAAGATTGGTCGTCTTTTGAACAGGAGAATGGAAAAGGAAAAAACAGCTCGTTTTTCTGGGGAGCAATTTGTAAGGAAAAAAGACATCGTGATTTCTCACATTATCCAATGTAATCCATTATTAGTTTGAAACTTTTCTTCGACATGGTCCGTAATTAAACGTATACTTAGAGTATTATTTTCGCATGAGGAAGTGAGGATTTGACAAAGAAGCTATGGTTTCAAGTAGGGGTCGGTATATTATTAGCGATTCTAATCATTAAATATTTCATGGAAATCAGCTTTATCTTTTCACCTGTCGTGATTATTGTTAAAGCGATTATCCTGCCCCTATTACTGGGCGGCGTATTGTATTACATGACAGAACCTGTTCAACGATTTTTGGAAAAGCGGAAAGTTCCACGTTGGGGTAGTATCATCATTATTTTGGTTGGTCTTGTTTTACTTATTTGGCTTTTCGTGGCAATCATTGGTCCGCCGATCACAAAGCAAGTCAATGCTTTAGTTGACAATGCTCCTATAATTACAAAAGAACTAGATGACATAAAAGACAAGCTTTTACAGGAAAAGGATAATTTGCCTGAAAACTTGCAGGAATCGATCAATAGTGCAGCAAATTCCCTTCAATCTGTTGCAATGAAATTTGGAATATGGATTGTCCAATTTTTACAATCGTTCTTCCAGGCGATGTTCTTGCTGATATTAGTTCCATTTTTCTATATCTTTATGTTAAAAGATCATGAGAAATTCGCGCCGATTATTTATAATTTCTTTTCCGGGGAAAGGCGAGTATGGATTAAAAAAACGATAGGTGATATTGATAAGGTGTTGCGTTCGTATATACAAGGGCAACTTTTGATCAGTACAATTTTAGCCGCCTTAATCTGGATCGGTTACATGATTTTAGGCGTGCCATATGCCTTGCTGCTTGCCATTTTCGCCTTGTTCATGAATCTGATCCCTTTCGTTGGGCCATGGATCGCTGTAACACCAGCTCTGATCATCGCATATTTGCAGGATCCAAAGTTAGTGATCGGCGTCGCGATTGTTACCTTAGTGGCACAACAAACGGATAGTAACTTTATTACACCAAATGTGATGGGAAAAACGCTTGATATTCATCCATTAACCGTAATTACGATTATTTTGGCAGCAGGAAATATTGCCGGTTTTCTTGGGATCATCGTTGCCATCCCGGTCTATGCTGTTGCTAAAGTAGTGATTTACAATGTTTACGAACAGCGTATTAAAATAAAGAGTGCAGCCACGAAAGATGTATAGAATTTAAGGAAATAGGAGGTTTGAAAAAGTCCAATTGGGATATGAAAAACTTAAGGAGGAATTCATATGCCGTGGACAAAAAGTGATTATCCAGCAGCTTTTAAAAATGAAACTGCCAAGGTACGTAATAAAGCGATTGAAATTGGCAATGCTCTTTTGCGAGAAAATTATGAAGAAGGACGAGCGATTTCAATTGGCTTGACACAAGCACGTGAATATTATGAAGATGATGCCAAAAATCGGGTTCATTATAAGGTAAAAAATGAGGGCGATTCATGGAAACTGCTACAGGCAGGGAAGAAACAAGCCATTTTTAAAGAAGATAATAAGGAAGATTTGCTTGATAAAGCGAAACCTTATGTTACGGACCATGATGGCATTCTTTTTATTTACCGTGCAGATGGTTCATTAGAAGATACTTTGTATAAGTGATCCATTCAGCTTTAAGAAGCCCCTCTACCAAATAAATTGTAGAGGGGCTTCATTAATAATGGAAGAATGTTAGAAATAGAAGACTACAAATGAATGATGGATCAATAAAATGAGGATGTGGAACTAGATGGAGGAGGAAGAAAAAAAGGTTGACGGTCCGGATCGCCATTTAATAGAAGACATTGATGAAGAGGAAATGGCTGAACTGATCCGCGAGGCCCAGCGCGAGGTTCTTTTAGAAGAAGAGCAAGAAAACAAACATCCCCCACCTACTCGGCGTATACATAAATGGGTATTGACACTTATTGTCGTTGTTTTTCTATTAAGTACATTTTCGTTTGTCTTTCAAACATATTCCATCCCAGCTTTAGAATTTTTGCGCGTATCAGCAAGATTATCACAGGATGAACAGATTCAGATGTATAAAAAATCAGTTGTCACTGTTACAACGGAAGAAAGCAAAGGAACAGGATTTTCCATCTCAAGTGATGGGGAGATTTTGACCAATTATCATGTAATTGAAGGAAACGAGGAAGTGACAGTTGCTTTTCCAGAAAATGGTATATTCCAAGCGAAGGTCACAGACATTCACCCAGAAATTGATCTTGCTTTATTAAAGGTGGAGGGCACATCATTGCCATATTTAAAAGTAGCTGAACAAGCAAGATGGTATCAAGAGGAGCCAGTTACGTTCATTGGGAACCCACTTCGTTTCCATGGGATTGTCAATGAAGGAAAGATTATCGATTCGACCAAATTACCAGATTGGGAAGAGGAAGTCGTGATGATCAAGGCTCCGGTTTATCGAGGAAACAGTGGGAGTCCAGTCCTGAATGAGAAGGGAGAAGTAATAGGGGTGATCTTTGCGACAATGGAGCCTTCCGAATATGGAAAAGTGGGCTTATTTATTCCAATCGAATTGTATCAGGCTGTTACTCAGTAAAGAGGAAGCTTTGATTGTAAGAATATAGCGGGAGGAATGGGATTGGAGAATTTTTTTCAACGATATTTTTATTCGTGGCGCTTTAATGGGTGGCTTCGTCACGATATTACTTTAGCGATCGTGATAGGTGTAGGAATTCTACTATTATTATTTATTATGTTTAAACATCGACGTGTTGGTGCTTTTGTAATTGCCTTTATTTCGTATGCTTTTTTCAGTAGTTTTGTGATGATTGTATTCGGGCTCGCTGGCCGAAGCTTTCCAATTAATGCTGTATCACCAGTTTATGCAGATGATTCGCAAAACATTGCTATCCAAATGGTTAGAGGGACTGAAAATAATGGCACATCTAATGGTATTACTCAGCTCATTTCTCATTACCAGATTATCGCAATCGATTTAAAATCGGGTGAGAAGCAATGGACGAACTCGTCTTCAGGTAAGGAGACAATCATTGGTCCTTTTATGGGAGGGCTTCTTATTCATCATCGGGATGGAGAAGTAGGGAAATTATCTCTTTTAAACATTCAAACGGGGAAAGAAGAGCTATCCAAGAAGGAATTTGCACAGAAGCATAAAAGTTTAATAGATATTCTTGATCAGGGTACATACAATCTAATGGTCTGGCAAAATAAACTTTATTTAGAAGGAATTGACGGAAAGTACTACCAGTTTGACGGGAAAAATTTAAGCGAAGATAGTGAAGCAGAAAATCTCCTTTCTGCGCGTTTTTCCTTGGATTCCGATTTGCCGAATGACTTTGATTCACATATAGAGAAGGAAGAGTATCAAGAGATCGAGGAGTTGATGAGCGATCTGTTGGCAGAGCCTGCCATTCAATCATTTGAAAATTTAGGAGTTCATGTGTTAGATGTGAATCCGCAGGACAAAACAGCGATTGTTACATATCAAGAAACAAAGCGAGAAAGTGCAAATCGAATGATATTTCTCTATGACATGAACGAACACCGTATTTTGTTTGAAGAAAATATTGGTGCTGTGAATGCAGAACAAAAGGTTCCTGGGCTTCGAGTATTAAAAAGCTATTATGCGATCCAAGCGGGTGATGAGTTTATATTGTTAGATAAAAAGACGGGAAAAGAAATATTGAGGTATCATTTGCGTTGGAATATCCCTGTCTATCAAAATTAAACATTCCAAAATTATATTGAAAAATTATACAAAAAGAATAAATGAGAGAAAAAACAGTTTTGTTAGAAATACAAAAAATGTATTTACCCATAAGGGGCGGGATGCCGCTCTCTTTTTTTTGCGCTTTTTATGGTGGGAACAATCAAGTTCTAACGATTATACAATTTAAATTCATTATGTTAGTATACTTGTATACAACTATACAGGGAAGAAGGTGAAGGAGTGAAAAGCTTTTATCCGGAAAATAGATTAGCAGACTCATCACTAGGTGAGCGGGTGATGGCGGATTTAAGGATGCGCATTATATCGAAGGATGTCCAAGAGGGAGCGATCCTATCTGAAAATAAATTATCTCAGGAATATAATATGAGCCGATCGCCGATTCGTGATGCGTTAAAGTTACTAGAAAAGGAAGGCTTGGTTGAGCAGCAACGAATGGGTGCTAAGGTCATTGGTCTTACAGAACAAGATATAGATGAAATTTATGATATCCGAATTATCATTGAGTCTTTTGTTTTTAAAAAATTACTTAAGTTTGAAACGGTTTCCTTAAATAGACAATTAAATAAGATTTTAGAAATGATGAAAATTGCAGTTAAATATGAGGATGCCGATGAATTTTCCTTTAGGGATGTAGAATTTCACGAGAAAATCATTACATCCATCCAGCACCGACATATTGAAATCCTATGGGCTAATTTGCGCCCCATCATGGAGTGTCTTATTTTATTGTCAATGAGACATCGGATGGAGGAAAATAAAGCCGATTTTAAACGTGTGATTCACAATCATGAATGGCTGATCAAAGCAATTGAGAATAAAGATCAACGATTAGTGGATGAAGCTTTTTATAAAAACTTTAACGATGTCCACAAACAATCAGATGATTTATGGAGTAACCCAATATTTCTAAAGAGAGCGAGCATGTATCATGAATAAAAATAAATACATGTTGGGTGTAGATATAGGTACAACAAGTACAAAAGCTGTATTGTATCGTGAAACAGGTGAAATACTAGCGATAGAAAACAATGGTTATGACTTATATACGCCTGATAGTGAAACGGCTGAGCAAAATCCAGAAGAGATTTTTCAGGCGGTTCTTTTTTCGATAGGAAATGTGATGAAGAAATCAGCAATAGATCCGCAGAATTTATCTTTTATTTCTTTTAGTAGTGCGATGCATGGTGTGATTGCAATGGATGAGAATCATCAACCATTAACAAATTGTATTACCTGGGCTGATAATCGAAGCGCTAAATGGGTAAAGAGAATAAAAGAGGAATGGAATGGCCATGAAATTTATCGAAGAACAGGTACACCGATCCATCCGATGTCACCACTTTGTAAGATTACTTGGCTTGAGCAGGATTGCCCGGAAATTTCTCGTAAGACGAAAAAGTATATCGGGATTAAAGAATATGTTTTTTACAAGCTCTTTCATCAATATATTGTTGACCATTCTATTGCATCCTGCATGGGAATGATGGATCTCCAGGCGCTGGAATGGGATCAAGAAGCCTTGGCAGTGGCAGGAATTTCAGAAGAGAAATTACCACGTCTTGTTTCAACAAAGGAAATTGTAACAGGATGTGACCCGAAATGCGCCGAAAAGATGAATATCTTGCCAGAAACCAAGTTTGTGATTGGGGCAAGTGATGGAGTGTTATCAAATATCGGTGTAAATGCGTTAGAAAAGGGAGAGGTCGCTGTTACGATTGGAACAAGTGGTGCTGTTCGAACGGTGATCCCAAGACCACAGACAGATCCAAAAGAGCGGATCTTTTGCTATGCCTTGACAGAGGATCATTGGGTGATTGGGGGACCTGTTAATAATGGCGGGATGATCTTACGCTGGATTCGTGATGAATTAGCTGCAAGTGAAGTGGAAACAGCTAAACGTTTAGGGATGGACGCATATGATGTTCTGACACAAATAGCCAGCCGGGTTCAACCAGGTGCGAACGGCTTATTATTCCATCCGTTTTTATCAGGTGAAAGGGCACCGTTATGGAATGCAAATGTTCGGGGATCTTTTATAGGATTAACATTAAGCCATAAAAAGGAACATATGATACGGGCTGCTTTAGAGGGAGTCATTTTTAATTTATATTCTGTTTTCTTAGCTTTAGTCGAAGTGATGGACGAGCCTGTCACATCGTTAAAAGCAACGGGTGGATTTGCTAAATCAGCTCTATGGAGACAAATGCTGGCTGATATTTTTGATCAGGACGTGGTTGTTCCAGAAAGTTATGAGTCGTCTTGCCTTGGAGCTTGCTTATTAGGCTTGTATGCCCTAGGAGAAATCGACTCGTTTGCTGTTGTTGAAGAGTTAGTTGGAACAAGTCATAGGCATATTCCGATTTCAGAGCACACAAAGGAATATCAACAATTAATGCCAATTTTTCTTAGTATTTCGCGCGCGATGCATGGAGAGTACGAAAAAATCGCCCAATACCAAACGAGAATGAACCATTATGAAGAATAACTGTCTATAGCAGATCAGAAAGGGGAAGAACAACATGGAACATCTACTTCCACTATTGATTGTGGCATTAGGAGTACTCATTTTATTACTCTTGATTACGAAGTTGAAGTTAAATACCTTTATCTCTCTTATTATAACAGCTTTCCTTGTAGCTTTGGCATTAGGGATGCCACTAAACCAAATTGTGGAGTCCATTGAAGCGGGGATGGGAGGAACTCTCGGAAGTATTGCATTAATCTTTGGGTTTGGGGCAATCCTCGGAAGATTGGTGGCAGATGCGGGAGGAGCACAGCGTATTGCCGTGACATTGATTGATAAATTTGGAGAAAAGAAGATCCAGTGGGCTGTTGTCATTGCATCTTTTATTATTGGGATTGCACTATTTTTTGAAGTAGGTCTCGTATTATTAATTCCAATTATTTTTCAAATCGCGAAGGAATTAAAGGTTTCCTCATTGTACTTAGGGATTCCAATGGCAACCGCCTTATCGGTGACACATGGATTTTTACCACCTCATCCAGGACCAACGGTTATTGCGCAACAATATGAAGCGAATATTGGTATGGTTTTAATTTATGGGGCGATTATTTCTATTCCAGCAGTCATCATTGCGGGCCCGCTATTCACAAAAATCATTCGAAAAGTTATTCCAGACTCTTTTGAAAAACAGGGAAATCTTGATTCCTTGGGAGAAATAAAGACATTTGATATAAAGGATACACCAGGTTTTGGTATTAGTGTTTTAACATCACTATTTCCAGTCTTACTTATGGCAATCTCTACGATTGTCGAATTAATTCAAGATCTTGCCCATGTATCTGATAATGTAGTTTTCAGGATCATCCAATTAATCGGACAACCAACGACGGCGTTATTAATATCTGTTTTAATAGCTGTGTATTCAATGGGGATAAAGCGAAATATACCAATGAAGCAAGTTATGCAATCAGCTGAAGAAGCAATTAAGGCGATTGGTATGATGCTTTTAATCATTGGCGGTGGAGGTGTACTTAAACAAGTTTTAATTGATGGTGGGGTTGGAGATGCAGTTGCAGTCCTTTTTGAAGATAGCCGAATGTCACCATTATTATTAGCTTGGCTCATTGCAGCGATACTAAGAATTGCTCTTGGTTCCGCAACGGTTGCAGCCCTTACCACAGCTGGTCTTGTGATTCCATTAATGCAAGGGACAGGGGTGGACCCTGCTTTAATGGTGTTGGCGACAGGTGCTGGTAGTTTGATCGCATCTCATGTTAATGACGCAGGGTTTTGGATGTTTAAGGAATTCTTTGGGTTAAATTTAAAGGAAACATTTGCAACTTGGACATCGTTAGAATCGATTATTTCAGTAGTCGGCTTAGTCGGTGTCTTGGTGATAAATTTGTTTGTTTAGAGGGCGTACAAAACTACTTTGAATATGCACATGTAAAGGAAGGATCGAACAGTGAAAAATACAATTGGCGTTTATGGATTAGGTGTAATGGGAGCGAATTTAGCTAAAAATATGCTTCATCACGGGGAGCGTGTCTCCATATTTAACTATACGCCGGATTTAACAGAAGCTTTTGTGGATGGATATTCCCATCCAGATGTGATGCCACATTTTGAATTAGAAAACTTTGTTGATTCATTAGAGAAGCCACGTAAAATATTTATAATGGTGACAGCTGGACCGATTGTAGATTCAGTCATTCAATCACTTGTGCCTTTGTTAGATCAAGGTGACATTATTATGGATGGGGGAAACTCTGATTTCCATGATTCTAACCGAAGATATCAGCAATTAGAGGAACAAGGCTTTCATTTTATTAGTGTCGGGGTATCTGGTGGAGCAGAGGGGGCTTTACATGGCCCTGCGCTTATGCCGAGTGGAAATCCAGTTGCTTATCAACAAGTAGCACCAATCCTAGAAAAAATCGCGGCAAAAGTCGATGGAAAACCATGCTGTACTTATATTGGTCCTGCAGGTTCTGGCCACTATGTGAAGATGGTGCATAATGGGATTGAGTATGCGGACATGCAATTGATTACCGAAGCGTATCTATTTTTACGTAAAAAGCTTGGATTAACCGTTCAGGAGATTGCCACAGTATTCCAGTCATGGGATGAAGTTGAGTTAAAGAGCTATCTAATGGACATTACTTCTGAGCTTTTGATAAAAATAGATGAAGAGACAGGTAAGCCAATGGTTGATGTGATTTTAGATAAAGCTGGTCAAAAAGGAACGGGAAAATGGACAAGCCAGGATGCATTAGATTTGGGTGTACCATCCTCAATTCTGACGGAATCTGTATTCGCTCGATATTTGTCTTCTTTAAAAGAAGAAAGGACCTATGCGGAGCAGCATTTAACAGGCCCTGAGTTTGTAGCAGGTGAAAGGGATAAGGAAGTGTGGATTCAACTTGTCAAAGAGGCCTTATATATGGGGAAAATCTGTGCTTATGCCCAAGGGTTTTACCAATATAAACTAGCTTCCGTGCAAAAAGATTGGGCACTGGACCTAGGGGAGATCGCCTTAAATTTCCGTGGCGGCTGCATTATTAGAGCTGACTTCCTCAATGACATTAGTGACGCATATAAGGAAAATCAAGAAGTCACCAATTTATTGTTAACACCATTCTTTATGGAAAAAGCGAATCAATTTGAATCTTCCTTAAGAAAGGTTGTCATCAAAGGCTTTGAAAATGGCTTGTCTTTACCATGCTTCAGTGCCGCATTATCTTTCTACGATGGCTATCGCTCTTCCGAAAGTGGCGCTAACCTTATCCAAGCGCAGCGAGATTATTTTGGTGCTCATACGTATGAACGAGTGGATAAGGAAGGGACCTTTCATTCGGACTGGTTATAGAGAATTGCAAGATGAAAATCTGATTCCCCCTTTCATATGCTTTGGTTGATGATCCAAGGCATATGTAAAGAGGGATTTTGCTTTGGTTAGCCAGTATCTTACTTGTGTTAGAGAAACATCAACTTATAAAGTGTTTTCGGATGGTATCATCAACAATGATAGAGCGGTATCGATAAAAGAATTCGACAATAAGTGATATAATGTTGGATACCTTTACAATTAATATGGGAGACAAGGAAGAGGATAGAAAATGGTTGAGCAAGAACGATGTAAGGTACTGATTGTTGATGATGAAGTGTTAATTAGGCAAGGAATTAAGCATTATGTGAATTGGGAAGAGGAAGGATTTACAATGATTGGAGAGGCTTCAAATGGTGAGGAAGCTCTCGCAATTATTAAAAAGGAAAATCCCCATATTGTTATTACGGATATTGTGATGCCGATAATGGACGGAATCGAATTGACCAAAAAGGTGAAAGCAGACTACCCAGAGATTGAAGTAATAATCTTAAGTAGCTTTAGTGACTTTGATTATGTGCGTTCGACCTTTCAAAATGGTGTGGCTGATTACATTCTGAAGCCAAATTTAGAAGGTACGGAATTATTAAGAGCGCTTAAACAGGCATTACGTCGATTGCCCAATTTTGCTGTGGGCTTGTCTAAACAATCAATTATAACAATGGAAGAATGGATTCAGCATTTGATGGCTGGCCATGAACCGATCGATCAGAAACAATTAGAGTATGAGTCATTTCCGAAAAGTTATTTTTGCATAGTGGGAATTGATCTTAAATTAGAGATAGATGCCCAGAAAAAGAAAAAGCATATCACAGAGCAATTGTCTCATTTATTAGCTGGTTTATTTTATTATCCGATTTTGTTAGAGGATCGCCATTGCTCGTATGTCGTGAATACCGATATGGGGGGATTTTTAGCTCTTGCAAGAAAGATTAAGGAGACAGCAAAAAAGGGAGAAAGATCTGGCCAGTCCATCGTGTGGATACTAGGAGAACCATTTACAGAAATAAGTGAATTGAAGCAGCATTATCAGGACGACCTCAAACGCTTAAGAGACTATCAATTTTATTTTCCAAATCAAAGCTTTTTTATGTTGAGGGAATTGCCAGCGGTAACAGAGGACAGCAGGTTTGAATTAAATCATGTCATAGATTTATTTAAACGCTTTGACTTCGAAAGGGCTTTCGCAGAGCTAAATCAATATACCCAATACATTTCTGGGAAATATACGATGACTGAAAATGATTTTAAATCGACTTTAGGCAATATTATTTTTAACATTACGATTGTTTTGGAGGGTTTAAAGTTTGATATCAATAAAATGCAACAAGATCAATATCAATATTTTGCGTTGCTTAATGAAGCGCACGACGTTGAGCACGCCATAAGCTATTTCAGCTCGTTTTTAGAAGAAGTCCACCATTTGGCTGCTTCGCAAATGAACGAGAACAACCAATCCAATATGCCACAATTACTCAGCTATATTGATCAACATTATACGGAACCAATAAGTCTAAGCGATTTAGCGGATCATTTTCATTTTAACCCATCCTATTTATCGACTTATTTTAGTCAGCATCATGGAATTGGGTTTAATGAATACCTTAATCAAATTCGGATAGATAAAGCAAAAGCCTATTTGGAAAACAAAAATGTCTCCATTGCAGAGATCAGTGGATTTGTAGGCTATTCAGACCATAGTTATTTTTGTAAAGTATTCAAAAAAATGACAGGAATGTCGCCTAGTAAATATCGGAAAATCTCCCTCGGGTAAGGGACAATAAAGCGAGACTGCCATCAATAGGGGGGTCTTCATCCCCCACTTAGACTTATTTGAAAATTCCTAGTCTTGAAGTGGGGGTCTTACGGACGGTTGCACCGGGATAAAAGCACGATAAAGTAACACTGTCACTTTATCCTTTAGGCGAATCTAAGCTGGCGTTCAGGCCGGGGTATAGGAATGGATAAACATGATGAGAGATTATATAGGCAAATTTAAAAGGAATAGTTTATTTTTTAAAATGTTTCTTGTGATGGTGACAAGTATTGTGGCAGTGTCGATCTGTATCACCATTGCCATGATCCAAATGTCTGAAAAGCTATTTATAAATCAATTTAGTATAACGAATGTAAAAGTGATGGAACAAGTCACCGCGAATTTCGAACGTTATAGCTTTTCTACCGCTTCCGCTATTCATCAAGCTCAACAAAGTGGAGCGGTTAAAAATTATTTGACCGATCGCGATAATGAACCGATTGTCTTGGCAAAGGCCACTTATAGAATTAAACAACAGATGAATTATTATGATTCATTATTGAATCATGATGGAGGGAATATTGTGATCATGGGAGAGAATCAGCGCATCTTTTCCACCAATTATGTGAAGTGGCCTATTGAAGCGGAAACATTACGTCAGCACCCGATCACATTAAATACATATAAAAACCCGAACCAGATCCTCTATCAATATGCATCAGCAGATCCTGAAGATGCTACAGTCCCTCTGATTGTCGCAACTAAAGCATTGATGGATCGCTCTAAGAATCATATTTATGGTGTTATGTATGTATCATTGCGAGAAGATGATTTTAGACAGATGTATTCAAGGTATACAGGAAATGGTAATGATGTGTATCTAATGGATCAGACGGGCAAGATTGTCTCAAGTAATAAACGGGATTTGATTGGCCAAGAGGAAGATAATCTACTGAAACAAGTGAAAACGATTGAGCATAATGAATTAGAATTTAAACAAATCAATGTATTTGGGAAGGACTATTTATTGTTTTCACGATATGTACCGACCTTTGATATGTATCTTGTTAATTTGATCGATCGCGAAAATATCAAAAAGAATTTAGTAGACAAAAAAACAATAGTCCTTATCAGCGCTACTATTGTTTTTCTTGCAGTCTGTATTGTTTTTCTTATCTCACGGAGAATGACGAAATCATTATCAGGGTTGGTGAAACAAATTTCCGGTATGGGTAAAAGCAATTTTGACTTTTACGTAACGGAGACGGGAAGTTATGAAACAAAAAAACTTGCAAAATCATTTAATTATATGTTGGATGAACTCCACGAGTACGTTGAACAATTGATGGAAACGCAAAAAAAGCAAAGAAATGCAGAGTTGGAGGCCCTACAACAGCAAATTAACCCGCATTTTTTATATAATACATTAGCATCCGTGAAGTTTATGGTTCAACAAGGAGATCGAGAAAAATCAACTCAAACCATCCATGCATTAATATCGTTACTTCAAAATACAATTGGGAATATCAGTGAAACAAATACAGTGGAGCAAGAAATCAATAATCTGAAAAATTATGTATATATTAATCAAATGCGCTATGGAAATAGAATAAAAGTGCATTATTTTATTTCACCGGAATGTTTAAAGCATGAAATTCCTAAGCTAATGATTCAACCTTTTATAGAAAATGCTTTTTTTCATGGTTTCAATCATCAGAAAGAGGGATATATTCAATTGCTTATTTCTCAAAATGAGGGAGTATTGCGTTGTGAAATCGTTGACAATGGGGATGGAATGGAAATAGAATCTCAGGAAAACCTTCCAAAAGCAAAAGGAAAACGCCATTTCTTTTCTGGCATCGGAATTCACAATGTTCAAGAACGAATTCAACTTTTATATGGAGAACAATATGGTTTGGAGGTCGACAGTAGATTAGGAAAAGGAACAAGAGTTAGAATAACTCTTCCTGTTATAAAACCCAATAATAATGCAAATATCTAAAAAAAATACAATTAAATAGAATCCGCTTACAAAATACCAAAATAAAGTAAAACCTTTATCTAAAGATCGTTCTAACGGTCTTTTTTTGCGCGTGCTAGAATTTTAATTGAGGGTAATCGCTTTCAATTAATAGGAGGTTTAAAAGATGAAGAAGATTTTATTTATTCTTATTGCTAGTTTAGTAGTATTAGCTGCATGTAGTTCCGGCTCTAAAGAAGAGTCAGAGGGAGACGGGAAGAAAGATCCTAATACGATTACAGCATGGGCCTGGGATCCTAATTTTAATATTGCCGCTCTGAAACTTGCGGAAGAGAAATATTCCGGCGAAGAAGAGATCAACTTAGATATTATTGAGAGTGGACAACCTGATATTGTTTCAAAATTGAACACAGGTTTAAGTTCCGGAACCATGAAGGGGATGCCTAACCTTGTACTAATTGAGGATTATCGTGCACAAAGCTTTTTGCAAGCGTATCCAGATGCCTTCTATGATTTGTCAGACTACTTCAACTCAGACGATTTTGCAAAATATAAAATTGAATCTGCTAGTTTAGATGGAAAAATATACGGACTCCCATTTGATACCGGTGTAGCGGGATTATATGTGAGGACAGATATGCTTGAGAAAGCTGGATATACAGTAGAGGACTTTACGAACATTACTTGGGATGAATTCATCGAAATGGGCAAGAAAATAAAAGAGAAAACAGGAAAACAAATGCTAACAGTTGATCCCAATGATTTAGGGACGATTAGGATGATGATCCAGACAGCAGGAGAATGGTATTTGAAAGAGGATGGAACAACCCCAAATCTTGAAGGAAATGAAGTGATGGCTGACGCATTTCGTATCTATAAAACAATGCTTGATGAAGAGCTTGCAGGTATTCATTCAGATTTCAGCCAATTATTAGCTGCGATTAGTGAGGAGAAAGTTGTAACTGTTGCTCAAGGAAACTGGATTACACCAAGTATTACAGCTGAAGAAGAGCAATCTGGAAAATGGGCCGTTGTTCCAATTCCTAGATTAAATGTTCCCAATGCTGTGAATGCTTCAAATCTAGGCGGGAGTTCTTTTTATGTTTTAAATATTGATGGAAAAGAAAAGGCCGCTGAGTTACTTGCCAATACATTCGGATCCAATGAGGATTTCTATCAAGATCTTGTTTCAGAGATTGGAGCGATTGGCACATACATACCTGCTGCAAAAGGTGATGCTTACAAACAAAAAAATGAGTTTTTTGGTGGACAGGAAACGGTCGCAGATTTTTCAAAATGGATGGAGGAAATTCCTGGGGTGAATTATGGCATGCACACTTATGCGATTGAAGATATTCTTGTGGCCGAAATGCAAAATTACTTGAATGGGCAAGCGATCGATGAAGTGCTAAGTAATGCGCAAAAACAAGCGGAAGCGCAGTTAAAATAATTTTACAGAAGCCACGGACAACCGCTTTGTAATAAGAGGTTGTCCGAAAAAATGATTCTGTACTGGAACCGGCGCTAAGCTACTCTTCCTTTCAGGCGCTAGCGCTTTTCCAGACGAGGAGTGAGAATAATGAGTAATAGATTTAGGAATCATACGATTGGTTGGTCGTTTGTTTTAATAGCTACATTTTTCATCGTCTTATTCTATTTTTATCCGATGATTCAAGCTTTCATTTTATCCTTTAAATCAGGGATGGGTAATAATTTAGAGTTTGTTGGATTGAATAATTACGCTCGATTATTTGGAGATCCGACCTTTATTGCCGCCATAAAAAACACATTTATTTATTTGATCTTTCAAGTTCCAATTATGATTGTTTTAGCTTTGATTTTTTCAGTATTACTAAACGATCCGAAATTAAAACTTAAGGGATTTTTCCGCACAGCAATCTTTTTACCAACTGTAACTTCACTTGTTGCCTATTCGATAATTTTTAAGTATTTGTTTGGGCAAGATGGGATTATCAATCAATTCTTACTAAGTATTTCGCTAATATCAGAACCGATACAATGGTTAACGGATCCACTATTAGCAAAAGTGACCATTATTATTGCGATTACATGGCGTTGGACAGGGTATAATATGATTTTCTATTTATCAGGTTTACAAAATATCGATCAATCGATCTATGAAGCTGCGAGAATGGACGGAGCAAATGCATTCCAAGTTTTTACAAAGATTACTGTTCCAGTCTTAAAACCGATTATTCTATTTACATCGATTACGTCAACGATTGGAACACTTCAATTATTCGATGAGATTATGAATATCACAAAAGGCGGGCCAGGAAATGCGACGGTTTCCATTTCTCAATATATTTATAATTTATCCTTTAAATATACTCCTGACTTTGGCTATGCAGCAGCTGTTTCCTTTGTCATTGTCATTTTAATTGTCCTATTCTCAGCCTTACAATTTAAAGTGGCAGGTGATCGAAAGTGACTATAATTAAAAGAGTTTTAGCGTATTTTTTCTTATCGATAGCTGCATTCATCTCTATTTTTCCATTTTTATGGATGATCATTAGTGCAACCAATACATCGAGTGATGTAGCGAAAGGCCGTTTGCTCCCAGGAAGTCACTTATTTGAAAATATGAAAAATCTATTTGATACAGCTGATATGGGGACAGCCTTAACGAACTCGGCGCTGATCGCGATTGGTACGACTATTATGGCTTTGATTATTGGGTCATTAGCAGGCTATGGATTTGAAATTTACCGAAGCAAAAAGAAGGATGTTCTTTTTAATGTTTTGTTGTTATCAATGATGATTCCATTTGCAGCTTTAATGGTTCCACTCTATCGGATGTTTGGAGGGATTTCAACAACAGTACCATCGATTGGAATTGACACATTAGCAGCGGCTGCTTTACCAACCATTACAACGGCGTTTCTTATTTTTTTCTTTCGGCAAAATACAAAAATGTTTGCAAAAGAATTGGTAGAAGCTGGGCGCATGGATGGACTGTCGGAAATAGGAGTCTTTTTCCGGATCTTTATGCCTTCCATGAAAACAGCCTATGCAGCAGCTGCAATTATTACCTTTATGAATAGCTGGAATAATTATCTATGGCCCTTAGTTGTTTTACAATCACCTGAAAAACAAACAATCCCACTGCTTATCTCTAACTTGGGTTCAGGATACTCACCAGATTTTGGCGTAATTATGATGGCAATCGTAATTGGTACCCTCCCAACAGCCTTAGTATTTTTCCTAATGCAAAAACACTTCGTGGCTGGTATGATGGGATCAGTGAAGTAAAAATTCGGGGCCTGACCCCCACTGTATTAACGCATTACCCCGGTGGGGGACAGGCCCCATAGAAAGAAGGTTAGGTCATGTTAAAAAATGCAGAGAAATTTCACTACACACCGCCGAAAAATGGCTATCCAGAGTGGAATAATAATCCGGAAATTTTTCAATTGAATCGGTGTGAGGCCCATGCTACACTGATGCCGTTCGATACAGTGGAAGAGGCTGTGCAGGGGCAACGACAAGCTTCTAATAATTATCAATCATTGAATGGACAATGGAAGTTTTCTTTCTCTGAAACGCCGAAAACGAGAATTTTAGATTTTTATCAAGTAGATTTTGATAGTAGTTATTGGGACACGATTCAAGTGCCATCTCATTGGCAATTAGAAGGATATGACTATCCTCAATATACAAATGTACGCTATCCTTGGAGCGAAACCGAGGATATTGAACCACCATTTGCACCGACGAAGTATAATCCAGTTGGCCAATATATTCAAACGTTTACAGTTCCCGATCAGTGGCAAGAGCAACCCGTCTATATTCATTTTGCCGGTGTGGAGTCAGCCTTTTATGTTTGGGTGAATGGGGAGCTTGTGGGCTATAGTGAAGATACATTCACACCAGCGGAATTTAATCTCACTCCTTATTTAAAAGAAGGCGAGAATAAAATTGCTGTCGAGGTTTATCGTTGGAGTGATGCAAGCTGGCTTGAGGACCAAGATTTCTGGCGTTTGAGCGGGATTTTTAGAGATGTCTATCTTTATACGACGCCAGTGATCCATATTCAAGACTTCTTTGTTCAGACGGATTTAGACGACCAGTATCATGATGCTGAATTGAATATTGAAGCTAAGATTCATAATTATGTAAAGGAACGAAAGGCAAATATTACGTTTGGTGCGGAGCTATATGATCACAATCAGCAGCAAGTGATGAAGAATCCTGCTTTACTTGAGCTGCATGTTGATCAGCAAGATGTGCGTGAGATACATACGAGTGTTCTTATTGAAAATCCGCGCAAATGGAGTGCAGAACATCCGAATTTATATACACTCGTTTTGTATCTAAAGGATGATAAGGGCAATATACTAGAGGCAGTCAGTTGTAAAATCGGTTTCCGTAAATTTGAGTTGAAAGATGGCTTAATGAAAATTAATGGGGAACGTATCGTGTTTAAAGGTGTGAACCGCCATGAGTTTCATGCAGACAAAGGCAGAGCGATCAATTATGAGGATATGGTTCATGATGTTAAATTAATGAAACAATACAACATAAATTCGGTTCGGACCTCTCACTATCCTAATAACCCGTATTTGTATGAGCTTTGTGATCAATATGGATTATATGTGATTGATGAAAACAATCTAGAAACACATGGGACTTGGAGATATGGGCAGAAGGAGCTTGAGGATACCGTTCCCGGTAGTAAGCCCGAGTGGACAGAGAATGTGTTAGATCGCTGCAATTCGATGTTCCAACGCGATAAAAACCATCCATCGATTATTATCTGGTCCTTAGGAAACGAGTCCTTTGGCGGCGATAACTTTTTAAAGATGTACCAATTTTTTAAAGACAATGATCCAACTCGTTTAGTTCATTATGAAGGCGTATTCCATTATCGTCCGTCTGATGCAGCTTCTGATATTGAGAGTACAATGTATAAGGCACCTGCTGAAGTAGAGAAATATGCCCTTGAAGCAGAGGCTTCAGATCAACCGGCCAAGCCATATATAATATGTGAGTATAGCCATGCGATGGGAAATTCGAACGGAAATTTATATCAATATACGGAACTATTTGATCAGTATCCGATTCTGCAAGGAGCATTCATTTGGGATTGGCGCGATCAAGCTTTACGAACCAAAACAGCGGATGGTATTGAATTTTTAGCCTATGGAGGAGATTTTGGAGAATCGCCGCATGATGGGAATTTTTCTGGAAACGGTCTTATTTTCGCAGACGGTACCATTACACCAAAGCTAGTTGAAGTGAAAAAATGCTATCAAAATGTTGAGTTTAAAGCAGTCGATCTTAAGAAAGGAATCGTTCAGATTTGGAATAAAAATCTTTTCACTAATTTAAAAGAGTATACATTGTGCTATGAAGTTTTAGTAGATGGAAAACAAGTTAGGGCTGAGGAAGTCGATATCGATGTGGCCCCACTGAAAACGAAAAATATTGAACTTAATACTAAGTCAGATGAGATTGAGGAAGAAGGGGAACTCATTCTAACCATTCGTCTTTTAACCAAAGATTCATCTATTTGGGCAGAGATAGGGCATGAGGTTGCTTTTGAGCAATTTATCCTTCGTGGACATCCACTTGAGGATGAAGCTGCTCAATATGGATCTTTACAAGTCGAAGAAGGAACAACTGAATGGGATATTGAGGGTGAGAACTTTAAAGTGCGTTTTCAAAAAGAAACAGGCGATCTAGTATCCTATCAATTTGCCGGTGAAGAATTGTTGAAGTCACCATTACATCCTCACTACTGGAGAGCGATGACAGACAATGATAAAGGGAGCAAGCTTGACGAGCGTAGTGCAACATGGAGGGAAGCTGGAGCGAATCGAAAAGTTCAAAGCTTTGGAATGGAAACGATTGAAAATCAAGCTATTGTGTCCGTAAACTATCAATTACCGACTCTAACTAAATCAACTGTTGAAGTAATCTATACGATCAATCAATCCGGAGAGATAGTTGTTGATACTACATTAATTCCGGGAGAGAACTTACCAGAAATCCCTGAAGTAGGCATGCTATTTACGATGGATAAGAAATTTGACAACATGGATTGGTATGGAAAAGGGCCGCACGAAAACTATTGGGATAAGAATAAAAGTGCCAAGATTGGTCTCTATCAAGGAAAAGTAAAGGACCAATATGTTCCTTATCTTAAACCACAAGAATGTGGGAATAAAACAGATATCAGATGGGCTTCTGTAACAGATGAACAGGGAAGAGGTTTGAAAATCACTGGCATGCCTAGAATAGAAGTAAACGTTCTTCCATACCTGCCATCAGAGCTTGAAGAAGCAAGCCACTCATACAAACTACCGGAAACGGATAAAACCGTTGTTCGGGTTAATTATAAACAAATGGGTGTAGGCGGCGATGATAGTTGGAGTCAAAAAACACATCCAGAATTCACATTATATGCTGATCAAACCTATCACTATCAATTTAAACTAAAACCGATTGAAAAATAATATAGAAAAGGGATATCCAACAAGTTGATTGTGATGTGCACCCCAGAAGTTAGAATTATTTCGTATAACTTCTGGGGTGCACATCAATTGGATATCCCTTTTTGTTTTAGCGCAAAAGCTAGGTTAATCCATTCCAAGAGCACTGCTGTAGTAGGCATTTGCCCCCTTACGAGTCATGACTCACTGCTTACGAGCTTTTGCTAGGCGTTTACGAGCTGCTTTTCTTAAAGCTTAAGTGTGTTTTTGACTTAACAAAATGCGCTTTTATGCGTTTTGTTGATCTACTTTTTGCTTCTTATGCTGTGTATGCTTGGTCCCCCATTCATGCATCGCTTCCAAAATAGGCTCTAGACCTTTTCCATATTCAGTCACAGAATATTCAACCTTTGGAGGGACTTGAGGATATACAACACGTTCTACAATATCTTCTTCCTCTAATTCACGCAGTTGCTTTGTGAGCATTTTCTGAGTAATTCCAGGCATACTACGTTTAAGTTCACTAAAACGTTTTGTTCCTTCCTGTAATAAATGCAATAAAATAATCGGCTTCCATTTCCCAACTAAAATACTAAGAGCATCTTCAACACGGCATTCTTCTGGAATTTTTTCCATAGGTTCTCCTCCTTAGTATCCAATTGTATACTATGTATCTTATAAGTGCGTACTTCTCTTTATAGTCATTATCAACTACAATAGCATAGCGAGGATAAAACAAAAAGAATCTTTTATGAATTATCATTATTGAGGTGAAAAAATAAATGGAAACATATCGCATCAATCCCCATAATGGCTTAGAATTTGGGATTTATACATTAGGTGATCATCTGCCAAATCCTTTAACTGGCGAGAGAGTCTCAGCTAGTGAACGTGTTCATGAAATAATCGAATATGCAAAATTAGCTGAGCAGGCAGGGATCGATTTTTTTAGTGTAGGGGAGAGTCATCAAGAATATTTTGCCACTCAAGCCCACACTGTTGTGCTGGCAAGCATTGCTCAAGCGACAGATACAATAAAAATTGGCAGTTCCTCGACGATTATCAGTACTTCAGACCCGGTTCGTGTCTATGAGGATTTTGCAACGATCGATTTAATTTCAAATGGGCGTGCGGAAATTATTGCGGGCAGGGCATCTAGAGTAGGATTATTTGATTTGCTCGGATATAATCTTCGTGATTATGAAGAATTATATGAAGAAAAGTTTGAGTTATTGCGGAAATTGAATGAAGAGGAAATAGTCAATTGGAGCGGGGAATTTCGGGCTCCATTAAAAAATGCAAAAATCCTTCCACGTCCAAAGAATGGTTCGCTACCTATTTGGCGGGCAGTTGGCGGGTCCCCTGCAAGTGCAATCAAGGCCGGTTATGCTGGTGTACCCATGTTTATGGCGCATTTAGGTGGTCCAGCTAGTGTTTTTAAACATACAGTAGATGCTTATCGTCAAGCAGCTAGACAGAATGGCTTTGATCCATCTGCATTACCTGTTGCGACTGCCGGCTTTTTCTATGCTGCAGAGACATCTCAACAAGCTCTACAAGATTATTATCCTCATATCAACGAGGGTATGAAGCGCACAAATGGACAGGGCTTTTCCAAGCAACTGTTTGCCCAAGGGACCGATCCGCATAGTATTATGAATATCGGTAGTCCGCAACAAATTATTGAAAAAATACTTTATCAACATGAGATGTTTGGTCACCAAAGATATATTGCTCAAATTGATTTTGGCGGTGTACCCTTTGACAAGGTTAAGAAAAATATTGAGATCATTGGTACAGAAATTCTTCCAGCCATTCGGAAATATACAGCTAAAAATGAAGAGGTGTGAAATGTGAAAATTGTTGGGGTATCTGGCTCAAAAATGGGGGCAAAAACAAGAACAGCGATCGATTATACCATCAAAACTCTCGAAGAAAAATATCCTGATATTGATTCAGTAGTGATTGATCTAGCGGATTATAATGTAGAATTTAGCGACGGACGAAATTATCTAGAATACGAGGGGGATACAAGATATGTTGCGCAAACAATTATGGAAGCAGATGCAATTATCATTGGAACCCCAATTTTTCAAGCATCTATTCCTGCAACATTAAAAAATATCTTTGATTTGCTTCCGATAAGCGCTTTTCGGGAGAAAGTAGTAAGCATGATCATAACAGCAGGATCAACAAAGCACTATCTAATACCTGAACAACAATTAAAGCCGATATTGTCTTATATGAAAGCACAGCTTGTTCAGACATATGTCTTTATCGAAGAAAAAGATTTCCAGCGAAAAGAAATTATAAATGATGATGTGTTATTCCGAATTGAACGTTTGGTAGAAGATACAGTTGTATTGACAGAAACCTATGAAAAGATTCGTGAAGCGAAAGAAGCTGAATATGGGTTTTGATCAGTTTAATTAGGAGATTTCCTCTTGGAGACTGTGGCTAAAGGAAGCTCCATTTGTGAGCTTCCTTCATAAGTATCCTTTAAAAAGCACTTATAATAGCCGTAGTTAGGCACTGCGTTAACCTTCCTGTCCATATTTTTGAATAAGGGAAATTTGTCCTGCATGAATGCCAGCATGGTTCATGAGTCGACCAACCGCTTCTAATGGCGTCGTGTCGCCAAGTGGAGAATCCTTGCTTTGTTGCCATTCTTCTTCTGGAAGCTCCTTCATAGCCTGAATGAAGTGGTCATTAGAAGCTTTTAGAAGTTTAATATAATCTTCCATCTGCTCGGGCTTTGACAGTTTTTCTGTCGTTTTTTTTCCGAAGAACCATTCAGCAAACATAAACTCTACTTCTGCTGTATGGTAAAGTAATCCACCTACATTCGTTTGCCCAAGTTGTAAAGAGAGAGCTTGTTCAGGAATAGCCTCGACTTTTGTTTGAAATCTCTCACGAAGGGCATTCCAAATCGGTAAGACAGTTTCGTAGGTCATTTGCTAACCTCCTTCTTTTTATCCACAACCACATGATCAAAGCGCTTTGCATTGATATCTGTATCAAAGGCTAAACCAAAGCCAACGACATAGCGTCCTTGTAAGGGGGTTAATTCAAACAAGGAAAAATCGAGCCCACGGAGCATTTCAATCATCTTTTCTCCGTATGTTGCATGAAACAATGCAAAAATATCTTCATGTCCTTCAAGACCGATGTTTTTCGGGATACAGCTCCAACGCGCTCGTTCTGTTGCAAACTTGTTAGTTGTAGCGGATTCATCTGCTAGCATCAAAACATCAATATATTCACTTTTTTCAATTAGCTGATAATGATCGGCGATGCGACTGATGAATATATATAATTTTTCAGCTTTTTTCACGAATGGCGCACAACTACTAAAAGGCCTTCCATCAGCATCTAACATACTTAAAATTAACGTATTTCGGCTTTCTATAAACTGCAAATAGTTTTCCTTATGCTTTTGCAAATCAATTGTTTTTGGCATTGATAACGAACCTCCAATTGGTATGTACTTGCTTTTACTTTGCCGTGTTTAATAAATGAATCCGCGGTCTAGTTTCCGCTGCCACATATTCGACTTCTGCTTCCATGTGATAAACATCTCTGATCATTCCCGTTGTCATCACATATTCGGGAGTCCCATTCATCACTTTCTCGCCAGAGCGTACGACAACAATTTTATCGCTATAACGAGCGGCTTGATTAAGATCATGTAGCACCATGATGACTGTCATGCCCATATCTTGGTTTAGTTCACGAACAAGTTCCAGCACTTCATGTTGATGTGAAATATCGAGATAGGTTGTTGGTTCATCCAATAAGAGGATTTTAGGACGTTGAGCTAAGGCCATGGCAATCCAGGCTCGTTGTGATTCGCCACCAGATAGGGAAGAAACAATACGATCTTTATACCCTGATAAATGAGTTTTTTCCAAAGCCCAATGAACAATATCCATATCTTCATCATTCAGTTTTTCAAACCACTTTTTATGCGGATATCTTCCATAAGAAACCAGGTCTATAACAGTCATATCGTGAGGTGCTTGGTTTTTTTGACTTAACATGCACATTGTGCGAGCTACTTGTTTTGCGCGTAATGATTTTAAGTTTTTTCCTTCGAGAAAAATCTGCCCCGTATGATAAGGGATATATTTAGATATGGCCTTGAGCAATGTTGATTTCCCGGAACCATTCGGCCCAATAATCGACATAATTTCCCTATTTTGCACGGAGAAAGAGAATTGATCAATCACTGTCTTTTTCTCATAGCGAATCGAAATGGAGTCAACTGTAAGCATGTATTAAAGCACACTCCTTCTCATGAGGTATAAGAAATAAGGTCCACCGATGACCGACATTAAGATGCCAGCAGGTATTTCCATTGGTGAAAATAATGTTCTCCCGCCTGTATCAGCGACAAGCAAGACCAAAGCGCCGAGTCCCATACTCATCGGGAGTAAATACTTGTAATTAGAGCCAACTAGTAATCTGGCAATATGAGGAACGACTAGTCCAATGAAACCAATCATTCCGATCGCTGCTACTGAAACGGCTGTTAAGAAAACAGCTAATAGGGATAATAATATACGGATGCGCTGGACATTTTCTCCAAGATTCGCGGCCACTTGATCACCCATCCGAATAATATTAGCCTTTCGAATGGCAAAAATAGATAAGACCCAACCAATAAGAGCATAAGGTAAGACCATAAATAAGGCATTATTGCCTTTCGCAGCCAAACTCCCATTTAACCATTGCAGGGCAGAAGGAAGACGATCACTATATAAAATCGATAAGTAGCCAATCCCTCCGCCACATAAAGCGTTGACCGCTACTCCTGATAAAATGATGGTGATTGGCGAGATCCCATTCTTTTTCCAGGCCAATGAGTAGACAATAGTTGCTGCTAGAAGTCCTCCAATAAATGCAGCCACAGGTATGAAAGATGTATATTCAGGAGCAACAAGGAAAATGATCAGTACAAAAACGGCAGCCCCGCTTGTCACACCTGTAAGTCCAGGATCTGCGAGTGGGTTTCCCATTACGGCCTGTAATAAGGCCCCTGAGATCGCGATATTTGCCCCAATAATCATGGCTAATAGAACACGTGGGAGACGAATATCCCATATGATCGTTTCATGGATTGTGGATGATGGTTGAAAAAGTGTTTGTAGAATCTCGGGAATGGAAATATTTACACTGCCAAGCCCAATAGCAAGGACCCCTGCCACAATTGCCAAAATAAAGGTCACTATGACAATTGTTTGATTATGTAATTTTAACTTCATGTCTAAACCCTCTTTTAATGAACTAATTTGCCCTAAGGCTGAGACAAAAAGACAAAACCGAACTACCTTGAAATATACTTCGCTTTCCACGGACGGGTAGTGAGCTTCCTTATAGATCACAAAGGCGTTATACCAGGACGGCGTGATTTAGCCTTTAATCCTCATTTGTACTCCGGTATCTCGACAAACACGATGTTCTAGTGGTGGTCACAGGACGTGGCCCGCAGAAGTCTATCTATATTTCCCCCGCTGCGTAATGCACTGTTCGTCCTTGGAGCTTAATTATGTCTCAGCCTCAGGAAGATACCACTCGGAGGTGGAAAATAATTACTGATAAACATAGTCGGCAATTTCTGTCAAAGCCTTTTCAACGTTGAGAATGGAAGTTACGCCAAAAACGTCATAGTCCAGAATATGGATTCGGTCGTTTTTATATGCAGCAAGCTTCGTCCACACGTCATTATCATTAATTTCTTTTTGGAACATATCTTCTGAAGCACCATGATCCCCTGATGCTAATACAAAAATAATATCTGGGTCAGCTTCTACAACAGCTTCCATATTGATCGGCGAATAAGTTTCTGTCGCATTTAAAACTGTTGTTGCAATATTCTCAGCTCCTAGTGTTTCAATAATACTACCCAAATAGGATTTCTCATTCATGACCATAAAGGAATCCGATGTACCAATAATTAAGAGAACACGAGGTAGTTCTTTTCCTTCAGCTCGTTCTGCTAACTCATTTTCCTTTTCTACAATCTGACTCATAGCCTCATTCATTTTGTCTGTTTTATCAAAATAAGTTCCTAACACTTTGAAGCTTAATTTTAAATCATGGAAGGAATCTGTGTTTAAGTAGGCACGATCCATTTCGATACCTTCTAAATTTTTTTCTAATGAACTTTCCAAAGATTTAGCACCGATAATAAGGTCAGGATTTAAACTTGTGACGACTTCAAGATCAGGTTGCATTGGTGAGCCAATCTGATCGATCTCCTCAAATTCTTTGGGAATTGGGTTGGTAGAGGTTGGAACACCTATTGGCGTGATCTCTAATAGGTGAAGCATTTCTGTAATAGGAACAGAAGTTGTAATGATCCGTTCTGGAATCTCTTTGGGAAATTGCTCCAAGGCCTCATCTAGCGCGGTCTCATCCACACCATCCTCTTCCAAAGCGGCTTTGTTGTCTGTTTCGTTGACTTGCACTTTTGATTCTTCCTGATGATCATCCGCTTCTTTATTAGTATTAGTTTCAGCTGAGCATGCTGCTAATAAAGTAATGAAGAAGATGAACAGAATAATTGTATATTTCTTCAAATGTCTTCCCCCTTGTATAATATGTTTGATTTAATTGAGAATGAATATCAATATCATCATGAATGATAACTGTTCTCAATGAGACTGTCAAGGGGAGATTATCCATTTAAATAAATTTTTGAAAAATTATAAATCAGTGAAAGAAATTGATTTTAAAGCAATTTGTTCTTAAATATTGACTCTATAGGTACTTCGAGGTAGTATTTTTAGGAAGTTTACCTTGAAGGAGAAAGAATGATGAAACAAAGAACATTTACATTACCGATTTTATTAATAAATTTATTTATCGCATTTTTAGGAATTGGGCTTGTGATCCCTGTAATGCCAACGCTTATGAATGAACTAGGTATTTCCGGTTCTGTTGTTGGATATATGGTTGCTGCCTTTGCCATTTCCCAGTTAGTAATGTCCCCGTTTTCGGGACGATGGGTAGATCAGTTTGGGCGAAAAAAAATGATTGTGATTGGATTGTTATTTTTTAGTGTTTCCGAATTATTATTCGCGGTTGGGCAGGAGCTGATCGTGTTATTTTTTTCTCGTATTTTAGGTGGAGTAAGTGCGGCTTTTATTATGCCAGCTGTAACGGCGTTTATAGCAGATATCACGACAGTGGAAACTCGATCAAAGGCATTAGGTTATATGTCAGCAGCTATATCGACAGGTTTTATTGTTGGACCAGGTGTTGGGGGATTCCTTGCGGAGATTGGCACGCGAATTCCGTTTTTCTCCGCATCGCTTCTTGCTTTTATTGCGGCCATTTTTTCTGTTGTTATGCTTCGGGAACCTGAGCGAAATCAAGATGAACAGAAGCAAGAGCAGAAGCCGGGATTTAAACGTGTTTTTGCGCCGATTTATTTTATTCCCTTTATGATCATTATGATTTTTTCTTTTGGGTTAGCGTCGTTTGAGTCGATTTTTAGTTTATTTGTCGATCATAAATTCAGCTTTACTCCGAAGGATATAGCGATCGTCATTACTGGTGGGGCCCTCTTAGGAGCTGTTGCACAAGTGATTCTATTTGATCGTCTAACAAAATACATCGGGGAAATACGTCTTATTTTGTTTAGTTTGATTTTTTCCGCACTCCTTGTCTTTTTGATTACCATTGTGAAAACGTATATGAGTATTTTGTTTGTCACCATCATTCTCTTTGTAGGTTTTGATTTAATGCGCCCAGCCGTCACCTCTTATCTATCAAAAGTTGCTGGTGATGAGCAAGGATTTGCGGGGGGAATGAATTCCATGTTCACAAGTATCGGTAATATCTTTGGTCCGATTATCGGCGGGATGCTCTTTGATGTAAATTTAGATTATCCTTTCTATTTTTCAGCGATCATTTTAGTGATCGGCGTTGTCCTTGCTTTAAAGTGGAAAAAACCAAAATCGATTGAGGAACCGCAATTTTTAAATGAGTAAATCCCTTTATCACGGGAATACTAACCTTTCCAAATCATTATTAAAAAAAGGGAAGGTGATGGAATTGGCAAAAATTGCTGTGGAAACGCCACTTGAAGATGTGAAACATGCTCTAGAACAAAAGGGGCATGAAGTCTTTATGTTTACAAATGAGGAAGAAGCAAAAGGATCCAATCTTGCGGTTGTTCGAAGTTTAAATGAAATTGATGCAGCAGCTGAGCAGTTTGATTTTCCATTTGTGAGCATGGAAGGCATGTCTGTAGAGCAAATTGTTGAAGATGTAGAACAAAGATTGCATCGATAAGAAGAAGAGGCTGGGACAAAAGTGTTTCTACCAAAGAAAAAACGAACTAGTTTGGTGCATATACTTGCTCCGGAAATGCGGGCGAGTGGCAAGACTTCTGCCGGAGTCTTGCCGAACTTTCAACCCGCAGGATTCTCCTCCTCTAAGGAAATACATTGTCCGTCTTTGGGATTTAGCATTTTAGGTATGTCTCAGTCTCTTTTTAATTAGAAATATCATTAGGATCTACCTTTTTTAAATCTTGCACGGCAGGACCGGCTACTACTTTTCCGGTACTATTAAAAATAGAGCCATGGCAAGGACAATCCCATGTGTGGTCACCATCGTTCCAGTGCACCTCACATCCCAAATGGGTACAAGCAAGGTCTAAATAATGAATATCCTCATTTTGATCTTTAAATAGGCCAATTTGTTGGTCATCGATTTCAACGGTTGCTGCTTGATTCTTTTTTAAATGCGCTGCTTTTGCTTGTAAAGAAGAATCTTCTTTCTCGTCATTAGCTTGCAATCGATTAGGAGCAAAAATTTCTTGGTATGGATTGTTCTGTTCCATGATTAAGTTGCAAATTAATTTTGCGCCAACTGCAGCATTAGTTAATCCCCACTTATTTAATCCGGTAATGGTATAGATATTCTCATCCTCTGAAGCGAGATATCCCATTAATGGACGACGATCCTCTGTAACCAAATCATGCTCGGACCAGTATGAGCGGACCTCAGAAGTACTAAATGTTTGTTTTGCAAATGTAGCTAATTGCTGATAGCGATCATCAGTGGAATGTTGATCACCGGTTTTGTGTGTTTCCCCGCCAATTAGAAGATACTCGTCATCATTTACCTTAGTGTGACGAATGCTTCGTACTGAGCGATCCACATTAATATACATACCACCTGGAAAATCTTGAGGATAACGTAGCGCTAATAAATGTGATGTGACAGGTTGCAAATGTTTTGCATAAAAGGAATCGGGATCATAGGTCGGAAAAAGAGTCGTGAATACAACATGTTTACTTGTCACCGTACAGTCCGAATTAGTCGATAAATGGATGCAATTTCCTTCTTTTTTTAAATCTGTCACCATGGTATTCTGGTAGACGCTCCCACCTAGATGATCAATCTCTTTTAGCACTCCCAATGAAAATTTAACCGGATTAAATTGGGCCTGATCTTTCATGATTAAGGCGGAATGTACATCCAAATCAAGAGGACAATCCATTTGCAGGCCACCAAGAATAGAAAGCTTTTTATAAGCCTCTGCTTCTTTTTCTAATGGTTCTACTTCCTCCTTTGTTTGAGCATAGACATAGGCATCTATTTTTTCATAATCACAATCGATGTCATATTCCTGCACTAAACTTTCAATAAAATGCAAGCCCTCCTTATTGGCCTGATAATAGAGCTTCGCTACATCCACTCCATTTTTATTAAGCAAATCATCATAGATAAGTTGATGTTGTGCTGTCAATTTCGCTGAGGTTCCTCCTGTTGTTCCGCTAACAAAATCACGAGCCTCTAATAGAGTCACAGATAAGCCAGCCTTTGCGGCCGAAAATGCAGTCAAAATACCCGAAATTCCACCACCTACTATGGCCACATCTACTTCGCAATTCTTAGATAAAGTAGGATAGGATGGTGCCTTTATAGTCGATTTCCAGAAAGATTGATTATTATTTGGTAATGGATCCATAAGTATGCGCCTCCTTGAAATAGTATCCTGTTCTTCTATTACCTTAAAAAATGATTGCGTAAACTAGATAAAGCAGCTGTTGTATCAGACAAAAGGTCCCTTTTTATTATAAAAATATATGACAGATTGGTTAGAAACAAGAAAATATATTACCACAAGGAATGTGTTACCCTTTTTTAAAATGGGTGCCTATGGAAGAGCAGGAATATTGGTGTGCTTTTCATGCAGCCCTTATGATTACGAAAAGAAATTTCCAGAACCAGGCAAGCCAGTAGAATGGAAAGAACTTGATTTAAAGGAAGAGAATAGCCAGGGTCTCATTAATGGGGAGTCTAAGTGAGGGCGTTTCCGATACTAGAGCGATTGAATTTTTAAAAGCATATAAACCGACTAATCCAATATTCCCTCTATCCGCCTTTTGGCTTGCCAAGTGTTGTTCCAATTTCGGATTACAAGAGCAGGCGTGGAATATGATCCAGATGTGTGCTTGAGTTCCGTTTTAACTGAGAAAAGAGATTTCCATAAAATGCAAATAACTTATGTAGGATATGATTCTTATGTATGAGCTTATGCCATAGTTGGTCAAGCACCCCCGTTCAATGGATTAGTCAATATATCTTAGGGGGTCAAGCCGGTAAAACTTGGTTATAAGGAGGTGGTTTTTCAGCCTCTACCTTTACCTGAATTAGAATATTGTTCTGGTTCAATAAATACACCTATTGGAGTTATTTTTATCGAGATAAATAGATATAGAAATGGAGAGATGGATTCAAATATTATTGCACCAACTAAAGTTAGAATAATTTGATATCTTAAAATTGTACTTGAGCGAATGATAGAAATGATCCACCGATTGTTATAAGTAGTGGCGAAATTTGAGAAAAATGGAGCGGCTGCAAAGGTCATTAAACATATGGAAAGATTCAAGCAATTGCTTAAATATCAGCTAAAAAACAACTCGATTTCTAAAGAATTGTATGAGCTTCTGAATACGGATGCAGATTCGCTTATTCAGAAATGGCAAGGTAAGTAAAACAAGAATTTGGAGAGGGTGATAGGGAGCTATCCAAAAGGGGGAAGGTAACGCCTTTTTGGAAGCTCCTTTTTTTTAGTCTCTAAGATTCCCCGCCATTTGATCGGTAATGACTTGGTGTTGTACCAGTGTGTTTTTTAAAAACTCGATTAAAATGGCTAAGATCATTGAATCCAGAATCTAACGCAATCGTTGATATTTTCTTTTTGCTCTCTTGAAGTTTGTAACAGGCCTGTTGAATTTGAGCAGTATGTTTAAATTCAATTAATGTTTTACCTGTATGCGCTTTAAACTTTGCTGTTAATGAGGATACGCTAATCCCGAAGGTTTTGCTAAGTTGGCTCAAGGAAATCGGTTGATTACAATGTTCTTTTAAAAAATGAGCGATGGATTGTATGGCTTCATCATCACTTATGAAGATATTTTGTTTTCCTTGGTTGGTTTTGTAATAACGACTAAGGAGGATAAGTACCTCGATTAAACGAGTCTTAATGACAAATTGATAGCCGTCTTCTTTTTCTTGATATTCCCGATAGATAGCATCTAGATGTTTTTCAATTTGAATCTTTTGAACAAGTTGAAGTGGTAAAAATTGAATGAATGATGAGTGTTTTTGTAAAAAGGGTATTAAATAAAAGAAATTTACAAATGAAGGCATGGTGCTCAACGTATTTAATTCCCTATGTAAAAATTCTTTATTAAAAAGCACGTTGTAAACAACCGTATCATGGCTAAGAGAAGCACGAAACCGATGATACATACTCGGTTCAAGTATAAATACATTTCCAGCAGATAATTCATATGTTTTATCTTCAATTTGATGATGAGCATTCCCCCTCACGACATATACCAATTCAAAAAAGTCATGAGTATGGGGAGGAATATAATTATCTTTCAAAATACGATAACGTTCAATATGAAATGGAAACATTCGTTTTGTAAAGAATTGTTTTCCGCGTAAAACTTCATTCATATTTTGTTGTTTCATGATTCCCTCTCCTCAAAAATTAAAGGTATATATACTATAACATATGAAAAATAACTCCCATAAGACGAGTTTATTGGCAAAAAGTCACATTTTTATAGCAAATATACCAAGTAACGAAAAGAGGAATATATTAAGCTTAAAAAGGCTAGCAATCTAATTTTATTCTAAAGGAGAGGTTTGAATGTTTCATGATAGTAGAAAAGGACTTTCTGAAGAGCAAATTGCCTATTATCAAGAAAATGGCTTTGTACAGGTAGATAATGTCTTAAGCACAGACGAAGTAGCAGAGTTACGTACATTCATGGATGAGGTAATGAACAATAAGAGTCGGAGCTCTATCCAAACGAGCGAACAAGACGATGCTTATTATAAGGTATTAAATCAGCGAGTCAACACATGGAGAGATCATGGCGGTATGGCTAGGTTTGTTTTATCAGAGCGTTTGGCTGGCATGGCCAGCCAATTAATTGGGAACAAGGGGATACGATTATTTCATGACCATGCTCTATTAAAAATGCCAAATGATTCTAAGGAAACACCATGGCATCAAGACTTTCCTTATTGGCCCATGGAGGAAGACGGTGCACTTTCTATTTGGTTAACATTAGATGATGTAGATAAGCAGAATGGATGTATGAAATTTTTACCAAAAACGCATAGGTTAAAAGAATTGAACGCGGTCGACCTTGTTGATGGCCATGATATTTTTAAAGATGTAAAGGGATTAGATAAAGATAAAGCGAAGACGGTTCCATTGAAGGCAGGAAGTTGTACTTTTCATCACGGCTTAACCCTCCATAGCGCTTATTCAAATCAAACAAATAAACCAAGAAGGGTATTAGCAATTATTTTTATGCCGGATGGTACCGTTTTCAACGGAAAACCACATGTCACAATTGATCATCTTGATTTGCAAAAAGGTGATTTGCTAAATGGTGGGATGTTCCCAAGGTTGGCTTAATAAACAAACGAAGAGCTCTTCGTTTATTAGGTATAACTTCTAAGTGTGAAGCAAATGCATAGAAGCCTTTTTGTTTTTGTTCACTTACAAAATCTCCTAGAATATCTAAAAACAATCATGAGCAAATTTTTTAGAGAATCCTCTCATAAGAGGGTTCTCTTTAGTTGGGAATCCTTCGGTTTGCTAAATATATTCCATGAAAAATAAAGAGAAAAACAGATAATCAAAATGATATCCAAGAAATTGGCTGGATAAACCATATGAATTGTCCTAATCGACCATGACTTATGGGGATCCCCTTAGTAAAATGAAAAATAAGTTTAAGAGGATGTTCAAAAAATCCGGTGAAAATGACACAGCGGAATAAATACTCTTTGGATAAGAATCGACACGTTTTGTCGAACATCGAGGTTACCTCAACACGGCCAAGTCCGCTTCTTGGAAAAGAAACCGCCTTTCCTTGTGCGAAAGCAGGATGTACGAGTGTCGGAAGCTAGTGATTGTTGTCAGCTCCCGACTGGTTCTTTTGAACACACACTTTTAAGTATGTTTACAACAAGGAGGAGCAAAATGAAAGTAATATTTATTTCTCTAGATACTTTACGGGCGGATCGTTTAGGTTGTTATGGTTATCCCCTCCCGACTAGCCCTTATTTGGATAAAATTGCGCATGAAGGTGTACTTTTTGAAAACGCTTTCTCTTCGGACATACCGACAGAGGTTGCCCATACAAGTATTTTTACTGGGAAGGTTGGATTAACAACTGGGGTTGTTTCACATGGATCTGCATCAACCTATTTACCTAAGAATCAGCAATGGCTCCCTAGTCTATTACAGCAAAAAGGTTTTACCACTGGCGCCGTTGATAATATGTACAATTTAAAAGAATGGTTCGCAAGAGGGTATCGTTATTATATTAATGCGAAGCAACCTACCAGATGGATTGATGGTAAAAATATCAACTCATTGGCGAAACCGTGGATCAAAGAGCATAAAGATGAGGATTTTTTCCTTTTTCTTCATTATTGGGATCCACATACTCCCTATTTACCACCTAAGAGCTATATCCCAACTTTTTATGACCAAACGAAGGAGCCATATAACCCTGCGAATAAAAGTATGGAACCAGCGTTTAATCATGCTGCCTATCCATTTTTTAAATATCATCATTATGATTTACTTGGCGGCATTACCGATACAGACTATGTAAATGCATTATATGATGCGGAAGTCCGTTATTTAGATGATTTATTAAAAGATTTAGATAGGTTTTTGGAGGAAGAAGGCATAATAGAGGATACACTGCTCGTTTTATTCGGCGATCATGGGGAGAGTCTGACAGAACATGATATTTATTGGGATCATTGTGGCCTGTATGAACAAACGGTTCATATACCTCTGATTATGCGTTGGCCAGGCCAGCTCCCAACCAATAAGAAGGTTCAATCCCTCGTTCAGCATGTGGATATCATGCCAACTATATTGGAATGGCTGCAGCAGGATATTCCAAATGATCTGGACGGTAAGAGTCTTATCCCATTAATAGAGGGAACGAGTGACAAACATCATCAAGAAATATTTCTAAGTGAATGTGCTTGGCAAGCAGCAAGAGGCATTCGAACCGAACAATTTAAATATATTGAAACCTATGATGCTGGTCCTTTTACCCGCCCGCCTGCAGAACTATATGATCTCCTAATTGATCCTGATGAAACGACGAATCTTGTCGATTCTCTCCCAGACCAAGCAAAGAGCTTGCATACTCGCTTGCATACCTGGGTAAAGGGGAAGATTGGGGGGCAGGAGGATCCAATGCAATATATTTTAAGAACGGAAGGACTTCCATTTAAAGGAAGGATCAAAAAGGTCTTAGAGGAATATGGATTGGATTGGGATGAGTGGAAGGAAAATCCTAGGAGAGAGCGCATTGATAGAGGTGTGAAAAGTTAGACTTTGAAAAAATTGAAATAGATGGAACAATTTCCTAACAAGTTTTGTTGGGAAATTTCTATTATATACATTTAAATGAGAAAGGAGGAATTTGACAGAAAAATGTCGGAATATTGCGTTAAAACATTATCCCAAAAAAATGTTGTAAAGGAGGAAGGAAATGAAAGTCTCGTTTAGATTACTTTTCATCTTTTTACTCGTATTATCAATGGTCATTAGCGGCTGTTCTTCAAAAAGCAATCCAACCACCTCTGAAAAAGATGCTAAGAAAGAGGGGGATACGGAGAAACTGGAAGAAAAAGTGGTAGATGTAACAGAGATTACGGAGTTTAAACAGGCACCGATGCTTGATGAAATGGACCTCCCGCCGGTTGAAGAGCGACTACCGAAGGAACCCAAGATTCCCAATGAATTACCAACTGATCAGCTTACTGTTGAAATAGGGAAATATGGGGGCACGTTAAATACAGTTGCTCAAAGTATAGATTGGGATCCTGATTTATTTGTTATGAATAATGAACCGCTCTTAAATACGCCGGGAATTCTAGGCGAAGAGATAACGGGGAATGTACTGAAAGATTATGAAGTTTCCGATGATGAAAAAGAATTTACATTTTATATGAGAGAGGGATTGCGTTGGTCTGATGGTGAAGCGGTTACAACGGAAGATGTGAGATTTGCTATTGAAGATGTTCAGTTTAATGAGGAGATTACATCGATTTTACCAGGCTGGCTTCATTCGGGCGGAAATGTAGATGGTTCGCCTATGAAATTAGATGTTATCGACGATTACACCTTTAAAATTTCTTTTGATGAAGCAAATGGCGGCTTCCCGATTAGCTTGGCGATCCAAAACTGGCGCGGCTATGCTGATTTATTAAAGCCAGCTCATTATTTAAAGAAATTCCATAAAGATTATGCAGACCCTAAAGAATTAGAAGAAAGCATTAAAGAAAATAACTTTGATGAAGGCGAAGACACAGATTGGGTTAATAATTTTAACTATCTGGATATTACAGAAAGGGAACTAAATCATTCCAATGCGGCAGATTTCCCTGTTTTGTATCCGTGGTTACCAAAAGAAAAGACAAAAACGCATGTGACCTATGAACGAAATCCTTATTATTTTAAGGTGGATCCTGAAGGAAATCAGCTTCCCTATATTGATAGTCTGAAAAGTGCGATTGTGCAAGATACAGAAGTAACGGCATTAAAGGTTATTGCCGGGGAAGTAGATTTCAATCGTGAAGCAACGGCTTTAACGAAAATGCCTGTTTACCGTGAAAATGCTGAGAAGGGTGGATATAAAGCGATTTTAGCAGATATGCATCTAACCCCGACAGATGTGTTCTTAAATATGACCTATGATGATCCTGTCTGGCGCGAAGTTGTTCAAGATTTACGCTTTAGACAAGCGCTTAATTATGCGATTGATCGTGATGAGATTATTGAAACCCTCTATTACGGATTTGCTGAGCCATCTACGATGATTGATAGCACGCTTGATATTGCAAAGGCAAATGAGTTGTTAGATGAGATGGGGATGGAAAAAGATAAGGACGGATATCGAAAAGGTCCAGATGGCAAGCGATTTACGATTCCTTTTGAAGTACAAGCGGCGGCACCTGATATTGTCCCACTAGCGGAATTGCTGACAGAAATGTGGAAGGAGATCGGCATCCACGTTACGGTCAAAACGATTGATTCGAACCTGCATGGGAACAAAAGTGAGGCGAATGAGCTGCAAGCATCGATTATGTGGACGCACACCCCGCTCTATTATATGCAGGATTTGGGAACAGGATTTTGGGGAAGGATGTGGCATGACTGGTGGAAATCAGGTGGAAAAAAAGGTGAAGAACCGCCTGAGAATGTGAAGAAATTTTATGACTTGATGGATGAGATGAATGTCAGTGGACCAGAAAGAGCAGTAGAAATAATGGATGAATTACGGCAAGAAATGCACGATAATATATACTATTTTGTCCATATTGAGCATGCAAAGCAACCGTTAATTGTCAATGCGAATTTAGGAAATGTAACAGAGGATGGTTTAGCAATTGCAATTAACTTTGCCGGTGAACAAATGTTTTTTAAAGAATAATGCTATAGAACTTAGGTAGCTCTATTTACAATAAAGCTACCTAAGTTCCTTCCTAAAAGAGGAGAGGATAGGATGTTAAATTATATTGGGCATCGTGTATTACAGTTGATCCCGCTAATCATCGCCATTAGTATTATATCTTTTGCGTTAATTCAACTACCTCCCGGTGATTATTTGACAACCTATATTAATCAGCTGGAGTTGTCAGGAACGGAAGTATCTGAAGGAACGATTATGAGTTTACAAAGACAATATGGGCTTGATAAGCCGATATATACCCAATATTTTATATGGATTAAGAATATTATTTTCCATGGTGATTTTGGCCGATCCTTTACTTGGAATGAACCTGTAAAAGATGTGATTGGCGAGAGGTTAGGATTAACAATCGTGATTTCGATTCTAACGTTAATTTTAACGTGGATTATCGCAATACCTATCGGAATTTACTCAGCGATTCGCCAATATTCAATCTTTGATTATATTTTTACATTCATTGGTTTTATTGGACTGGCTATCCCGAATTTCTTAATTGCTTTATTTGTCATTTACACCGTGTTTGTTAATACGGGAGTGGCCATTACGGGCTTATTTTCTCCTGAATATGTGTCAGCGCCGTGGAGCATTGACAAGATTCTAGATATGTTACAAAGAATTTGGGTGCCCGTTCTTATCATCGCTGTTTCAGGAACGGCCGGTTTAATCCGTGTGATGCGGGGCATGCTTCTGGACGAATTACAAAAGCAGTACGTGATTACCGCAAGAGCAAAGGGAGTAAAGGAGAAAAAGCTATTGTTTAAATATCCTGTCCGTATGGCCATCAACCCGATTATTAGTACAATTGGATGGACGCTTCCAGCAATTATATCAGGAGAAGCAATCGTATCAATTGTTTTAAATTTACCAACAACAGGACCAATGTTATTGGAGGCCCTAATGAACCAGGATATGTATTTAGCTGGAAGCTTTATTCTACTATTAAGTATTCTAACGATCATTGGCACATTAATATCTGATATTCTACTAGCCTGGTTAGATCCTAGAATAAGGTTTGGAGGGGTGGAAGAGTGAATCCTGAAATCTCTACGAATAATCAACAAATACCTGTTCAGCCTAATAAAAATGCAGATGAACATTATGAAATCGCTTCACAATGGAAACTAATGTGGTTGAAATTTAAAAAGCATAAATTAGCGATTATCTCTGCACCTATTTTGCTTGTTTTATTAATTTTAGCAGCATTTGCTGAATTTTTAAGCCCGCATGTTCCAGCAGAACGATTTTCTGATTATAAATATGCACCTCCACAAACTCTGCATTTTGTCCATCCGGAAAATGGATTTAGCTTACGTCCCTTTGTCTTTGATCTAAAAGAAGAAATGGATCAGGAAACATTTCGAAAAAATTTTACGGAAGATGAGTCCAAAGCGTATTATCTTCATTTTTTCACAAAAGGAACGGAATATAAATTTTGGGGGTTATTTAAAACTAATCGCCATATTATTGGCTTAGAAGAGGCGGACGCTCCATTTTTTCTCATGGGGACAGATTCGCTTGGACGTGATTTATTCAGCAGAATTTTACATGGCTCAAGAATATCCCTTTCCTTTGCTTTTTTAGGGATTATCCTCGTGATTATTCTTGGGGTTATCCTTGGAGGAATTTCCGGCTATTTTGGTGGAGTCACGGATACAATCATTCAACGTTTAATCGATTTATTAATGTGTATTCCAACAATCCCGTTGTGGATGGCGTTAGCTGCTGCCTTACCATCAAGCTGGTCGCCAAGCCAAATTTATTTAGGGATGGTCATGATCTTATCCATTATTGGTTGGACAGGGCTGGCAAGGGTTGTCCGTGGGAAAATACTTTCTCTGCGAGAAGAGGATTTTACAATGGCAGCAAGACTTGCCGGGGCAAGTAATTTTCGGATTATTATGAAGCATCTCGTCCCATCCTTTGCGAGTTATATCATTATTAATGTCACGATTTCCATTCCTGCAACCATTTTGGGAGAGACTTCTTTGAGTTTTTTAGGTCTTGGTTTACAGGCGCCTGTAGTAAGTTGGGGAGTGTTATTAGGAGAATCGCAGAAACTAGAGAATTTAGCGCATCACCCTTGGTTACTATGGCCAGCAGCTTTTATCATTGTGGCGGTGTTAGTGTTTAATTTCCTTGGTGATGGTTTGCGCGACGCGGCAGATCCTTATAAATAGAGGAGTGAGCGAGGAATGAGGAAAAAGCAGGTTGTACTGGAAAAGACATCAACAATGGATTCGACGATTCATCAGGATGATGAGGTTATTTTAGAGGTTACCAATTTAAATATTCATTTTCCATTAGAGGAAGGGATTTTAGAGGCGGTAAGTGGAGTTGATTTTAAATTAAAGAAGAAAAAAACGCTAGGTATTGTTGGAGAAAGTGGAAGTGGAAAAAGTGTTGCTACAAAAGCAATTCTTCAAATCGTTGATACTCCAGGAAAAATTGCGGATGGAGATATTCTTTTTCGAAGACATGAGAAGCAAGAAGAGATTGTGAATATCGCAAAGCTCCATCCGACAGGAAAAGAAATAAGAGATATACGTGGTGGGGAAATTTCGGTTATTTTTCAAGAGCCAATGAAGGCGTTTTCCCCCATCTATACTATTGGAAATCAATTGGTTGAGGCCATCCTTTTGCATGTTACAAAGGATGAAAGGGAAGCTAAAAAAGTTGCCATAGATACATTGAAAAAAGTAGGGATGTCGAATCCCGAACAAAGAATGGACCAATATCCACATGAATTGTCAGGTGGAATGAGGCAAAGGGCAATGATTGCGATGTCGCTTTGTTGTAATCCCGCGATTTTGATTGCGGATGAACCAACAACAGCCTTAGATGTAACGGTACAAGCGCAGGTATTAAATCTAATTAATCAACTAAAAGAAGACTTTAATTCGGCTGTCATCTTTATTACCCATGATTTAGGTGTGATCGCTGAAATGTCTGATGAAGTTGCGGTTATGTATCTTGGCAAAGTAGTGGAATATACAGATGTCGACACATTGTTTTTTGGAGCCTTACACCCATATACACAAGGATTACTGCGGTCGATCCCAACAGTGGGGAAAGCAAATCAACCATTAGAATCTATCGAGGGGATTGTTCCGATTCCGATTAATCTACCAAAGGGTTGCGGATTTTATTCTAGATGTCAGCTTGCTGAAGATGGTTTATGCAATGTGGCAGACATTCCACTTGTTGAAGTTAAGGATGATCATTATGTAAGATGTGTCAAAGTAAATCCAAATGAAAGGGAAGGGGGGCAAAAAAATGGAGAATAAGATATTGGAAGTAGAATCATTGAAAAAGTATTTCCCGATCAAAAAGGGGTTCTTTAAAAGAAGTGTCGGAGAAGTAAAGGCCGTAGACGATATATCCTTTTATGTAAAAGAGGGAGAGACTTTTGGGCTTGTAGGGGAGTCTGGCTGTGGAAAATCAACATTAGGAAAAGGTTTATTACGGGCTATTGAACCATCCAGTGGAGATGTGAAATTTAAAAACCGCCATGGTCAAACAGTTGATGTAACAACATTGGATTATAAAGGATTACGAGATATTAGAAGAGATATGCAAATGATTTTTCAAGACCCTTATTCTTCCCTAAACCCGAGAATGACAGTATTAAATATTATTGGGGAACCGTTAATTTGTAATGGAATAGCTAAAGGAGAGGCATTGAAAACGAGAGTAAAAGAATTGATGGAAATTGTTGGCTTAAATAGTCGCCATCTAGAAAGATATCCTCATGCCTTTAGTGGGGGGCAGCGTCAACGCATAGGAATTGCTCGTGCGCTTGCCACTAACCCAAAATTCATTGTCTGTGATGAGGCTGTTTCTGCGCTAGATGTATCCATACAGGCACAAATTATTAATCTCTTAGAAAATTTGCAGAAAGAATTCCATTTAAGCTATTTATTTATCTCCCATGACTTAGGGGTCATTGAGCATATTTCTGATCGAGTCGGTGTCATGTATGTCGGAAAGATGGTCGAAATGGCCAATACAGAAACCTTATTTTCAACGCCAAAGCATCCATATACAGAGGCACTTTTATCAGCTAAACCTGTTCCAAATCCTAGGGCGAAAAAGGAAAGGATTATTCTGAAAGGAGAAGTGGCTAACCCAGCAAAACCACCGACAGGCTGCTATTTCCATCCGCGTTGTCCTTATGCTAAAGAGATTTGTAAGCTAGAAAGCCCAGCCTTCCAGGAGATTAGCAAAGGACATCATGTAGCCTGCCATTTTGCAAAAGAATTAGATTTGAAAGGCTCTGTTGCCATATGATTCTTTTGCTTGTGTTGATTTATGCGCTTTCGCTTTTTCTTATCATGTTAGGCTCTATTTGGTCTATGAATACTTTTGCAAAGAAATATATTGGCCAAAAGCATCTCGTTTTAGAGGAGGTAGCAAATGGTGAGATTCCGGAGCAATGGTCCCGGCATTATCAAACGAAAATAAAGAAATTAGAGGAGAAAGGGAATACTGAGCGAATTTCTCATATACAAAGGACAGCGCAAAAAACGTATTCAAAAAAATTACAGCGATTAGTGCACTATATCCAAAAGACGAATTTAGTGGATAGTGAAGAGACCCGTTCTACATTGCTTTCGGATCTTGAAAAAACACGTCAACAATGGAGGAATCAACTTCCAAATGAAAAATAGCTCCAAAGGTCAAGAAATTTTACAAAAGCTAATCGTATTGGGGTTAACGACGCTAACGGCAGGAATTGGATTGATTCTTTGGTTCATAATGAGAGATACATTGATGACGTATCTTTTGTACTTTTCGATCGATACTTGGAAGATACCGGCAGTGGATAATTTTTCATTTGTGTTATTAGGGATTGGTTGGCTCATCTTTGTGTTTGTTATACATCATATTTTAACAAAAAGTCTAAAAAAGAACGGAGTATTTAGCACTTTTTTAATCATTTGCGGCTACCAAATTCTATTGTTATGTATTTGTAATGGCTCAAGATTATTATTAATCAACCAGCCTGAGTGGTCCAGCATATTGCTTCGCGGAGGAGAACTGACGTTAAGCTTAGCGTGTTTGATCGGAGCTTATATATGGAGAATAAAGAAGCGATTCGGAAGTAGGGATGAGGCAAAATAATGGAGGGATACGAATGGATGTAGGCGTTGTATCAAGAAGCTTTCCGCAATTGAGTAATAAGGAGACAGCCCAATTTTTAGCAAAAGAGGGCTTTAAATGGACAGAGCTATGTTTTTCACAAACCGATTCTAATTACTGGGTGTATAATGGCCGTTCGAATTTAGAGACACTTACAAATGAAAAAAGTAAAGAAATTATCGATATTTATCAGGACCATGGCATTGAGGTAGTGGCGATTGGTGTATTTACGAATCTATTAGAGCAAGATGAGAAGGAGGCGGAAGAGAATCTAGCTTATTTTGAGAGATTAATGGAAATTGCCTCTACGAATAACATTCCCTATGTCTCCACAGAGTGTGGATTTATCCCAGGGAAGAGAGGAATCAATGCGGACACTTATGAATCTGCTTTTGATCTGTTTAAAGATCGCCTAGGTCAGCTTGTGCAAAAGGCGGAGAAATATCATGTTTCAATTGCTTTGGAACCCTGTGTTTTAGATATTATCCCAAGCGCAAAGCGGACAGTAGATTTGATAGAACAAATTGGATCTAGTCATCTTAAAGTCCTTTTAGATCCTGCTAATTTGATTGCCAATCATTCAGAAGAAGATATGTTTCACTATTTATCTACTCATATTGCTTATTTTCATGGAAAGGATCGGAAAGTCAATGATGCATACGGACGGGCGATTGGGGATGGCGATATTGATTGGCCACTCTTTTTCCAGCAATATCATCAGTACACGGAAGGTATCCCTTTTATTATGGAATATGTAAACATAGATAATTGCTGTGATATTCGAGATCGTGTCTTACAATTTGACAAAGCGTCCGTGACGACCAAATAAGCGAAACTTTAATCAGTGGGGGTTTTTCGACGCACAGGACGTGCTAGTGCTTGTTGTCGCGAACTTAAACCCACTAATTACAGAGGATCAAAGGCTAAAATCGCGGCATCCTGTTGGCCTGAACCAATCGGGGGCTTATACGGCAGTGTATCCCCATCTGCGCTTCTCCGTATTCTCTAAATCCTTGAGGTGGAGGGATTACTACCCGTTAATGCGGGATAAGTAAGAAAGTAGGGATGTCGTGAAACAGGACATCCCTTATGCAAATTATCGGGGGATAACGCTTTCCTTTCGATAAACAATAGGGAAATCATCCCCTGTTAAAATTTCACCTGGTTGAACAGTTACGAATGGTTCCATTGGATGTGCCCCAGTCGGTTCATAGCGTACATGACCTGGCATATAATGGACTGCGATGGCTCTCCGTTTCCGTTGTGAACGATTTGGTCCACTGCCGTGCCAGGTGAGACAATGATGGTAGCCTACCTGCCCTTTTTTGATTTCAAATGGAACTGCTTGAGTATTAGCTCCTTCAGGCAGGCGTTCCGGTTGCTGATGACTAGGCTTATAATCAGCTGTATTGGTTAAGTAGGCTTGTTGGTCACCCCATTTATGGCTTTTTGGAACCATCCACATACAACCGTTTTCAACAGTGGCATCATCAAGGGCAACCCAAGCACTAACTAGATCAGCTGGTTGGATAATCGGCCATGCTGGATGATCTTGATGCCAGTCTCCAGGTCCACCAATAACAGGTGGTTTGTATTGAACCTGATCATGCCAGATTCGGAGTGTATCTGTTTGACAGAGCTGAGCAACTTCTTCACATAGGCGTTCATTAGCCGCGTGTTGGAAAAAGGCATCACTAACCATCCACATATTGACAATTTGAACAACGGTATCCTTTTTGGACATTTTCATGCCGAATTCAGAATCAGAGTTTGTTAGATCGCGATTCAGCACGGGTTTTTTGACTGATTTCCCATCCAAAACAAGGTCTAATTGTTCACGTAACAAATTCACTTGACTATCATCTAGAATGACATCGCCTTTGACAAAACCATTTTCTTCGAACTGCCGTAATTGCTCTGTACTTAACATGCTTACATCCCTTTCCATTTGTTTTTTCAATCTTAAAAGATTGTACATTCATGATAACAGTCTAGTTTTTGCTCTGTCTTTAGACTTTTCTAATAGAAGATTGCACATTTCACAGATCATATACGATTCTTCGGAGGGATAGGCAATGAAAAGAGAAGTGATTAGACTTTCCGAATTACGACCGATGATCCATTTTGCAAATAAAATGGTGACATCACCTGGCCAAGCGTGGGGACCACGGATTATAGGGGATTGTCAATTTGTCTACACCCTTTCTGGTAAGGCAACATTGAGAATGGGGAATCAAATATTTGATTTGCGAGCGGGAGATCTCGTATTCTATGGTCCGCAATGTCCACATCAGCTAATTGCAGCAGAAGATGATCCTTTTACATTTATGAGTATTCATTTTGATTGGTGTACAGAGGAGGTCGAGCCTACACATCCCCTTCACCAGATTCAATTTTGTTCAGAAGAGCAATTAAGGCAACAAATTCCGAGCTATACAATCATTGTCAATGAGCAAAAAGAGCTGGTGTTTCCTAATCATATGACAATCCCAAACATTGAAGATTTATTTGATCAGCTTGTAATAGAATTTCGTTTAGAGGAACCAGGGTATGGCTGCATGTCCAGAGCTTTGTTTTTACAATTGATTACAACAATTATTCGACAAAAATTACAAAATGGATTATGGAAGAGCGAAAAGAGAAAAATTGCTCCAGCCCTAGAAGCAATTCAAAAAAGACCAGACTATCATTGGCCTTTAACGGAACTATCTGATTTATGCGGGTATCATCCTACGTATTTTTCCAATCTGTTTAAAGATATTATGGGATGTGCACCTAAACATTACTTAATTACAGAACGCATTAAAAAAGCTAAGCAATTACTCATTGATATGGAACTGATTGAAGAGGTGGCTGATCAGCTTGGATATTCAAGTGTCCATTACTTCTGCCGAAATTTTAAATCATTGACTGGCTTGACTCCAACGGAATATAAGAGACAATGTTTGGAAGTGTGAGGTTCACAAAATGTCCGAATTGACCATGAATTTGGCAGGATACACAATGAAGATTAGGCGAAAGCTTGTTAAGATCTACTTAAACAGCAGAGAGAATTTTATGATATGTTGCAAGCGCTTCCTATCATTTCAAGCATTGTAGGATGGGAGATTGGTAGACAGAAGGCATCGTTAATAAAAAAGATTTAGAGAGGATGGTTTCATGACGTTAAAAGTAGCAATTGTTGGTGTGGGGAATATTGGGAATACGCACGCTCCTGTTTACGCGGAAAATGAGGATACGGAGATTGTAGCGGTTTGCGACATTATTAAGGAAAAGGCAGACAAAGCCGCGCAACAATATGGTGCGAAAGCTTTTTACAGTGTCAAAGAAATGCTCGATAGCGAGATTCCATTAGATTTAGTGAGTGTTTGCACTAAAGGGGAAGAAAATGGTGGTGAGCATTATGCACCGACAATGGAATTACTTAGAGCAGGGATTCCTGTACTAGGGGAGAAGCCGATCTCAAACAAATTAGCGGAAGCACAGGAAATGGTTGATTTTGCGCGGGATAATCAAATTCCTTATGCGGTCAATCTCAATCATCGCTTTACCCCTGCGGCTGAACGGGCCAAGTCTTGGATTGAAGCCGGACGCTTAGGGAAAGTCCATATGATTAATATGAGAATGTGGATTAATAATCCTGTTGAAAGTTCACCGTGGTTTCATCTCCGTGCTCTGCATCCCCATTCCTTTGATGTGATTCGCTATTTTTGTGGAGATGTCAAACGAGTAGGAGCCTTTATGATGAAAGGGGAGGGGCGCGCAATTTGGTCGAATGCACAAATCATTTTAGAGTTCGAAAATGGCGCGATTGGTAATTTAGTAGGAAGCTATGACGCAGGCGCTAGCTACGGCCTTGAGCATTGTGAAGTAGTTGGGTCGAAAGGAAGATTCGTGTTAGAGGATGCTTGTGAAGATTTAACGTTTTATCCGCGGCATAGTATTGAAACTGAAAAATACAGCTATTTAGGTGGGATGCGAGCATTTCCTGAAACTTTTAAAAGCCGGATCAATTCCTTTGTGGATCAGCTCAAGACTGGTGTGACATACGATCGAGTAAACGGCTCCGGAGAGGATGCCCTGAAAGCGCAAACGATTATTGAAGCAGCGATCCGTTCTTGGGAAACGGGGACGATTGTCGATGTAAAAGATCTTGAACGAATTCCAGGAGGGATAAAATAATGAAGCTTGGTGTCAATTCTGTTTTATTCAAGGACTTTGATTTTGCGACTGCCGCAAAGCAAATTGCGAACTGTGGCTATGATGGTGTAGAGATAGCGGCCATTAAAGGAATGTGTGAACATCTTGAGCTAGATCGTTGGCGTGAACAGGCGGAAGAGCTAAAAGCGATTGTAAAGGAAAATGGCTTGGAACTTTTATCTATGGAAGTGGCTTCCCTTGATGAAGAGCGCTTAATAAAAGCTTTTGAAGCTGGAGCTGAATTAGGGATTCCTGTTATCAATGTAGGGCCAGGCGGGAAATCGGGTGATGAGGATAGTTTGCACCATTCGATTGAAACGCTTCGTGCTTTAACAAAAAAGGCAGAGGAATATGGTGTCACATTATGTGTGAAGGCTCATGTAGGAAATGCAATCTATAATACACCAACAACATTACAAGCTATGAATGAGATTGATTCTCCAGCTTTCGGAATCGATATGGACCCGAGTCATATTTTTCGAGGAAATGAAAATCCTGAGGAAGAACTGCCAAAAGTGTTAAATAGAATGAAGCATGTGCATATTCGGGATTGCAAAGGCCGAACAGCTGGTCCTGGAGATATTCAAAATCAAGCATGTGGACGGGGAGACATCGATTTACTCGCCTATTGCAAGGCTTTAGTAGATGGCGATTATGATGGCCCTGTATGTCTTGAAGTAATTGGGGCAAATCAACATTCCCTAGCTGATGTTTCGATTGTTGCCGCTGAAAGTTATGGATATTTAAATGCCTGCTTACAGGTTTTAGGTGCACGGGATCAAAAAATGGTAAAAGAGTAAGGGAGTTCTTTACACTCCCTTTTTAAAAGGTATAAATTTCGGCTAATGCTTGATCTAGCTCCAGCGCCTAGCCCCGAGAAGCTCACAGGATGTGAGTTCATCGGCGTTGCCACAGGATGTGGCGACTTTAGCCGATGTTCTGCTTAATAACCTGAGCCAATAAAAGTCAAAACCGGACTTTTCTTGTCTCAGAACATTTGCTTGTCGGGGCTGAGCAAGGCGCTTGCGCTTTTCTTAAAAGGAGATGGTAAACCATGAAAAAGCCTAATATTATTATGTTTGGAATTGATAGTCTGCGCAGAGATCGCATGAGTTCCTATGGATATGATCGTTTGACAACCCCTCATATCGATCAATTTGCGAAAGATGGTGTGTTGTTTGAAAACTATTTTAGTCCAAGTATTCCTACAACACCAGGCTATGCTTCCATGCTAACAGGAATGGATTGTTTTGGAACAGATGTGGTGGCGCTTCGCCATAAAGGGCCATTAGGGGATCATGTGCAAACCCTGCCGGAGATACTTGGAGACCACGGATATCAAACAACTTGTATCGGATTTACTGGTAACCCATCCTCACGAGGGTTTCAAAAATATATCGACTATTCAGGATGGGGACCTGATGCAACGGGAAAAAGCCCTAAAGCAGAGAATTTAAATAAGGTTGCGATCCCAGAACTGAAAAGATTAGCAAGTGAGGAGGAGCCGTTTTTCTTATTTATGCGTCATATGGATCCCCATTCTCCTTATTTACCCCCTGCCCCTTTTGACCGGATATTTTATGATGGGGATGAATGCGACCCAGCAAATACATCCTTGGATAAACTAAAGGAATTTAAGCCATTTGCTGACTATATTACTTCATGGTTGCCAGAAGGATGCACAGATTCTGATTATGTCGATGCTCAATATGACGGAGCAGTTGCCTATATGGATGCTTGTATTCAAAAGATGTTAACAAGTATTCAAACATTAGGAATTGAAGAAGAAACGCTGGTGATTATCACTTCCGATCACGGAGAAACATTAAATGAACATGATTGTTGGTATGATCATCATGGACTTTATGAACATAACCTAGTCGTCCCTTTAATTCTTAAATTTCCGGGAAAATTACCAGCTGGAAAAAGGGTGGAGGAATTTACCTTAATTAAAGACTTAACCCCAACAATTCTGGAATTACTTGGTATAAAAACAGATATTTCATTTGATGGGCAAAGTTTACTCTCGCTCGTCCATAATGATCATCAGCGTTTTCAACAAACCTCTGAATTTTATATTACAGAATGTACATGGATGCGCAAGCACGGTTGGAGAACACCTGAATGGAAATTAATTCGTGCGTTGGAGCCTGATCTTCATTTTAAACCAGAAGTGGAATTATACAATATTTTTACAGATCCGCTTGAACTAAATAATGTAGCAGAGCGAGAGCCAGAGATTGTCAAAGCATTAACAGAAAGAATGGAAGCGTATATTGCGAAAAGGGAGCATGCAACAGGCAGAGCGAATCCCATGTATACAAATTTACAATGGCATGGTCTAGATCAGGGTCCTTTTAAAACATCTCAAGAAGCCTATGATTCTATGTATATAGGTTCAATAGAAACAGCACAGGATCTACAAGCAAAAGAAAAGAAAGAGAAAAAGACGAACGAGTCAAAGGTATAGGGAAACCATTCTTTGGATCGGGAATAACTTATAAAAAGGCATGGGGCTGGGACATAATTAAAGCGTTAAGCTCTAAGGACGAACAATACATTACCTTAGCGTAGGGAATATACGAAGACTCCTGCGGGAAGTGAGAGTTCGGCAAGACCCTGGAAGGCGAAGCCTGAGGAGGCTTGCCACTCGCCCGCGGAAAGCGAAGTATATTTCCGGAGCGGGGTTTATGCACCTTGGTCGTTCATTTTTTTCTTTGGTAAAAATAGTTATGTCCCAGACTCACTTAAACACAGAAAGGGATGATCTTTTTGCTTAAAGCTGCTGTCGTTGGATTGCGCAATATCGGAAAATTGCATTGTCGTTATTATCAGGAGATCCCTAATGTGACATTGGTAGCAGTCTGTGATCTGGATGGAAAGTTGGCCGAAGCAGCCGCTCTAGAATTCGGCGTGAAATCGTATACTGATTTAAACATGTTATTAGAAAATGAAGAAATTGATGTGGTCAGCATTGCAACAGGCGGAATCGAAAACGGATCTCATCACTTTGAGCCTGCCATGCTCGCAATTGAAAAGGGAAAAGATGTACTAGTGGAGAAACCTTTATCCAACCAATTGTCCGAAGCACGAGAAATGATTACATTTGCAAAAGAGAAAGGAGTAAGACTCGCTTGTAACTTAAACCACCGTTTTGCTCCAACCGCTCATAAGGCCAAAGAATGGGTGACACAAGGGGAATTAGGTGCTCTATTATATGTCAATATGAAACTAACAATTGGTAATCCCAATGAATCAACGCCATGGATTCATTTACGTGCTTTGCACCCTCACTCCATAGATGTTATGCGCTTTTTTGGTGGAGAGATTCAGCGAGTACAGGCATTTATGGCAAAAGCTCCAGGTAGAACAGTTTGGTCCACTGCTTCTATTAATATGGAATTTGCTTCAGGAGCTGTAGGGCATTTAACGGGTAGCTATGATATGGATAGTCGTCATCCCATTGAGCAATGTGAGGTAGCGGGAACAAAAGGAAGATTTGTGATCGATGATGTATATAATGAGGTCACTTATTATCCCCATGGTCGCTCAGAACTAACGGTGATGCGTAATTCTGTTTTGACAGGAATGGAAGGATTTAATGCCACATTTAAAAATAGGCTGCAAACATTTATTCAAGAAATCACATTGAACGTTTCTCCAGATGACATAACGGGTTCAGGTTCGGAGGCGCTAGCGGCACAGGAAGTAATCGAGGCCGCCATCCGTTCCCAGCAAGAAAATGGTGCAGTCATTGAGGTGAATACACTTAAACAAAAAAACTAAACGGGAATCGCATTCCTTCAATCGCCTTATGTGGATAGAGTTATTGATGATGCCAGTATAAAATTGACTAACGAAAGGTTGTTTTGTAAAATTAGATAATTTCAAACAAATCTAATCGTTCTATCTTTTCATCTTAATCTAGAAGGAGGATTGAAGATGAGTGTAATGAGATATCGAAGTCAAGAATATATGAAAAATAATGCATTTCCATTTTGGATTCAGCAATATCGGCATGATTCTATGAATGTTCCACCAGCTCATTCACATGATTTTATTGAATTAGTATACGTAGTCAAGGGTGAGGCGAAGCACGTTTTTGAAGAGCAAACGTACCGTATTCAAACGAATGATATTTTTATTATTAATCCTGGAGAGGTTCACACATTTGAGGTGGAAGTAGGGAAAAAAATTGATATTATCAATTGTCTATTTCTGCCTAATTTGATTCAGGATTCTTTGTTGAAGGAACTAGGTGTCTCGCAATCAATGGATTATTTCTATATTCATCCATTTTTAGATAATAAGGAACGATTTCATCATTTATTAAATCTGAAAGGCGTTTATGCCGAGCGACTACATTCTTTATTAGAAGGAATGATGAATGAATATACAGGAGAAGGGTCCTGCTACTCTACCTTAATTCGCCTACAGTTAGTGGAATTATTAATTCTATTATCGCGAATATATAATGAGCAGCAAATTAAACAACCGGATTCCCCTACTATTGAATCTAGTAGCCTATTAGTCCAGCGAGTATGTGGGTATCTTTCTAGAAATTATGATCAAAAAATTTCCATTCCTTCATTATGTAAGCTATTTACGATCAGCCCCCGCCATTTAAATCGACTTTTTAAGCAAGAAACTGATCAGACGATTGTGGAAATGTTGCAGTTTATTCGAATTGAAAAAGCAAAGAAGTTTCTAATTGAGAGTAATGATAAGATCATTGATATTGCCATTAAGGTAGGATATGATGATCCAGCTTTTTTCAGTCGATTATTCCGCAGAGAAGTGAAGTGTTCTCCGGGGAAATTCAGGGAGCAGCATCAGAACATATATATAACAAGTCGAGAGTCATATTAAGCAGGAAACAACGATGGAATCGTGAAAGGATGAGTGTATGAAAACGAAAGAATCCCAGTCATCAACCATTTGTCCACATGGTGGGACTTTGATGAATCGAGAAGTTCCCGAACTCGAAAAAAAACAAGCGCTTCAAAAAGCGGAAACTTTACCGAGTTTAACGATTTCCGATTGGAGTTTATCAGATTTAGAGTTACTTGCTAATGGGGGATTTAGCCCATTAAAGGGATTTATGAATCAGCAAGATTATCAAAATGTCCTGGAACATATGCATTTATCTAATGGTCTGCTGTGGAGTATCCCAATCACATTGCCCGTCCCTCGTGAAGAAGCCATCCATTTTTCGCTTGGAGAGGAAATCGCTTTAAAAGGTGAAGATGGCAAGATATATGGCACACTGCTTTTAGAAGAAAAGTATAGCTATGATAAGTTAGCTGAGGCCGAAAAAGTCTATGGAACGGTTGATCGTACACATCCTGGGGTTGAAAAGACTCTTGAAAAAGCGGAAATTTACTTTGCGGGTCCGGTTTATATGATTCAAAAACCAAGCCATCATCCTTTCGCAGCTTTTCATAAGACACCGAAGGAAACAAGAGAAATGTTTCAACAATTAGGCTGGGAAACCGTTGTCGGTTTTCAAACAAGAAATCCCGTTCATCGTGCTCATGAGTATATTCAAAAAATTGCTATGGAAAACGTCGATGGGTTGTTGTTAAACCCTTTAGTAGGAGAAACAAAGGCAGATGATGTTCCAGCCGATGTGCGAATGAAGAGCTATCAAATTTTATTAGAGAACTATTATCCGAAAAATCGTGTGGAACTTGTTATCTATCCAGCAGCGATGCGGTATGCGGGTCCTAAGGAAGCGATTATGCATGCACTTGTCCGAAAAAATTATGGATGTACTCATTTTATTATTGGGCGTGATCATGCAGGGGTTGGGGATTTTTATGGAACGTATGAAGCACAGGAGCTTGTAGGAAAGTATGAAGAAGAGATTGGGATGACCATTTTAAAATTTGAACATGCCTTTTATTGTAAGCGTTGTGAAAATATGGCCACCTCTAAAACCTGTCCCCATCAGCAGGAGCACCACATTCATTTAAGTGGAACAAAAGTTAGAGAACTGCTAAGAAAGGGGGAAAAACCACCGAGCGAATTTTCTCGTCCCGAAGTAGCGCAAGTATTAATTAATGGATTACAGTCACATATAGATTGAAAGGAGAAAAACTGGGTGAAATCACAACATATCACTTGGCAAGCTCAACAAGTGACAAAACAGGAAAGACAACAATTGCATGGTCATAAAAGTGCGATTGTTTGGTTCACAGGGCTCTCAGCTTCTGGGAAATCAACATTATGTGCTGCGATAGCGAAAAAATTACATGAACAAGGATTAAGCACATATGTATTAGATGGGGATAATATTCGCCATGGTCTAAATAAAAATCTTGGTTTTAGCCCAGAAGATCGTTCCGAAAATATCCGCAGGATCGGTGAAGTCGGTAAATTATTTATCGACGCAGGCATCCTCACCTTCACAGCTTTTATTTCCCCTTATCAGCAAGATCGAAAGCTTGTGAGAGAAATGGTTGGGCCTGATGAATTCATCGAGGTGTTTGTAAAATGCAGTCTAGAAGAATGTGAACGAAGGGATCCTAAGGGATTGTATAAAAAAGCAAGAGCTGGAGAAATCAAGGAATTTACCGGAATTGATGCTCCTTATGAAGAACCTGCCAATCCCGAAATGGTGATAGAAAACGATCAACAAGATTTCGAAACATCTGTGAATCAAGTGATTGATTTTTTACAAAGACGCGGACTAATAGAATGAGAGAAAAAAACAAAGACAATAAAAAAAGCTGGGACAAAAATGTTTTCACCAAAGAAAAAAACGAACTAGTATGGTGGATAGACTCGCTCCTATCCTACGATTTACGCGGGGAGTGGCAACCCCATCAGGGAGGCTTGCCGTACTCTCACTTCCTGCAGGAGTTCCGTCGCTAAGATAATACATTGTTCGTTTTTAGAGCTTAACATTTTAGTTATATCCCAGCCTCTTGGTTTTTATCTCTCTTCTTCCCAAATTTCATGAGCAATTTGAACAACATGGCGTACTTTCGCCCATTGTTCTTCTTCTGTAATGAGGTTTCCTTCTTCAGTAGAAGCGAATCCACATTGCGGGCTTAGACATAGATGATCAAGGTCAACATACTCAGCAGCTTCTGCTACTCGTTGTTTGATTTCCTCTGAATTCTCCAATTCTGCTGTTTTAGTCGTAATTAATCCTAATACTACGTTTTGTTTCTGAATGAAGCGAAGTGGATCAAAATCTCCTGAACGTTCATTATCAAATTCCAAGAAGAAAGCATCTACGTTAACTTTAGAAAATAATGGCTTAGCAACAGCTTCGTAATCTCCCTCATATAACCAGGCCGATTTAAAATTGCCCCGGCAAACATGGAGTGAAATCATCATATCATCTGGTTTATGAGCAATCGATTCTATGGTGATATCGGCAAATCTTTCCATGACTTCATTTACATCCCAGCCCTTAGCTTCCATCTTCTCACGTGATGCTTGACTGAAAAAGGCACCCCAACTTGTATCATCCAGTTGCAAGTAGCGACAACCTGCATCATAAAAGGCTTGAATTGCATCTTGATAAACCTTTGCAATATCCTTTGCGACAGCATCCAAGGATGGGTATGGAGGGTTGTCTGCATAGATGTCACTATTCAGCACACCAGAATGAAAAATCATATTTGGACCTGGAATGGTAATTTTAGCCGTATGATCACCTGCTACTTCATTTAAATAGCGAAAATCAGCTAAAAATGGATGGCCTTTAGGAAATTTTAAAGGAGAAGCAACTGTGTATGATGTAAGCTTTTTCATTTCCCCTTGGAAAAAGCCGGCAACTTCTACTTCTACAGTACGAATTCCTTCAATAGCACAAATGAAGTCAGCGTGCCAATATTTTCTTCGGAACTCTCCATCTGTTACAACTTGTAAACCAGCCTCTTTTTGCTTTTCTACAAGCTTCGCGATCTCTGAATCTTCAATTGAACGCAAATCTTCCTTCGTTATTTCTCCTTCTTGGAATTGCTTTCGCGCATCCTTCAATACCTGTGGTCGTAAGAAACTTCCTACAATATCTGCACGAAATGGTGTTTTTGCCAGTGTTCTTGTCATTTTCCCCGCTCCTTTAAACTAAGTATAACCTCTTCAAAATATCGGAAGAGGTTGAAAAATCCCTTTTAGAGGATGTTCAAAAAGTCCGGTAAAAATGACACTGTGGGATAAATGATCTTTGACTAAGTACTGACACGTCCTGTGCCAAACGTCGAAGTCACCACACACGCCCAAGTTCGTTGGCTTGCTTACCCGCTACGCCGCCTCGAACTTCTTGGTCCTTTTTATCCTCCTGTTTGAACACATCATTTTACTACTCTTCTTACCTTGGAGATGATTGTTTTAGAAAATTAGAGAAACTATTTTGTTAAAAATCCCTCCATCTTTATTGATAAGAATAGTCTATGTATTTGTCATTAATCCTATAGCGAGAATGCAATTGTGTCAAGAGAAATTTCAATTGTTTACTCTATTCATAAGGCAAATAGAAATGAACAAAGCATACCAAATTTCGGTTCAACACATTTTTTTCTTTAATCAATTTTAACGTTACTTATTTAAACGAAATCCACAAACATACTATTCAAACAGAATGAATTTCCTAGATGTGTTATTTTTGTTAAACTTCAACAAATATTCACATATTTTATCGTGGGTATACTTGCCAGGACGAATTTAGATTAGGCATAATGGAGAAGGAGGGGGAGATAGCTTGCTACCAATTGAAAGACAGCAACAAATTTTAATATGGCTAGAGGAAGAAGGAAGCTTGCGTATATCGGACATTAGTAAACGATTTAATGTTTCAGAGATGACGATATATCGTGATATTAAACCGTTATTGGATCAGAAAAAAGTGTTAAAGACTTCTAAAGGAATCTCTATTTCACCTGAACAATCTATACCTCCAGATGTCTGTACATATTGTTTCAAGCCAGCAAAATCAAGAATTTCGGTTCAATTAATCAGAGTAGACCAAAAAATTGAAACAACCTGCTGTGCTCATTGTGGATTACTGCGCTATAAAGATATTGAAAATGATGTATCCCAAATCATTTGTCGTGATTTTTTAAAGGATACGACTATCAGTGCAAAAATGGCAACATTTATGATGGGAACTAATTTAAACTTAAATTGTTGTGAACCACAAGTGCTTGTATTTGAATCGTTCCAACAGGCGACCCAATTCCAAACAGGTTTTGGCGGAGAACTTTACCCATTTGATGAGGCTGTTGCGGCGATTGATGAAAAAATGAATGGGTCTAAATGTCCGCATTCGAAATAAAGATAATGAGGAGAATCTATATGAAAAAAACAATTGGAAGTATCTTGCTAGGAATTTCGCTTATAACCTTAGTAGCTTGTGGAAATGATGCCAAAAGTCAAGATGATGAGGTACCAGCGATATTGGAAGTGCAGCTAGAAGTAGCTGAACATGTTGAAGTGGATGAAAAGGTTGATCTAAAAGCTGTGGTAACACAAGGGGATGAAGATGTCGCTGATGCGGATGAGGTCCAATTTGAAATTTGGGAAGAAGGAGGAAAAGAGGAAAGCACCATGATTGATGCTGTGAATAATCAGGATGGGTCGTATGAGGCTGAAACAACTTTTGATCATGATGGTGCATTCACTGTTCAGGTGCATGTGACAGCAAGAGGTATGCACAATATGCCCAAGCAAACTGTGACGGTAGGAGAAGGAGCAGCAGAAGAAGAGGGCCATGAGCATGGAGATCATAACCATGAAGCACATGCGGAAGGCTTCAGTATGCATTTTATGGAGCCGGAAGATGTAAAGAAAGATGATGAAGTAGACTTTATTGTCCATCTACAACTTGAAAACGAACCATTGAAAGATGCCAGAGTTCGTTACGAAGTTTGGAAAGATGACTCCGAAGAACATGATTGGCTTGATGCTGAAGAAGGAACACCAGGAGAATACTCTTCGCCATTTGTTTTTGAGGAAACGGGTGCTTATCATATAAGAATCCATGTTCAGGATGACGAGGATTTACACGAACATGAAGAATATCAAATAGAGGCAAAGTGAAGCTTTATTTAGTGGAGGTTTTCTTCCGTTCCCACTGATTTGAAAAGATCAAAGGCTAAGTTCGCGATATCCTGTCGACCCGGACTTACGGATAGCTTGACCTATTCTCTAAATCATTGAGGGGTAGGTATTACTATTCGTTAATGCGGGATAAAAGAATAAGCAGCTGCAAAAAATCCGAAATGTGATGAAACATTTCGGATTTTTTGCAGCTTGTGAAGAGCAATTCCAAATTGTCATTTAAATGAAATTTTGCAATATCTCTTGTTCTTTGCAAGGATTTCCTTCATTCTATATTATATATATTTTTTACAGATAAAAAATGAACCTTTTCGACAAAAAGGACGAATATATGTAAGGGAACATTTTACCAGAGAAAGAAGGGAGGATTCGCTGCCATGGATGAGAAGAAAATCAAACAGTGGATTACCCTTATCCTTTCTGGAAATGAGGACTATTTTCTCTATTTATATGATGAAACCTGTAATGATGTATATCGAACGGTTCGTTTCTTGCTTATTGACCAGCAAGATGTCGAGGATGTTGTGAGTGAAGTCTATCTGGCATTATGGAGATCAATAAAGCAATATGATTCAACGCGCTCCTTCCGCTTCTGGTTGCATGGCCTCATTGTGAGAAAGTCACAAGACTGGAGACGACAGGCATGGAGACGAATCCGCATATTGGAACGAAAGAAGATCTATCAACAGGAGGAACACCTTCATGATTCGGAAACCATTTTGCATAAGGAGACAGAGACTGAATTGATTCAAGCATTAGCTACTCTTTCTGCGAAACACCGTGAAGTGATTATTATGAGGTTTTATCATGAATATCCACTTGAGGAGATTTCCGTTCTTCTGCAAATCCCCTTGGGGACGGTGAAATCAAGATTACATACAGCTTTGAAGAGACTAAAAGGGAAAATGGAAGCTTGTGTAAGACTTGAGGCAGGTGAATATCATGGATTTTGAGAGTCAGTTAAAAAAAGAATTGAAAAGAGAAGGGGAATTGATAAACTCCCCCGAACATCTAAAAGCCCATGTTTATTCAGCTATTCAAAAGGATAGAATCATTCCTCGAAAAATAAATTGGATTAAAAGGTTAATTGTAAGTGTGCTTGCTGCAGGTATTCTTATTCTGGTGGGGGTTTTTGCTGATAAAACAATAATCCCTGAGCTTATTAAAACAATAATTGGTACACCATAAGAAGACCAGAAAAAATTGGCATATGACATCAGAGATATACGAAGCGAAGAAGCAAGATGGTTTGTCTACGTTAGAGGCTATGATGAATATAAGTGAAGAAGAGCAAAATAGTACACGGTATAATATAAATGGAGAAGCCAGCATTAGTATCGAACATTCTGAAATAATAGAAGGGGATCGAGTCCTTTTAAGGTCAACTTTGATACGATTAAAAGTATTATGATAGTGATGTGTCAGGTATGAAAATGATTGTTCCTGCTAAAGTTGGAAATTCAGCCTAGCAAATTGTGATTTTTGCGAGCACGCTTTATAAAGAAGAGATTGAAAACAAGAAGAAGAAAAATAAAAGTTAATGTATGGGGAGAGAAAAATGAGATCAAACAAACCAAAGCAAAAGAAAAGAAAGAAAATAATATGGGGAATCTTGAGTGTGTTTTTGATTCTCGTCATTGGAGTTGGTATTTATTTTGCCAATCTCTATTTTTCCTTTACTTCAGCATTAGATAATATGCATGAGAAGGTAGATAGGTCTGAAAAACGAGAAGAGGAAGTGTCGCTTCAAGATAAAGACCCGTTTTCTGTTCTGCTTTTAGGAATCGATGATGAAGATGGTGATGTAGGAAGATCTGATACGATGATTGTGGCAACTGTAAATCCAAAGTTAAATTCAATTAAAATGTTAAGTATTCCCAGGGACACACGGACAGAGCTTGTTGGAAATGGCACAACGGAAAAAATTAATCATGCGTATGCCCGAGGTGGAGCGAAAATGTCCATTGACACGGTCGAACAATTTCTAGATATTCCAATTGATTATTATGTGGAAGTGAATATGGAGGGATTTACAGGGATTATCGATGCGTTTGATGGAGTGACTGTTGAGAATGATATGGATTTAACCTATAAAAAACATCATTTTCCAGAGGGAGAAATCACGATGACTGGAAAGGAAGCCCTTATTTTTTCACGGATTCGTTATGAAGATCCCCGAGGAGACTTTGGTCGCCAGATCAGGCAAAAGCAAATCATTCAAGCGATCTTAAATAAAGCAAGAAGTTTATCTTCTTTATTAAAGTATGATGATGTGCTAGATGAATTAGGAGACCAAGTGAAAACAAATTTTTCCTTTAAGGAAATGGTCAATCTACAAAAACAATATAGAGGGATCGAAAAGAATATCGAACAGTATCAATTTGAAAATGGCGATGGAGGCAAAATCGGGAAGTACTGGTATTATTTCCCGGATGAAGAAGAGGTGCAGAAATACCAAACGTTATTAAAGGAGCATTTAGAACTGTCGGATGATTCGGTAGCAAACTCAGAGGGAGAAACCTACACAGTTGAAGAAAATGACACACTGACAAGCATTGCTGCACAATTTGGCGTAACAGAGGATGATCTTGTAGAATGGAACAATCTTAGTGATCCTAATAATATCCAAGTAGGACAGACCTTAACGGTAGAAGGACCAAATGGACAGCAAACAGAGGACGATTCAGATGAAGTAGATCTCCAAACTGAATCCGACAATGATATGGATCAAGGAGAGTAAAGCTGCACTAACTTAAAATAACTCATGGATGGGAGAAACACCATCCATGAGTTATTTAGGTCTAGGAATTTATAAAATTGTAGATTGTGGAGAGTAGCTTACCTTGCAGTTGTTGTCCAGCTCCAGGCGCCATCGGCCCGAGGTTAAATAACCATGAACCTATAAAGGGAAAATGCACCCTTTATAGGTTCAGGAACATTTGCTTGTCGGAGGCCAACAGGATGTTGGTCAGAAAGGCGTTGCGCCAGGACGGCGCGAATTTAGCTTTTCTTCTTACATCAAGGCGCTTGCGCTTTTGGTTCTTATTATTGAATATGTTGATTTTTATCTAATATATCCTCAGTCACTTCCCATAGACTAGGTAGAAATTGCAGTGCCTTCTCAGCCCTTTGCAACATGTCATCTATGGAGAATATACCTAAATCACCAACAGCTGCTTGAAAAGATGGGAAATATTTATGGTGTAAGGAAGGGGCATCGACAGCAAGGATCGTATGACAGCGTGCAAAGGTGGCGATGATCCAAAATACAGCTTCTTTATGGTGTCCTTTATCAATAAGGGCTTGGCTTCCATTAATCGCAATCGGACGAGATATATTGGTAATATCCGAGCTAAAGAAAAAGGGCGTTTTGGCCACTTCCACTGTTTTATCGAATGTTTGACTAAGCGCAGTCAGCTGCTTTTGTACTTGTTGCGGCTGCAAATGGGCACAGCCTAATAAGGACAATAAATCATTATAGAGAGTTTCATGTCCATATTGGATTAATACTTCTTTAGTTGCAAGATAGCGCTTTCTAACAGTCGGGTTTTTTAATGCAGCAACAAGAATAATATGGGTCATGACGCCTGTTGGAAATAGCCAAGAGGTCACTTGTTCATGAAAAGGGGCTTTTCTATCTATAGAGGTTAGGCCATTTTCTACCTTTTGCCGGACATTTAGACATCTGCTCTTCACCCATTCCAGCTGATAAAAGCGTTGGGAAACCGCCTTTTGTAGAGTCCGTAAACGCCCTGTTGGATCATCGATAATTGTATCGACACGAAAGCTACCTGCTAGGTGATAAGAGCTGAGGACTTCCTCGGTTGTGGCCAATTGCCTCCAAGTTAAATAAGTGATCTCTAATAAAACGTCTTTGTAGATGAATTTCCCTAGTTTAAGAGGAGGTTCTTCTTTTTCAGTCACAACCACAATATCTACATCAGAAGAGAGATCTAAATCTGTTTGATCAGCTAATCCAATGATGGAACCACTAAAATAAGCCCCTCCATATCCCTGTTCATGCTTAGCCTGTGTATCAACCCAATCAGCAGCGATGGATCGCGCAAACTTTGCTTTCAAATCATCGTCCTCCTTAGCAAACCGCTTAAAAATGAGATTATGTGTACAGTTAAATTATAACACTTTTGCCAAGAGTTTAAGGAAAAACATGGATAAATTATCTTATTCATAAGAATAGAAATGCGCATTAAAATTAAATCAAGTCCATTGACTAATTACCAGAAATTGGATAAAGTGAAAATTCAGATATGAAAACGCTATCTAAAATAGGCGTTATTCGATTTATTTATATGGGAGGAGGCTTGTGTGAGTAATTGAATTTATTATATGAGGGAGAGGTTAGATGAAGAGTTATTTTCCGACTAGAAGGAATATAAGTCGCGTTCTATCTATTTTGCTAGTTACTGTTATGCTGTTCTCTACGTTTGCCATACATAGAACAGCTCACGCGGAAGATTCTGAAAAAAAAGTTAATGAGGATGCTGTCCCGCCGTTATTAATTACAGAAGTTGTTCCTCAATCTAGCCGTGTTAATTCTGTCGACGGCTTTGAGTTTATTGAGGTTTACAACAATACAAATCAAGTAATAGATTTTGCGGATTATCAAATTATTTATCGATATCCTGTAGGGCCCGAAGATGATGCAATCTGGACGCCAAATAAGAGAGATATTCAGATTGAGCCTGGAAAGGCTCTCGTGTTATGGATTGAAAATAGTGGGAATAAGGATACGCCAGTCGCGGATTTTAATGAAGTTTATGGCAGTGATTTAATTGAAAACGAAAATATTGTAAAAATGCCAGGTGGAATGGCCAACCAAAGAATGCGAGATATTATTATTCGTACGAATACTGGTGAGGAAATAGTCGCTGCTCAATATAATAAGGCCACTTTAGATGTAGAGGAAAATTTAGGGATTTTCTATCAGTATCCGCAAGATGGTTCTAATCAGATGGTAAAGGTGAGTGCGGCTGAAAAAATGGGTACTCCTGGAATTGTTGAGAGTGAGTTAGTACCTGAGAATCCTGTGATAATTGCCCCTGAACAAGCTCCTCGAGTGGAAGATCAGACAAAGTTTCAACAACCGATTGATCATGTTCAAGTAGCTGCAGAAGCTGAGGATGATTTTCTTATCACAACGATGACCTTATTTTATAAAGGGAAAGAAGACGAGGAATATCATTCTCTTCAATTAGAAAAGGATGAACAAGGGACCTATCATCATCAGATTCCTATCCAACATTTAATTGATAAGGAGGAGATAGAATATTATTTAGAGGCTTCCAATGGGTTTAAGCAAACGTCAACGGATAAGAATTCTATCACCATTACGGAAGCAGAGAATAATCAGGTACCACCATTATTCATTACTGAGGTAGTTCCAGATTCTTCAAACTTAAATGGAGCGGATGCGTATGAATTTATCGAAGTCTTTAATAATACGAATCAGCCATTAAATTTTGGAGACTTTCATATTATTTACCGCTATCCAACAGGCTCAGAGGCTGTTTGGTTTGAAGGATTGACAGATATTATGATTGAACCAGGAAGTCCTCTTGTTCTTTGGGTGGAAAATGGGAAAAATGATGAAGTAACGGTAGCAGATTTTAATGAAAATTATGGAACAGATTTAGAGGAAAATGTCGATATTGTCAAAGCATCTGCTGGTGGAGGGATGGCAAACGGGGCTGAACGTGATCTAGTCATTTCAACTAATACTAATGATGAGATCGCAGTAGCAGGCTATAATAAAGCAACAAATGATGTGTACGAGAATATGGGGATCTTCTATCATTTCCCAATCGGTTCAAATGAACTAATTAAAGTTCGCGATAATGAGCCTGCTACACCAGGAACAGTGGAAGCAGATTTAATTCCAACAGACTTACAATCTATTGATTCTAACACTGAGCCTGTTATCCAAAATCAAACCGAGATAGAAAGTGCTCAATCAGGGGAAAAGGTGGATATCAGAGCAACAGTAGAGGATGATTTTTTAGTTGCAGATGTGAAGTTGTTCTATAAAGGTGCCGAGGAAGCAGATTTTCAATCTGTTTCATTAACTAGTGGTGAAGAGACTGGGTTATTTCAATCTACAATTGAATTTGGAAATGATGATCTTCAATATTACTTTGTCGCATCAAATGGTTTCAATCAAACGAAAACAGAGACCTTCACGTTAGAAAAAGAGAAGATAGTAGAACCTGCTAATCTTCAATCACCAGAAAATCATGCAACAGATTTAGAGACTGACATAGACTTAAGTGTCACGATCCCTAATGAAGAAGAAGAGATGTTAGATGTACATTTTTATGAAGGCTTATCCATAAACACTGCCCAGGATCAGCAAATGAAAATATACAAAAACGCGGTAGATACGGAACCACCAGCAGAAAGAGTACCTGCCGGAGAAACGGAATTCACAGAGGAAGAATATGAAATATTACGAGATTCGAAGGATGGGAAAATTACAACAGATGCTGAAGGGGAATTTCCATACCATCGTTTCGAGATCCCTTTAGATGAGGTTTCGTTACAACAAAACGAAGTGGAGATTGTGTGGCAAGGTTCCTCCCTTGAGGGAAGAAAAGTAACGATGTATGCTTGGAATTTCGATTCAAGTAAATGGGAGATTGTCGATTTCCTCGTTGCGGATTCCGAAGAAATTTTTTCTTTAAAAGGGGAAGTGCATATAGAGAATTATGTGCGTGATGGAGTCATCAATGTGCTTGTACAGGATGAAATTCCGCCAAGAGAGGAATATGACTACAGTTTTGTTTGGTTATCTGATACACAATTTTACACAGAAGTATTCCCAGAACTGTATGAATCACAGGTGAATTGGATTGTAGACAAAAAAGATGAGCTGAATATTGAATATGTCTTCCATACGGGAGATATTGTTAATACCTATAATCAAATGTATCAATGGGAATTTGCTGATCAATATATGAAGATATTAGAGGACGCAGATGTCCCGTATGGTGTTTTAGCGGGAAATCACGATATTCAATTACGCCCAGAAATTGATTATACAAATTACTATGCTTATTTTGGTGAAGATCGTTTCCTTCATCAACCATACTATGGCGGTTCTTATCAAAATAACCGCGGGCATTATGATTTAATTTCTTCACATGGTATGGATTTTATAATGGTCTATATGGGATGGCAGCCAGATGAGAATGGGATTAAGTGGATGAATGAGGTGTTAGCACAATATCCTGATCGTTTTGCGGTTTTAAATCTTCATGAATATTTGAATGGAAATGGAGAACGTTCAAATATTGGAGAACGTATTTACCAAGATGTAGTGTTACCAAATGAAAATGTAAAGCTCGTCCTTGGTGGTCATTATCATGGGAGTGAAGTGCTCTTGAAAAACGCTTCTCAACCTATTCGAGTATTATCGACTGAAGTGGATGATAATGAGGATGGGACGCCTAATCGGGTTGTTCATCAATTATTGGGGAATTTTCAAGATGCGAACCGCGGCGGTGATGGATATATGAATGTGATGAATATAGACATGGAAAGGGATAAAATCTATGTCAATACGTATTCACCGACACTCGATGACTATGACTTATTTCCACCATACACCTTGGAACTTGATTTAGAGCCAATGACCAAGCGTGTATCAACAAACTATTTAGCGATTAATGCCTATGTAGATCAAAAGATCGATACAGTCAGTAAAAGGTTTACAGATGATGAGTTGCTTACCGTTCCATGGAATCATTTGGACGAAAATAAGACTTATTATTGGTACACAATGATTGAGAATGAAGAAGGAGAAAAAGCAAGATCTACAATGTGGAGCTTCTCTACCGGGAAGCAAGAGGAAATAGTGAGTATTGGTGACGTCCGTATACTTCTTGATGAATTCATTGCGGATGATAAAGTCAGAAAGCCACTAAGTAATCAATTAGCCAACACATTAAAACAGGCAGAGCATCATAAGCAAAAAGAACATAAAAAACAAGCCATTAAATTTTTGCAGAAGTTCTTAGATACAGTAGACAAACAACAAATGCAAAAGCATATCGCGCCTGAAGCGAAAGATACCCTTCAACAGCAGATACAAGAGCTAGTAAATGAGTGGGAAAAGGGATAAAACGAGACTTATTGGGGTTTTAGCGTCCGTTACCCCCCACTTATACTTCTTTGAAATTTCCTAGTCTTGAAGTGGGGGTCTTGCGGACGGTTGCACCGGGGCTGGGACATAAGTGTTTTCACCAAAGAAAAAACAATGATTAGGATGCATATATCCTCGCCCCGGAGCCATACTTTGCTTTCCGTGGGCGTACATAGGAGTCCATGGATATTTCCTCTGCTAAGATAATGCATCGTTCATTCTTGGAGCTTAACGTTTTACTTATGTCCCAGCTTTTTTTCAGTTGTCCACTAAATCGTTCTTCCATTTTATTTTTAATAACGGTGATCTAGTACCACCTAATAATCCAAAAATCGCAGATAATCCATATTTAGCATAATGATTATGATTGCTGTCCTCAGCTTTAAAATAATTGCCTAAATGAAAGGCAGTAAAATATTCATTCCAAGTTGAATAAGACTCTTGCGAGAGTTGGGCAGCTTTGATCATCAGTGTTTTTGCCTCATCTTTCGTTAAATACCCGAGTCTTCTTCCAACTCGACATAAATAGACGGCCCAGGCCCAATCAACTGCCGCAATTCCTTTTTCTGTTAAGGTATGTACTCCTCGATTAGCTAGAAAAAGTTTTGGATAATCGGATTCATCCTTTGATAAAGATTGAATATATAAGTTTCTCGCTTCTTCGGACAAGGGCATAAGTTGATAAAGAAAGTGATTAAACTCTTGGCGCAGCCCCACATCAAGTAACTCATTTACCTTCTGTTTCAATGCTTGCGGGCTGGTGATCTCCCACTTTTTTAATACCTTTGTTAAAAACCTTTTCCCAATCAAACGATCCCGAATCAAGGTGAACGGATAGATTGTCAGATAACGCTCTAGAAAACTACTATCGATACAGCCAGTTGAAAGGCAGCGGAAATAGAGTTCCTGTCGGTGGTTTTTATTGAAAATTGGAATCGGTAAGGTTTCGCTTATTATCACTTTTCCAACTTCCCAAAGAAGAGGAATGAGGAGGAAAGCTGTATATTTAAAGTCTAACGGTGTACAGAGTAAAATAAGAAACACTAAAAGATAGACCCAAGCTCTTCGTAAAGTGATAAAAATATAGGCTAATATCGTATGAACGGCCATTTTCCCTTTGACTTTGAAATCTAGCTTAGGCATAGGTACTTGCCTTGTCTTTTTATTTAAAACCTTGGACTGATAGAGACGAAACTCTGGGCGTTCTGGATGGAATTCGATCGCTTTTGAAATCCAATCATACGCAGTTTTCTCATCATGTAATCCGATATAGCTCTTAATGATTAAAAATAGCCCATCTGCATGTTTCGGCTGATGCTCAAGAAGTTGTTCGCAATCCTGAATGGCTTCTGAAAATTTCCCAGCTCGAAAATGTAACTTGGCTAGGTATAGCAGGGCGTCAGAATCAGTGGGGAAAATGGCTAATTTCCTTTCAAATATCTGTATCGCTTTTTCAGCTTCTTCAATGCGCAAATAATAAATGCCTTGTAAGTGTAATAAATCTGGATCAGCTTGAAAGCGTTGATAGGCCTGCTCTAAGACTTCCCCGGCAGATTCTAAATCGTCTTCCATCAGAAAAAATTGCGCATCTGCTCGTAGTTGTAAATATTCTTCATAATGAAGATCTAGTTCCTTTTTAAAACAATCATATCCCATTTGCTTAGTACCTATAATATTTTCGGCTAAAAATTGTGTGGTCCCCTTACCGTAACGGTCTTCTAATCCTTCTTTGTTCTCTTGCCAATGGAAGGCTTGATCCAATAACTGCCAAATCGCCACAGGTAAATATGGATGCTCCTCTAAAAAGTCAATGAGACGATCTTGAAGAAGCTCAGAATATTGCACATTCCATATAATATCCTCTTGCAGTAAGGACTCCCAATTTTCAATCTCTATACGTGCAAAGAAATCCGCATAAAGCTCTTGAACTTTCTCGATAAATTGGTCTACTGGATGCTCTATAGAGGGAATATCACTCTCAGCGATGGCGTGATCTATTTCCAAATCCAGTGAAGCTTCATAGTCTTGGACTGGAGTTCCTGTAGAAAAACCTTCCTTCGCTAGTTTAACAGCAGAGTCATATGCTTCTCTAAGGCGTTGATAACCCTCAGGATCCTCTTCAGGATGGTGTTTTTTTAATTTCTTTGCATAGGCTCTCTTGATGATTTTCTGATCATCGGTTGCTTCAATCTCTAAGGTTTCCCAAATAGTCATCGAGAATAAATCCCCCTTTCGATCGTTTCTAACTGCTCACTAAATGTCTTTGCAGCCTTTTTAATTTCCTTTTCATTTTGTGTGATTAGGGCTTGTTCAAATTTCTGCAAAAGAAAGGTCATTTTTTCTCGGTCTTCTCCCAACATCTCCTCATAAAGTCGCTCCCCTTTAGCTAAAAGTAAGCGATTTTCAGTACGATCACGCGGATGCACTTTTATATTTGCAAGTTCTTTAAGTCTTGCGTCAATCTCTTGCTGTGTAAGATCGCCTGAATTTTGCTCAATCACGGTCCTTTTCTTCTCGCCGGTTGCTTGACTTATGACTTCTACTTCAAGGATCCCGTTGATATTGTATGTATAACGAACATCGATTGATTGAGTACCTGCTGGAGCCGGAGGGACCTTGATCGTTAGTTCCCCGAGCTTAATATTATTGACAATCTTTCGACTCTCCCCTTGATAGACTTCAACATTCAGGCGCGTTTGGTTGTCATTCACTGTATATAGTTTCTCTACACGACTAACAGGGATCGGAGTATTCCGCTCAATAATAGGGAAATAGTAGCCTGTTTCCTTTTTTCCTTGACCTAGTTCTTCGACAACATGGGTACCTAATGTGTAGGGACAAACATCGGTTAAAATAACTTCTTCTAAGCTTTTGTCACGTTCTTTTAAAGCGATTTGAATGGCTGTTCCTAAAGCAACTGCTTCATCAGGATGAATATGAGCATAAGGGATTCGACCAAACATTTTTACAATGACGGATTTAATCAAGGGCATCCGGGTCGCACCACCTATTAAAATGACAGCGTCCATATCATCGGCTGATAATTCAGCATCACGTAAAGCACGTTCAATGGGATAACGAAGTCGTAGAAGTAGCTGTTGCGAAAGTTTTTCAAACTCTGCTTTTTTGATCTTTGTTTCAAAAATTTCTCCATCAATCGTGACGCTCATTGTCCCTGTTAAAGATTCACAAAGCGAAAGTTTGCAGCGTTCCGCTTGCGTATAGAGTAGTGATTTTGTCTTTGGATCTAACTGATCTTGTCTTAATTGGTGCTGTTCAATAAAATAGGAGATTAACAGCTTTGTAAAGTCTTCCCCACCCAAATAATTATCGCCTGCGATTGATTGTACCTCAATAATCCCCTCAAATAATTCGAGGATAGAGATATCGAACGTCCCTCCGCCTAAATCAAAAACTAAAAATTTCGTCTCAGGTTCTTTTTGGTTTAACCCATAGGCAAGAGCAGCTCCAGTAGGCTCGCTAATTAATCTATCCACTTCTAGACCAGCTAATTCAGCTGCCCTTTTGGTTGCCTTTCGTTGCGTATCATTGAAATAAGCAGGAACACTGATCACAGCATTTGTGATGGTTTCTTGTAAATAGGCCTCTGCATCAGACTTTAGTGATTTGATCACAAAGGATGAAAGCTCCTCTGAAGAAAAATGGTGGGAAGCTAATGAGTAAACTTTATCTGTTCCCATAAATCGTTTAAAGATGGCTGCTGTCTGCTCAGGATGTGTAACAAGTCTTTCCTTTGCAACCTGCCCAATTAGTATTTCTCCATTATCATCCACACTCACAACTGAGGGAGTCAGATATTGATCTAACACGTTAGGAATGAGACGAGGCTTATCTTGATCCCAATATGCAACTAAACTATTGGTCGTACCTAAATCAATTCCAATTGTCGTCATGGAAAATCCCCCCTTCTCCTTCAAGGGTATTTTACTATAATTGGAAAAAGAGGGGAAATGAAAATAGTTGAAATGGAGCTATCTAATAGGTATTCAACAATGAAAAGGCCAGAATACAACAATTCTGAGATAAGCAGATTGTTTGAAGCGATGTCCTTGCATTCCAGAATAAAGTCGGTTATTATGTAATTGATCAATCAATAATTAATTGTAAGCAGGTGTTTACGTATGGTTAGACCAAAAAAAGAAAATCGTAAAGAAGATATTCTTGAGGCGGGATTGGAAGTTTTTGCGAAAAGAGGTTATTATAACACAACCACTGCGCTCATTGCAGAAAAAGCGGGCATATCTCAACCTTATGTCTTTAAATTCTTTAAAACAAAGGAAGAGTTGTTTATCGCAGCCTTAGATAGAGCATTTGACCGAATTCTGCAAACCTTTGAAAATGTAGAGGCAAGCCAAGAATATTTGGTCACCAAAATGATTGCTGCATATGAAGAGTTATCTGAATCAAATCCTAATGAAGTTTCATTGCAGGTTATCGGTTTTTCAGTAACGGAAGAGGCAGTACAACAATCTATAAGGAAAGGCTTATCACGTATTAGAAATTACACACTGGAAAGGTTTCAAGCTGCAGGAATTCCAAATGCTAATAGAGAAGTCACGACCTTTTTGGCAAGAGGGATACTCTGTAATATTTCCTTTTTCATAGATCTACCTGAACTTATTGACGGTTAATAAGAGGCTAGGACAAAGCTAAAATGTTAAGTTCTCGAGACGAACAATGCATGACCTTAGCGAAGTGTATTTCCGGAGCGGAGGATATGCTCCCTATTAGTTCGTTTACACTTTTGTCCCAGCCCATTTTCATCCACAGTTATTTATTGATTAATCACTAAATAAAAGGAGTGAGATTTATGAAAACTGCAATTGTCTTAGGAGCAACTGGTGGAACAGGCCAGGTTATTGTCTCGGAATTACTGAAGAGACAGATAGAGGTCATTGCTTTCGGGCGTTCCGAAAGTAAATTGAAAACATTAATGGAGGATCACAATTTTGACCAACGATTGTCATACAAACTGGGCGATATATTTGATTACCAAACTATTATTGCCGCGGCAAAAGACGCGGATGTTATATTCCAATGTGCCAACGTTAAATATCAAGAGATGGAGGGAAAGCTTCATTTACTTGGAGAGAGTGTAATGAAAGCAGCAGATACTCTGAAAAAGAAGATTGTAATTATAGATGGTATCTATGTATATGGGCATCAAGTTGCAAAGGGAGATGAAAATCATCCACAACAGCCACACACGAAAAAAGGTAAATTACGAGTTGAATTTGAGAAATTAATATTTAGTAACAAATGGGAGAACGCAAAAGCATTAATTGTAAGATTGCCGGATTATTATGGTGCTACTTCCCAGAATTCATATTTACAGCCAACGTTGGATGGGATGGCTGCCCATAAGGTTTCTATTTTTATTGGGAATACAAATACACCTAGAGAATATGTATATTTGCCAGATGCAGCTAAGATGATTATAAACATAGCTGAAAATGACGATTCTTATGGAGAAAATTGGAATATACCTAGCGCAGGATTGATAGCAGGTAAGGACATTATTCAGATAGCTCGCAAGATAACTGGTAATCAAAAGCCGGTCATCCCTTTAAATAAAAGTGCTATTCGTTTAATTGGGTTGTTTGATCCGTTTATGAGAGAAGTGGTTGAGATTATGTACCTTACCAAAGAAGGATTTGTTTTGAGTGGGGAAAAATATGAACAACGTATCGGTCCCATACCAGCAACCCCCTTCAAAAAAGGGCTTGAAGAAACATTACGACTTTTAATGGACAAGTTGAAAAATTAGAGGTTCAATGATGGCTCTTCACCGATGTCTACTTAAACTTGAGCCAAAGAAAGGAAAAAGAACGGATTCTTTGGCTCAGGTTATTTGGCGAGTGCTTGCACTCAGAACTAGTTAGCTGTAAGTCCGAACTACACTTTATAAAACTCCTCTGGGATTTCGCCCATTTTTCGTTGATGATATAAAAGTGGTTTTTTATTTGTGCTTAAAATGTCTAGGACTTCCCCAATAAGAATCGTATGATCTCCAGCTTCTATTGTTTTAAGGGTTTTACATTCTAAAACTCCTGCAGTCCCTGAAAGGATGGGCAGCTTCATTTTAGAAAATTCCCATTCACATTGATTAAAGCGATCTATATCCTTACGTGCAAATAAAGAACAAATATCAGCCTGATCATTTGCTAACACATTTATGGCAAAATGATCTGTTTTTGTAAAAACAGGATAGGACGAAACCTGTTTATCGATTGACCAGAGAACCAGCAATGGATCTAATGAAACAGAGGCGAATGAATTGACAGTTAAACCAAGAGGAGTGTTTTCATGCGTTGTCGTAACAACGGTGACACCCGTTGGATAATTACCCATAACATCTAAGTAGCGAGCAGTGTTTAAGCTTTTGTCCATGATTTAACGCACCTTCCAGATTGAATATGAATGATATACCTATATTTTATGTTCTACTTATGAATGGTTGCTTGTGTTGCTTAAATTTCAAAAAGCTGATTGTTTTAGTTGGAATTCGCTTTCCAACATATGTAAAATCTTAAAGGATTTATGTCCATAATACTAGATTTTAGGCTTACTTCCAAATGCTAGTAATGTTTATGCTCTAAATATAATAAACATGATTGGAAAACTTATATTAAATGGCATACAAAAAGGAGAGTCCTCATTTTGTATAGGTGAGAACTCTCTTTCCGATTTAATAATACGGGGAAATCATTACATATACGAGCACACCAGTCAGACTAACATAGAGCCAAATCGGCATGGTCCAGCGGGCAATTTTTCGGTGGCGGGCATTTTCCAAATTCCACGCACGAGCTACTGTTGTTAAGGCAAGTGGTACAATAGCAGCCGCCAATACAATATGGGTAATAAGTAGGAAGTAATACAAGCCTGCCATAAAGCCTGTTCCACCATAGGAAGTGGAAGGTGATAAATAATGAAAAGCCACATATGTGATTAAAAATAAAGTTGTTGTCACAAAGGCTGAATAAATAAAGCGACGATGAACGGTAATATTGCGCTTGCGGATAGCAATGAAAGCACATATTAAAAAGATAAAAGTGAAACTGTTAAATATCGCATTAAATAGCGGAAGTAAAGTCACGTCAAAAGCGTCAAAATCCTCTACACCCGGTAATCCAGAAAGAACTCCAATAATTCCAATTAAAACGGTGGAAATAATAATAATAGCAGGCTTATAATTTCGTTTTTTAGGGCTAAATTGAGATCTAGTCGTGTTTTGTGTCATTCGATTGTACACTCCATTATGATATTGTAAATACCCTCAGCACAAACAATTAGAAAACGAGGGCAATCTTGTCCACTTCAAATAGCCGTTTATGCTTTAGTTCCAACAAATAGTGTACCACATCATGCATTAGTAAACATACATACAGATGGAAGTTTCACACTCTTTTCATAAATAAAGGACAAAGAAAAATAAACAGTATCAACAATAATGAACAATGGATGAAAAACGCATATGGGGTTAGGGCGAAGATCACGGGTTAATGAAGGCTAAGCACTTCGCCAAGAAGTTTAATGTCATTCAAAATGAATGGCTTTATAGATTCAGGAGATTGATAATATTCCTCCAGCAAACGTCCTAGTTCTCTGATGAAAATTAGGTATTCCTCTCTATCTGGCATTTGCACTACCTCATTTTTATTTGTTTAATTATGAGTATACTGATTAAAGCCATAGAATTCAATTAATAACTGTAATTTTCATATAAAATCCCATCTATTTGAACATGAGAATAGTCTATCTTATGGACTAGGACTTTAGGTTTTATACTAAGATATTATTTTCTTTGTCTTATCCTAGCTTGGGACAAAGGGAGGGAACAGCTCCATGTCTTAATTGACAACATAAAATTGTGTTGATAGAATGGAAATTCTCTTAAAATAGTTACATATTTATGTAAGCGGTTTAAGGGCTTATGGAATTCAAAAAATGGGTGATCATCTATTATGAAAGGAAGAGGCTAAAATGATTCAATTCGGAACCGGCGGTTGGCGTGATATTATTGGGGAAAACTTTACTTTTGATAATGTAAGGATCTTTTCGCAAGGGGTTGCAAGAAAGATCCTCAATGAACGGAAACAATCGCAAGGTATTGTCATTGGCTTTGATAATCGTTTTATGTCAGAGGAATATGCGAAGGCAGCGGCTGAAGTATTCGCCGCCAATCAGATTCATGTTTTGTTGTTGGCAAAGTCTGTACCAACACCACTTGTAACATATGTGACAAAAATGCAGAAAACAGCAGCTGGTATGACATTTACGGCTAGTCATAATTCTTATATGTACAATGGAATAAAATTTGTCGGCGAGAACGGGAGCCCTGCTACTGTTGCTGTAACAACAGAATTAGAACAGCTTATCAATCAAATACAAATAGAAACTGTCCAAAGAGTAGATTATGAGCTAGCCATTCATGAACAATGGATTGAACGTGTTGATTATCATCATGAATTCGTTGAGTTTATTGAGGAAAAATTGGACATGGATATTCTTAAAAAGGCAGGCTTAAATGTGATTTATGATCCGATGTATGGAACTGGTGTCACTTCTGTTTTGACTCTGCTAGTGGATATCCGCAGCAATTTCAAAATGATTCATGACCGGATTGATCCGTTATTTGGAGGAAGAGTACCTGCTCCAAGTAAAGAAACATTATGGAGAATCTCCTCTATGATGCGGGAAGGCGACTTTGATATTGGATTAGCAACAGACGGGGATGCGGATCGAATTGCTGTGATTGATAATGAAGGGAAATATATGCATCCGAACGAGATTCTCTCCATTTTATACTATTATTTTCTTGAATATAAGAAGAAGTCTGGCGCAGTCGTACGAAATGTTTCAACCACTCATCTCTTAGATGCGATCGCAGCTCATTATGGTCAAAAATGTATCGAAAAACCAGTAGGATTTAAATATATTGCTGAAGGGCTGCTTGAATCAGATGCTGTTATCGGGGGAGAGAGTTCAGGAGGAATTACTATTCGGGATCATCTTTTAGAGAAGGATGGGATTTTATCTGCAGGATTAATTTTAGAAATGATGGCTAGTACAGGGAAAACCTTAAAAGAAATTCGTCAAGAATTAGTTAATAAGTTTGGTGAATTTCACTATGTGGAAGACAATATGACCTATATGGAAGGAAAGAAACAAAGGATTCTAGACTTTTTAGCGAATGAATTTCAGCCTCAAGAGATGGCAGGACAATCAATAAAAGAAATAAATCAAATGGATGGAGTAAAGTTAAACCTTGAAAATGGAGATTGGCTGGGGATTCGTTTTTCGGGAACAGAGCCATTGATTCGGTTTATGGCAGAATCAGCAGAAGAACATGTTGCGAAACAGTTGATAGAACAGATGAAAGAGGTTATTACCCAGCAGTTAAAGATTTAAATAGGTAAAGTGAATAAGACTACAAAAGAGAGACTGCCCAAAGTCGATATTTCTCGACAATAAGCAGTCTCTCTTTTTCGTTAAATATTTCTCGGGAAATATGTCGATACAATAGATCATTCTTCAAAAAATGTTAGTTTAGAAGTTATTTTGCAACTATTTTAAAGAGTTGGTGAATCTTTGTCGTTTAGCTTATCTTATTTTGAGTTTAAGGCTCCCCATAACTAAGTTAGATAACCTCATTTCTCATTGATGAAACCCATAATTAAAGTAATATACCCATAATCATATTTAACAACCCCATTCCTCTACGAAAAACCTCCTATTTTATTAGAATTTTTGTATACAATTAGTTTAATTGCGTTGGTTTTATTTCATTAAACAAAAACAAATAAAGGTATATACAAATAAAACAAAAATAATTATAATGGTAACAGAAGTATATAAAATAATTTGAAAAATAGATATTTTAGGAGGGATTAAATGGTTGAGAGTCTTTGGAATGAAGCAAAGGCTAATTCACTCAATAGTGATGTGGAAAAATTAGTCTATCGTTCAAATTTGTTAGGGAAGGATCGGTCTGTCTGCAATTGGGGGGGCGGAAACACCTCCATGAAAACCACCGAAAAAGACTTTGCAGGTCGAGAAATAGACGTTCTGTGGGTGAAGGGGAGTGGCTCTGATCTTGCTACAATGAGAAAGGAAAATTTCACCGGTTTACGTTTGGAGGATATTCGTCCATTAATGGAAAGAGAGGAAATGTCGGATGAAGAAATGGTTGAATACCTATCCCATTGTATGATTAATTCCAAGCACCCTCGTGCTTCTATTGAAACCTTGCTGCATGCCTTTTTGCCATTTCAACATGTCGATCATACACATCCTGATGCGATCATTAGTATTTGTTGTGCTGATAATGGACGAGAAAAAGCGGAAGAGATCTTTGGTGATCGATTTGTATGGGTCCCGTATATACGGCCCGGCTTTACTTTATCGAAAATGATTGCAGAAGGAGTGCAAAATAATCCGCAAGCTGACCTTGTGCTGATGGAGAAACATGGTCTTGTTGTGTGGGGGAAAACAGCGGAAGAAAGCTATGATAAAACGATCAGGGTGATTCAAGAGGCGGAATCATATATTCAATCTCAAAGGAAGGCGCAATCATTTGGTGGCGCAAAATATCAAACGCTTTCTGAAGAAAAGAAAAAAGCTGCGCTTGCAAAAGTATTACCCGCTATTCGCGGCGCTGTCAGCCAAGATAAAAAAATGCTTGTGACTCATAATGACTCTGACGAAGTAATGGAATTTGTTAACAGTTATGAAGCTCCTGATCTCTCTCAAGTAGGTGCGGCTTGTCCAGATCATTTAGTGCATACGAAAAGAACCCCATTGTTTATTGAGTGGGACTCCAATTCTGAAGACCTAGAGACGTTAGAAATAAAAATAAAAGCTGGAATACAGAGCTTTGAAGAAGAGTATAGAGCTTATTTTAATCGAAACCAAAATGAAGGCGACCAAATGTTTGAACCAGTGCCGCGCGTTATTCTCATTCCGGGAATTGGTATGATCAATACAGGCAAAAGCTTAGCGATGGCAAGGGTAAGTGGAGAGCTTTACCAACGAGCGATTGCGGTGATGAAAGGGAGCACAGCACTTGGAGAGTTCGTTTCTCTAAATGAGAATGAGTCGTATAATATTGAGTATTGGCCACTAGAATTATATAAGTTATCCTTAGCACCGCCAGAAGCTGAGTTTTCTAGAAAAGTAGCTTTTGTGACTGGAGGAGCTGGCGGGATTGGCGGCGCTGTATGTCGACGTTTTATGGAAGAAGGAGCTCATGTGGTGATCGCGGACCTGAATGTAGAAGGAGCGAAAGCACTAGCAAAAGAACTAAGTGAACAGTATGGGGAAGGAAGAGCCATCGCTATTAAGATGGATGTGACAAGTGAAGAACAAGTACAGGCAGCCTTTGAACAAGTTGCTCTTCAATATGGAGGAGTCGACATAATCGTCAATAATGCCGGATTGGCAACCTCAAGCCCATTAGATGAAACCAGTTTGAAGGAATGGAATTTAAATATGGATGTATTAGCAACAGGTTATTTCCTTGTTGCCAGGGAAGCATTTAAACAAATGAAGGTTCAAGATATGGGGGGGAGCATGGTCTTCATCGGTTCTAAGAACTCCGTCTATGCAGGGAAAAATGTTACTGCCTATAGTTCTGCTAAAGCGCTTGAAGCCCATCTTGCGAGATGTATTGCTACAGAAGGAGGAGAATTTGGCATTCGGGTAAATACTGTACTTCCAGATGCTGTTCTTCAAGGATCAGCCATTTGGGATTCAAAATGGCGTGAGGAAAGGGCATCGTCCTACGGAATAGCACCAGATCAATTAGAAGAACATTACAGAAAGCGAACAACCCTTGATGTGAATATATTCCCTGCAGATATTGCAGAAGCTGTCGCCTTTTTTGCTTCCTCAAAGGCGGAAAAGACAACAGGTTGTATGCTTACAGTAGATGGTGGAGTTCCAGCTGCTTTTACGAGATAATGAGATGAGGAATGTAATAATAGAGAATGGGGAGCGGATGAAGATTCGCCTCTATGAATTTAATGAAAACGCTTATCGTATATAAAACATACCATTAGGTAGATCTAACACGAACGAGCTGAACGCAAAGATTTTAAAAAATATAAAGGAGCTGAGGATGATCGATTGTTTATCCGTTGATATAGGGGCTTCTGGCGGTAGAGTCATGTTGGGGAGTTTGCGGGATAGTCAAATAACCTTAGAAGAGATTCATCGTTTTGAGAATGGTATGGTCGAAAAAGCCGGGCAATTTTGCTGGGAACTAACCCGCCTATTTGAGGAAATAAAAATCGGCATAAAAAAATGCCGAGATCTGGCAACGCAACCCGTCAGTATTGGGATTGACACATGGGCTGTTGACTTTGTGCTCTTAGATGAACACGATCAATTATTAACAGAAGCGATTGCTTATCGAGACCCACGAACCGATGGAATTATGGAAGAAGTAGACAAAATCATTTCAAAAGAAAAGCTATATACAAAGACGGGTATTCAATTTTTGTCATTTAATACGATTTATCAATTATATAGCTTGAAGAAGAGCCATCCTGAAGTTTTACAAAAGGCAAAGACCTTTCTATTGATTCCAGACTATCTCCATTTTTTGCTAACAGGAAAAAAAACAAATGAATATACCAATGCTACGACGACCCAATTGGTCAATGCAGCTACAAAAGAGTGGGATCAAGACATTATTAACAAGTTAGGTTTTCCTATGGACATGTTTCGGGAAATACAAAAACCGAAAACGAACTTAGGTGGTTTGAGAAAAGAGCTTGTTGAGGAATTTGGTTTTGATATGGATGTGATCTTACCAGCGACTCATGACACAGGTTCAGCCGTTATTGCTGTTCCTGAAACAGAACCGACGATCTATTTAAGCTCTGGAACTTGGTCTTTAATGGGTGTTGAAAATCGCTTTCCAATCTGCGATCCGAAAGCGCTATCATATAATTTCACAAATGAAGGGGGAATCGATGACCGCTTCCGTGTATTAAAAAACATTATGGGATTGTGGATGTTGCAGGAAGTGAAAAGGAATTTTGCAGACCAGTATACCTTTGCGGAATTGGCAGATTTAGCCAAATCTGCCAAAATAGCTGCTATCGTCGATGTGGAGGATGACCGTTTTTTAAAACCTGATCATATGATTGAGGAAATACAAGCCTATTGTCTGGAAACAAAGCAAACAATCCCAGAAACGCCAGGTGAAATTGCCAAATGCATCTTGATTAGTCTAGCAAAACGCTATAAGCAGGTTGTCTTGGAGCTGGAAGAGTTATTTGGAAACACGTATCGGAAAATTAATATTATTGGTGGCGGGGCTCAAAATGCCTATCTGAATCAGCTTGTAGCGGATGGGACCAAAAAGGAAGTGCATGTGGGACCTGTAGAGGCAACAACAATTGGAAATCTGATTGCCCAGTATATTGCTTTAGGTGGGATAAAAGATATTGAACAAGCAAGAACAATGATCAGGCATTCCTTCAAAGTAGATCAATATAGTCCTAAATTAAATGAGGAGGTTGAATTTTATGAGTGTTAACGAAACATTTGCATACGCTAAAAAAGAATACGAACGTCTAGGGGTCGATGTAGAAAAAGCAATCGAAAAACTAAAAGATGTCCCGATATCAGTCCATTGTTGGCAAGGGGATGATATAAATGGGTTTGAAATTAATAAGAGCGAATTATCTGGTGGAATAGAAGTAACTGGAAATTACCCAGGCAAAGCCAGAAACCCGGAAGAACTGCGGGCAGATTTAGAAATGGCCCTTTCGTTTATTCCGGGAAAACATCGGGTGAACCTTCATGCGATTTATGCCGAGACAGATGGAGAAGTGGTGGACCGAAATCAGCTTGAGCCAAAGCATTTTGAAAAATGGGTGCAATGGGCAAAAAAACATAATCTAGGTTTAGACTTTAACCCTACCCTTTTTTCGCATGAAAAAGCGGAAGATGGCTTAACATTATCACATCCCGATGCCGAAATACGTCAATTTTGGATCGATCATTGTATAGCCTGCAGGAAAATAGGCGAATATTTCGGAAAGGAATTAGGAACTCCTTGTTTAACGAATATTTGGATACCAGATGGCTATAAAGATACACCTAGTGACCGATTGACGCCAAGAAGGCGTTTAAAAGAGTCATTGGATGAGATTTTTGCTGAAGAGATCGATGAAGCTTACCATCTGGATGCAGTAGAAAGTAAATTATTTGGAATCGGCTCAGAAGCCTATGTTGTTGGGTCTCATGAATTTTATTTAAGCTATGCTTTGAAAAATAACAAACTTTGTTTACTAGATTCAGGCCATTATCATCCTACTGAGATGGTTTCTAATAAAATTTCAGCCTTACTTTTGTATAGTGATCGGTTAGCTTTACACGTTTCGCGTCCGGTACGTTGGGATAGTGATCATGTTGTTACATTTGATGATGAATTAAAAGAAATTGCCTTGGAAATTGTTCGTAATGATGCACTAGATCAGGTGATGATTGGACTTGATTTCTTTGATGCGAGTATTAATCGAGTAGCTGCCTGGACAATCGGTACACGGAACATGCTTAAGGCCCTTCTGTATGCTCTGTTGACACCGAATGAACATTTACGTGAATTACAAGAAAAGGGGGATTATACGAAAAGATTAGCACTCATGGAAGAACTAAAGACATACCCATTTGGTGCCATCTGGGATTATTATTGTGATCAAATGAATGTGCCAATCAAAGAAGAGTGGTTAACTGAAGTGGATGAATATGAAGCACAAGTGTTGCTAAAACGGTAATTCTTATGCTATTCAGTATCTTTTAATAAAGTGAAACAATATTAAGCTCCAAGAACGAATGATGCACTACCTTAGCGGAGGAAATATACGCAGACTCCCGTGGGAAGTGAGAGTTCGGCAAGATCTCGGACTCGGAATAAAGGATCAAAGGCTAAATGCGCGCCGTCCTGGCAGCAGGCTCAAGCACGACATCCTGTCGTTTCGCCGCACTAGTACGTCCTGTACGTCGCAACACCCTTTGTGACCAACATCGTGTTGGCCTGAGGCTTGCCACTCGCCCATGGAAAGCGAAGTATCGGGGGGATCATTGGGCGCTCTCCCCGATAAGTCTCGCTAACCACCTTTGGTGGATGAAGAAAAAAACCACTGATGGCAGTCTCACTTTATAGATTTATCATTATTTAGTAGAATAAGACGGATTGTATTAATTCGAGGTGAGTACATGCTTGTAGCAGAAAGACATGAAAAAATCGTAGAAACGGTTAATAGAAATGGAAGTATTCGTGTTTCTGAATTAAGTCAAATATTCAAAGTGACAGAGGAAACGATTCGAAGAGATTTAGAAAAGCTTGAGAAAGAGGGGGAACTTCGGCGAAGCCATGGAGGCGCCGTAAGCATAAAGAAGGATAAGGGCGTGGAAATTCCCTATTTTGAACGTGAGATTCAAAACACTGAGGAAAAAAATATGGTCGCAGATATTGCGATTCAATATGTTAAAGAAAATGATCGGATTATACTGGATGCAAGCACAACAGCCTGGTATATGGCGAAAAGGTTACCAGATATGCCGTTAACCGTATTGACGAACTCGATAAAAGTAGCAATGGAATTAGGCAGAAGAGAGAAAATCACGGTGATTGGAACGGGAGGGCGACTCCTGTCTAAATCCCTTTCTTATGTAGGTCCTCTAGCGATGGAGGCCATTGAGTCTTACCGGGTAGATAAGGCTTTTATCTCATGTAAAGGAATTCATAAGAAGCGTGGTATTAGTGATACGAATGAATGGCAAGCTCAAGTGAAAAAGAAAATGATCGAAGTAGCAGAAAAGGTATATGTCCTAGCTGATTACAGCAAGTTCAATGTTCAAGCCTTTTCAAAAATTGCTCAACTGAAGGATATTCATACGATTATTACGGATGAGGAAACGAAAAAAAATGATATTCAAGAATACCGGGAGGAAGGAATAGAAGTCATTTCTGGAAATCCTATATAAGGTTTTTTAGAGGATATTCAAAAAAAGTCCTGTCGAAACTTTTCGCAATGAGCAGGTTTTCATGCTTTTTTGGCGTATTTATATAGTGATAGCCAAAAATAAAAGGATGGATGTTATGAGTTCTAATTTAAAGTTTGACTTTCATACTCACCATGATCGGTGTGGGCATGCAAGAGGGAAAATCAGAGACTATATTGAGGCGGCAAAGGCAAGTGGATTAAATATGATCGGTATTTCGGACCACTCTCCTTATTTTGCAAGTGAGAATGATCAGGCACATCCTGGAATTGCGATGGCCAAAAGTGGTTTTGCTAGCTATGTGGAAGAGGTTTTAGCATTAAAAGAAGAATATAAAGAGGAAATTGACGTATTATTAGGTATTGAATCTGATTTTTTTCCCGAACATATTGAGTTATATCGAGAACAATATGCACAATATCCGTTTGATTACATTATTGGCTCTGTTCATTATGTTGATGGCATCAATATTTTTAAACGGGATCGCTGGGACGGGTTAACGAAAGAGGAGATTAAACAAACCAAGGATCGTTATTATGATTTAATCGCACAATCTGCCAAAAGTGGATTGTTTCAAATTCTAGGTCATATTGACGCTATGAAAGGTTTTTATCCGGTGTTTTCACAAATCGAGACAGAGGAAACTGATCGTGCGTTAAAAGTTATTGGTGAACACCCTCTAGCGATTGAAATCAATACTTCAGGGAAAACGAAAGATTGTGGTGGGTGGTATCCTTCTGACGAACTTCTTGAAAAAGCTCTATATTACGGAGTGAAAGTGACATTTGGATCAGATGCTCATGATGCAGAAAGAGTCGGAGATGATATGGAAGCTGTTCGCCGTCGGTTGAAAGAAATTGGCTTCAGTGAATGGGCTTATTTCAAAGAGCAACAAATGATTTTAACCGCATTATAGGACTAGAAATGACAAAGAAGCGAGCCAAATTGGGAGGTGAAAAGAATGGAAACTTCCACAAAATGGGTGAGAATGGATGATGGTGTGGAAGTTTTTATGAAGAAGTGGACGTCCCCCACTATAACTCCGAAAGCTGTTCTCCAAATTTCTCATGGCATGGCAGAACATATTGAGCGATACAACCATTTTGCGCACTACCTAGTTAATAAAGGAATCTTTGTGTATGGAAGTGATCACCGCGGTCATGGACGTACAGGAGAAAGAATGGGGCATTTAGGATATTTTGCCGCCCAGGATGGTTTTGAAAGGGCGGTAGAGGACCTATATGTCATCAATCGGGAAATTAGCCAAGACATCTCGAATCTGCCAATCTATATGTTTGGTCATAGCATGGGGTCTTTTCTAGCTAGACGGTTTATGCAAACTTATTCTCAGGCTGTTAAAGGAGCGATAATTTCTGGCACAGCAGGTGATCCTGGGATCGCAGGGAAGATCGGTAAAAGCATAGCAAAAAGAGAAATGCACAAAAAAGGGGGGAAATCACCAAGTCCACTTCTAAATCGCCTCACATTTGGTTCTTATAATAAGAAATTTCCTCAACAAAAAACTGAATTTGATTGGTTAACTCGTGATGCTCATAAGGTAAAGGAATATATAGAAGATCCACTTTGTGGATTTATTTGTACGAGTAGTTTTTTCTATGATTTATTTACCGGTTTAGAAAAGATTCACGATGATCAGCAAGTTCGTAAAGTCCCTTCCAAATTTCCCATCCTTATCATCAGTGGGGAAGATGATCCCGTTGGTGGCAAAGCTTTAAAAGGTGTGCATCGGGTAGTCAAACAATGGGAGAAGAATGGTTTGGATAATATTAAGACCATTTTCTTTAAGCAAGGTAGACATGAACTTTTAAATGAGACGAATCAATTAGAGGTTTATCAATTAATATTCGACTGGTTAAAACAGGAAACGTATAGAAAAAATCCATAACAATTAAATTTAGATTAAGAATATATTACGTTTTTTGTTCAAATTTGATAAACTATACATATTAAAATGAAACGGCTTTCAAAGGGAGTGTCGAAAGTGGGGATGGGAGTTTGGAGTACTTAATTTTACAAAAATCCGGACGATTGAAACAATCTGTAAATTTTTCTGAGGAAAGCTTAGATTTTTGGGATAGACGTGCCACTATTTCATGGCGTCATACCTTTTTTGATCATTATGAGGAAGCTTCGGTCATTCTTGATTTTAGTGGTCGTGTCCTTTTGCTTAACCAAGCGTTTGAAAAGATGTTTGATTGTACACAACAAGAACTATTAGGGAAACCGCTTATATTCCCATTTAGAAATTTACAACATGAGTTTTATAAATTGGTTCAATGCGTGTTAAAAGGGGAGAAAATTGTCTATCAACAACTTTTGCGTCAAAGGAAAAATGAGGATCAAATGTTTCCGGCAAAATTAACAATTTCTCCTGTATATTCTTCTGATGAAGAAGTAAAAGGAATTTTGGTGATTATTAAGGATCAAACGGAAATTGACGAATATAAAACATTAGTAGAATTACAAAATGAAACATTGGAAACAGAAGAAACAATGCTTCTTGATATTACAAAACATATTGATGAATTAATCATTCTATTTGATTTAGAAAAGAATAAGGTCATTTATACAAGTCCTGCTTTTGAGAGGAAATTTGGGACGGATCTTATTACCCTATGCCATCATCCTACATTATTGCGTGAGCGGTTTGAAATTGATAAATTGGAACAATTATCACATTTTTTCACATGTACTAATCGCGGTCATAGAACGATGGAACTTAAAATAACTGATCGTACAACAAGTAAAATTAGCTGGTTTTTATTTGAGATTACGCCAATACTAGAATTGGATGGTACCGTCAAAAGGCATATTAGTATATTGCGAGATATTACGGAGTTAAAAGAAAAGAATAATCAAATTAAACACCTGGATCAGTTAGGCGCGATTGGACAAATGGCGGCTGGGATTGCCCATGAAATTAAAAATCCGCTCACGACGATTAAAGGATTTGTACAATTGTTATCGGAAAAGACAAAAGGTGAGTATAGTGATATTATTTTGTCTGAACTAGAACGAATTGAATTTATCATGAGTGAAATTTTGTTGTTGGCGAAGCCGCAAACAAACATAAGTTTTAAAAAGGAAAATTTAAACCAAATTATTCAAGAGGTTATTACCTTTATGAAGCCGGAGGCCACGATTCATGATGTTGTTTTAAAAAGGAATCTAGCCCCTATACCTGCGGTTTCTTGTGAAGAGAAACAAATTAAACAAGTTCTTATCAATATTATAAAAAATGCGATCGAGGCAATGCCAGATGGAGGAAGTATTCGAATTAAAACATATTATTCCGATGGCTTTATTCGGATGGATATTTTGGATACGGGAAAAGGCATTTCTCAAGAGCGGTTAGAGAAATTAAAGGAACCTTTTTACACAGATAAAGAAAAAGGAACAGGCTTAGGACTAATGATCTGTTATAAACTTATTGAAGACCATCATGGAACAATTCACTTTACAAGTGAAGAAGGAAAAGGGACATGTGTGCATATCAAATTTCCAGTTGAGCATTAAAAAAAGCGCAAGCGCTGTTTAAGGACATAAAGTTGGAAGAGGCTGGGACATAATTAAGCGTTAGACTCCAAAAACGAACAATGTATTACCTTGGCGAAGTATATTTCCAGAGCGTGGTATATACTCCTAATAGTTCGTTTTTTCTTTGGTGAAAAGACTTAAATCCCAACCTCTTTTGCCGTTTGCTCTTCTTAGTCCAATAATCGGTTGTTATCATCGACGGTCATGATTTCAGCTGATTGGCGCGCTTCATTAGCGGGCAAGATCCCTTTGCCACGACAAACACTGCAATTATACTGCCAGCCTTCATCATCTGCTAACATGCCTCTTCCTTCACAGGCTTTACAGGTTAATTCTCGATCTGTCATGAAGATCCCCTCCTCTATTAAATGAGTGTTTGGTTCTGCTTTTTCTTGATCCAGTTAATAATCCCTCCATGGAGCATGATTTCCATTTGCCGAACAGAAAGGGAGTGTTGTACAAGGATTTTTTCTTGTCTGTCCTTAATTCCGATTGTAAACTCATTGCCATTTTGCAGTTTTTCATGTAATCCATTCAGCTCAAGGATATCTCCCTGTTGGAGCAGATCATAGTCATTTGGTTGTGAAAAAGTTAACGGCAATATGCCAAAGTTTACTAAGTTTTGCCAATGGATACGGGCAAAGTCTTTAACTAAAGCGACGCGCATGCCTAGATAGCGAGGGGCTAGAGCTGCGTGTTCACGACTAGAACCTTGTCCATAATTAAACCCACCTATAATGGCATGCCCGCTTTGGTCTACTAATTCTTTTGCACGTGTGTAATAACTTTGATCAATAATTTCAAAAGCGAATTTACTGATCTCTGGCAGATTGCTTCGATAAGGCAGTACTCTGGCTCCACCAGCAAGAATTTCATCTGTTGAAATATTATCCCCCATTTTTAAAAGAACAGGAAGTTCCATTTGGTCTGGAAGTGTATCCATAGCAGGGATCGACGCGATATTGGGGCCTTTGTGTAATTCCACTTGTTTGGCGTCATCGGGTGGCAAGGGGGGATCCAATAGCGAGACATCAATGGCAGGCTTTTTAGGTTCTTTCACTTTAGGAAAAGGGAAATCCAATGTTCGTGGGTCAGTAATGACCCCTGTTAAGGCTGAGGCAGCAGCTGTTTCAGGACTACATAAAAAAACACTATCCTCTCTCGTTCCGGAGCGGCCTGGGAAATTTCGCGGTGTTGTCCGCAGGCTATTCCTTCCTGTTGCAGGTGCTTGTCCCATCCCGATACAACCATTACATCCTGCCTGATGTAATCTCGCACCTGACTGTAATAGACTAGCGATATGACTTTCTTTTACTAGGTCTGTCAGCATTTGTCTTGAGGTTGGATTAATATCAAATGAAATACCTTTGGCTACTGGCTTATCTTTTACGATTTCAGCAGCTATCGCGAAATCACGGTAACCCGGGTTTGCGGAAGAGCCAATATAGGATTGATAGATAGGTGTTCCAGCCACATCTGTAACAGATACCACGTTTCCAGGACTTGACGGTTTTGCGATTAACGGTTCAAGGTCAGACAAATTGATTTCTTCTTGTAAATCATATGTTGCCTCTTCATCTGCTTGTAATTCTATCCAGTCAGCTTCCCTTCCTTGTTCCTGCAAGAAACGTCTTATTTCAGAGTCAGAAGGGAAGACTGACCCCGTTGCTCCTAATTCTGCCCCCATATTTGCAATTACATGACGATCCATAGCAGATAACGTTTGAACGCCAGGACCGTAATATTCTATGACCTTTCCCACTCCGCCTTTTACATCATAACGACGAAGCAATTCAAGGATCACATCCTTGGCGCTGACCCAATCAGGAAGTTTCCCGGTTAGTTTTATGCCCCACACTTGTGGCATTTTGACATAAAAGGGTTCTCCAGCGATGGCTAAAGCCACATCCATTCCTCCAGCTCCCATCGCTAGCATGCCCATACAGCCATTTGCACAAGTATGACTATCAGAACCCAAAAGTGTTTTTCCAGGTTTAGCTAGTCTTTGCATATGGACTGGATGGCTCACACCATTGCCAGGTCTACTATAGTAAATGCCAAAGCGTTTTGTGGCACTTTGTAAAAATAAATGATCGTCTGCATTTTTATTATCTACCTGAATTAAATTGTGATCGACATATTGGGCAGAGGCTTCTGTCTTTGCTCGTTCAATGCCCATTGCCTCTAATTCCAACATGACCATCGTTCCCGTGGCATCCTGGGTTAATGTTTGATCGATTTTTAAACCGATCTCGCTTCCGGTCGTCATTTCACCTGAAACCAAATGTGATTGAATTAATTTTTGCGTGATAGTAAGTGCCATGATTTGTCTTTCCTCCTGATCCGTTCTTGTTCTTATATTGTTTATATTTTGAGGATATTTAAAATTAATATACATAAAGAAGGGGGCGTCCCAAAAATTGAAAATCGTCAAAGAGGCTCCCTTGCCGCTGGTGCTATTCCCGCAGGCATGTAGCCATTTTTGCCGATTTTCTTAGAATTTGAAAAAGATGGGACTGGGACATAACAAAAGAATTAAGCTCCAAAGACGATACCTTAGCGAAGTATATTTCCTGGGCGAGGGTATATGCACCTTGGTAGTTCGGCTCATTCTTGGTGAAAATACCTTTTGGCCCAGCCCCTTTTTTCGTTGCCGAATACTCTTTTTGACAGCTCCTAAATGAGTATTAATTTACATACTTTCCATAATCGGGAATGGCAATTTGATTAAAATCATTGACTAGTTTTTCTAGACTTTTAGTCAGTGCTTCACCTTGTAAAGGTAAACCATGCCCTACAATGGCTGTATCTGGTTTTAAAGCTGCGAGTTTTTGAACAGATTCACGGGCGGCGTTCCAATCCGTTGTTAGATATCTTGGTGGGCCATTAATTTCTTGCTCCTGGGTAAATACTTTATAAAGAGCATCCTGCTTAACGGTAATAAAGGCATCACCTGCGATTAGTGCTCGATCTTCATCCCTAAAAAAGGAGACATGTCCTGGTGAATGCCCCGGTGTGTGCAGCCAACGAAACCCTGGCATATACGGAACACTTCCATCTTCAGGCAATGCTTGAACATGATTCCCTAATTGAATTGCATCATTTGGGAAATATGGCGATAGTTTCGCCACCATCCCTCCTTCAACAGTCGCATCAGGCTCTGGATAATCCCTTTCTCCTGTTAAAAAAGGGAGTTCCAGCTGATGAGCATATACTGGAATGTCCCAGTGCTCGATTAACTCAATCACAGCGCCAATATGGTCGAAATGCCCATGTGTCAATAGGATGGCTTCAGGACGGCAATTCTCCCCAAATCGTTTTTCCGTCTCTTTGATGATGGCTGGAGCAGAATAAGGCATACCAGCATCGACTAAGACAAAAGATGAATCATTCGGTTGCCCTGCCAGGACGATATTCACGATTTGTACCGTATAACAATATAGATCCGATAATACTTCTTGACCGACACCACTTCCAATAGAAGTAGCAGGAATATATTTATAATCAGCTCCATAGGACAGTTCCTTGTCCAATAAAAGAACCTCCTTTAAATAAAGTGAATCTTGTTTAGTGTGTAGCTTTTAACTGAAAATCATTCAATCTGTTACTGACAAAAGATTGGCTAATTCTTCTATGTAAAACTTTACGTAAAAGGGTCAATATAAAGATGTAGTTGATTCTAAGTCTTATGCATGATCCACTATAGAAAGGATGTTGTTTGTGATGAAAAGCAATGTTCAGGTTTTACCGATTATTGCTTCAATTGGAGTTGGAGCTGTAGCTTATAGTATGATGACTGGAAAAGCAGGGCAACTGCAAAACATGATTCCCCAGTTATCAGGAATGAGTCAACAAGGTGGCAGTCAGCAGCAATCTGGAATGAGTCAACAAAGTGGCAGTCAGCAAAGCTCTGAAAACACATCTTCTCAAATGCAATAAGGTTAAAATACTACATGAAATGCGGCTTAAAACAAAAACTCGGATTCAGGAGTTCTCTCCAATCCGAGTTTTCTTTATTATATTTTTGGCTTATTAATATCCATAACCACCGACAAAACCACCGGCCCCTACAATAATCAAGAGGATAAACAGGACAACAATTAACGCAAATCCGCCTCCGAATCCAAATCCCTCAGACATACAACTCCACCTCCTAAAAATCTTTCAGTATTACCATATGTAAATAAAATGAAGCTGGAAGGATAAATGCCTAGATAATTGTTTTTTCTAATAAAAAATATCTCTGGTGTTAATAATTTAAGCCATTTGTTCTAGATTTAAAAGATTTTCATATGTATTATGTAGTTGGCAAAACCTTAATACTAAGGGGTGATAACAACATGGATGATAAGCCATCTAGAAACCAAAAGCCCAAAACGGATGCTAAACAGAAGCAATTAGATCAATATCGTATACATGACGCGGGAAAGCCAATGACGACCCAGGAAGGGAAAAAAAGATCACAGGATCAGGATCAATTAAAGGCCGGTATACGTGGTCCTAGTTTACGTCAGGATTATGAGTTCTTTGAAAAGATGTCCCATTTTGTTCATGAAGAAATACCAGAAAGAGTGGTTCATGCAAGAGGTTACAGCGCACATGGAGAGTTTGAATGTTATCAGTCCATGAGACATGTGACAAAAGCGGGCTTCTTACAGGAAGCGGGGAAAAAGACACCATTAACGATCCGTTTTTCTACTGTACAAGGTGCTAAAGGGTCTTATGATACGGCAAGAGATTTACGATGCCAGGGTGTTAAGCTTTATACAGAAGAAGGAAATGTCGATCTGACAACGATAGCCATGCCTGTATTAATTAACCAAGACGCGATGAAATTTCCGGACGCGATGCATGCATATCAAGCTAAGCAAGCTGATGATATCCCAACGGCAAGCGGAGCCCACGACAGGTTTTGGGATTATGTAGCCAATAACGATGAAGCACTTCATATGGTCCTGTGGATCATGTCTGATCGAGGCATTCTAAGAAGTTACCGAATGATGGAATCATGGTCCATTAATACGTATTTATTTGTGAATGAGCAAGGTGTAGCCACATTTATGAGGTATGTTTGGAAGCCAATTCTAGGTGTCCATTCCCTGCTTCAGGATGAGGCACTGAAAATTGGTGGACTTGATCCTGACTTTCATCGGCGTGATCTCAGAGAGGCGATTGATCACGGTGCTTATCCTGAATATGAATTAGGTGTTCAGTTGATTTCGATGGAAGATGAATTCAAATTCGACTTTGATGTGCTTGATCCTGCAAAGTTTTGGCCAGAAGAAGTTGTCCCTGTTCAAATGATTGGTAAAATGACACTCAATAGAAATATTGATAATTACTTTACAGAGTCTGAACAGGTAGCGTTTAACCCTGCAAATGTTGTGCCTGGAATTGATTTTTCAAATGATCCTGTCTTACAGGGGAGGTTAGTTGCGTATAGAGATACACAACAACATCGACTTGGCAGCGCCAATTACGTTGAATTGCCAATTAATAAGCCACTCTGTCCGTTTCATAATAACCAGCGCCGAGGCTATATGAGACAGCGAATTGATGTTGACAAGGTGAACTATCATCAAAATTCACTAGCAAATAACACACCATATACGGTGCCTCCAGAAGAAGGAGGCTATACAGATTATCCGGAGAAAGTAGAGGGCTATAAAATTCGAGCCAGAAGCGATTCGTTCAAGGATTATTTTTCACAACCACGAATCTTTTGGAACAGTTTGACGCCCATTGAAAAACAGCATACTATCGAGGGATTAAGTTATCAAGTTGGGAGCGTAAAAAGCGAATCTGTCCGCCAGCAAGTTGTTGATTTACTTGTTAATGTGGATAGAGAGCTGGCATATATCGTCGCTGATAATATTGGTGTCGTCAGGCCTAGTGGTGATAGTGTTACTGTTTCTACAAGTTACCCTTCTCTTAGTCAGGCCAATACGCCAAAATATGCTTATACTCAAAAAGTAGGTGTATTGGTAGGTAATGATTTTAACAGTCAAGAGGTCATCAATGTTCTGAATTACTTAAAGCAAAATGGAGTATTTATAGAAATTGTAAGTGAAAAACTGGGTACTGTTTCTGGAGCAGATGGAACAAAACTTAAAGTTGATAAAACATTTCTCACCACAAGTCCTTATTTGGTGGATTCGTTATATGTCGTTGGCGGAAACGCTAGAAATGATGCGAAATTCCACCAAGATGTCATGTCCTTTATAAGAGATGCATACAGCCATTATAAACCAATTGGCGTTGCAATAATGGCACAGTCTCAGTTTCAAATTAAAGCTTCATCAGGTGTCGTTTTTGCCGAGAATAATCCTAACTTTGGAGAGGAATTTATTACAGCGATCGCGACGCAACGCTTTTGGGATCGGACATAATTATGCCACTACGGGAGATGCTAGGGACAAAAGTGTTTTCATCTAAGAAAAACTTTAATTTATAAAGTGCATATACTCCGCTCTGGAAATATACTTTGCTTTCCATGGGCTTACCGAACTCTTACTTCCTGCAGAAGCCTACGAATATTTCCTCCGCTAAGTCCCAGCTTCTTTCCATATTCATTAAATATAAGAAACGTTCTCTAGAATTAGGATACATAATAGATTCTCCTTTATCCCGCATTAACTGGCAGTAATCCTCCCATCTCAAGGCATTAGAGAATACGGAGAAGCATAGGTGGGGGGTACGGTTCAACTAACAATCAGTGGAGGATGAAAGAAAACCCCCACTGATTGAAGTTTCACTTTATCGATAACAAAAAAGCGAAAATAAAAACTATTTCATGTTATATTAGAAGATGAGTAAGGCGGAATTTGAAAACGCCGTAAAGGGGGAAGAACATGGGAGATCTTTTAGTACCACTTTATCGATTATCGGCTGATGTAAAAATGGATGAAGAGAAAACGTATACAATTCGCAGGCCCATCCCACCGGAAAAACATATTGTGGTGAATTGGGTAAGGAAGCATTTTTCTGAAAAATGGGCGAGTGAGTGTGAAGTTGCTTGTTCACAAACACCAGCATCTTGTCTTATCGCAATAGAAGGGAATAAGATATTAGGTTTTGCCTGCTTCAATGTTACCTATTTGAATTTTTTCGGTCCAACTGGAGTAGATATTGAGGCGCGAGGCAAAGGAATCGGGCGAGAACTGCTATTACTGAGCTTACTTGAAATGAAGCATATGGGATACGCTTATGCCATTATTGGTGGAGCTGGCCCTGTTGCTTTTTATCAGAAGACGGTAGGGGCTATCGAGATACCAGATTCCAATAATGGAGCTTATAAAGGAATGTTAGATGGCTAGATTGATTGACTCGTACGATAGGTGGGCACGTCTTTTGCGCTTTTCTATGCTGCGGCTGGCACCCAGAAACTAGTACACTTTGGGGTTCAGGAGGTGTTTCAACATCAGCTCTTCTTTCAGGTTCATTGTGTTTTCCTTTTATCTTAAGCTTTTTGGAGATTCGCCGTCCCCCTTGCTTTTCTTTCAGCATATGAAGGAAAGTAGGGGGGATTTTTATGGGGAAAAAAGGTGATTTTTCCATAGCTGTCATCCTACTTGTTTTGATGATTCCATTATTCTTTTTCATGATTAACAATATGGATTGGACAACAGGAAAGCTTGATAAGGACCTTAATCAAAATAAGGAACAAGAACAGCAAGAGAATCAGAACAATCAAGATGAAAAGGACACCAATGGAAAAGAGGAAGACAAGAAAGACAAAAAAGATAAAGAGAAAACTGAAGACAAAGATAAGGCGAATAAAAACCAAGACAGTGAAAAAGTAATCTGGGGTGTAGATTCTGCAAGTGTCACAACAGAGGAAGTTTATGTTTGTGTCAATCAACATTTCGGAAAACCAGAAATATGGGGAAGATACCTTGGGACTATAGAGGATGTATCACAGGGAATCACGAAAGAGGAAAGCCAGTATTTGCATGAGCAAGAGATTAAAGTTTTGGCGATCTATAATCACTTTGATGGAGCGAAGGGATATGATCATGGTGTTGAGTTAGCTCAACATGCCGTTTCCCTTGCAGAAGAGGCTGGGCTCCCTGAAGGGAAAGCGATCTTTGCTGATATTGAACCAGAGTATCCAGTAAATGCTGCGTTTATCCAAGGATGGTTTGACGGAATAAAAGACGCCTCTTATCACCCCGGAATTTATGGTGTCTTTGCAGAAGAACAGCCCTTATTCAAGGAATATGAACAAGCTGTAAAGGACAGGAAGGAGATCGAGAAGCAACTGATCATTTGGTCAGCTCATCCTCAAATCGAAATTACATCTAAAGAAAAGGCACCAGAATATGAGCCGTTTGCACCAGAGGGAAGCTTTTTATTGGGGTGGCAGTATGGGCTTGATGCCGAGAAGTGTAATATTGATACAAATCTGTTCAAAGCTGAGATTAACGAATATTTGTGGTAAGACTGGTAGATTTTTAAGACCAGTCTTTTTTTATGTAGTAGCTAGAAAAGATGAGATACAGGAAAATAAACAAGCTTCCATCAGTCGAAATTTTACAATTCCACTTAGATTGCTTAGAAATTTCCTAGTCTTGAAGTGGGAATTTATGGATGGCAGAACAGGGATAAAAAAATGAAAAATGATTAGAATTTCCTATTTTTCAAAAAAGGAGAGGTAAAAATTACCAATTAAAAAAGGAAAACTTTAGCAGATAGCGAAAAATTGAAAGAAAATTAAGGGCAATAGACCTTATCGGAATATTCATTGAAAATTTTCAAATGGGAAATTTGTAACAATTTGTTTGAAACTGTATTTTTACTCCATTGACCGAAGTGTGAACTAATGATATTACTTTTATCTAGGGTAAAACAGTTATTAGTAATAAAGCTTATTTTTCTGAACTTGTTCAGTGGCTATTAGGAAGTTCCGAGGTGAAACTTTTTCGTTAAGGATACCGTATGGTAAATATTGGGAAACCATTCCAATTACAGGTTTTTATGGTTTAAAGAGGAAATAAGAGGGAAAAAGAAATGATAATAAATTTTTTTCTGAATACAATGAAAAATAGTTAGAGAGAGTAAGAGGTAAAAATGATTGAAGTTTATGCTGTAAAAATAGCCTCTCATATAGATGACCAATCTTTTCGTTTAGCCAAAGGAAAAATATCATTAAAGAAAAGAGCGAAAATCGAGAGGTTCAGAAATTTTGCGGATGCCAAAAGATCACTTTTGGGTGAACTTGTCGTTCGATTTTTAATTAGTAGGAAATTAAATATTCGTAATGAAGAGATTATTTTTACAGAAAATGATTATGGAAAACCAGTATGTATGAATGATCCAAATCTTCACTTTAATATTTCTCACTCTGCGAATATGGTTGTTTGTTCCATAGCAACACATACACCAGTAGGGATTGATGTGGAGAAGATTCAATCAGCTGACAATTCGATTATCAAGCATTTTTTTACACATATTGAAGCTGATTACATTACCAACAGGATGAGAGATCAACAAAATGAAGCCTTTTTCCGGATTTGGTGCGCCAAAGAAAGTTATTTGAAAGCTTTGGGAAAAGGGCTCTATCGATCATTAGATTCATTTTCGATTGTCGTGCAAGAGCAAGACATCAGCTTAAAAGAAAATGATATGAATGACCCCTTTTGGTTTCAAGAGTATAATATTTCACCACAGTATATAACGGTTGTTTGCGGGCAATCGCGTGAGTTTGCCCAGATTGAATTTATATCATCAAATGAGTTGATAGATCATTTTATCTATCGGGCTTAAGTGAACTAGGAGGCTTTTATGAGAAGTGTAATAAAGCATATTATGATTAATTTGGTTGAAAAGAAATTCCGAACATTGATTGTCTTACTAACGGTCTTATTATCAACCTTAGTCGTGTTTATTGGGTTGAGTCTTAATGAGATTATTAATAATACATATACCTCAATGTTAAAAGGTGCTTATGGAGATACGAATATTATTGTTTCGAAGTCTGATGATGAACCATTGTATGAAAAGAAAGATTTAGTCACAACAGATGTTTCAATTGAATCACGGAATGACATGATATTTGCCCAAGGGGAAACGAAGGTGACGAATGAAGATGTAGATGTCACTTTAATAGGATTAGATGATGCAGAAGCTGAAGCAAGTGGGTTAGTTGAAAAAATCAATCAAATTGATGGGTTTAAGCTTGAAAAAGATATGGCCATTATTAGTAATCATACGGCCTCAGAGTATGATCTTGATTTAGGAGATAAGCTCTCTGTCGAAATTGGAGAAGAAACATACGAGTATGAGGTGGGAGCGATCGGGAAGGCGAGAGGTGTTTTTTTCTCGGAGATCGATACGATTACCCTTGCCGTTACCGAAGAACAAGTAAATGACATATTTGATACGAAAAATAAGGTGAATACTACCTATTTATCTGTACCGGAAAACAAGATTAGTGAATCGATTGAATCATTAAAAGATGACAATGCTGATTTTCAAATTCAAAATCAATCAACTGCTGCCAATACACGTGATGAAGCTACTTTTGAAACAACGATGATGTTAGCCATTATCACGATTGTTATGATCAGTTCCTATATCATTATCTCTTTGGCAAAATTAATCGGTGTGGAACGAATGCCGGTTGTTGGTACCTTTAGAAGCATCGGAGCCAGCAAGAAATTAACCAATTTTATCTTAACTATGGAGTTTCTATTTTATGGTTTGATTGGTTGTATTCTAGGAATTGCCGTGGGAGTCGCGCTTTTACCATATGTTGCAGATATATTTAATGAATATAAAGAATTCGGTGTCGAAACAGAGGTTAGCTATAATATAACCTATTTAAGTATTGCCTTCTTGTTTGGTACTTTATTTCCGCCGATCATTAGCTATTTCCAAATTATCAGGATGAATAAAAAACCACTCAAGGAAATTATTCTTAATACGACACACACTGCGCAAAAGCGTTCAATTATTCCTTTTATCATTGGTGTTGTTCTACTTATTGGTGCATTTGCGTTATATTACATCAATCGAACGGACGATCTTGTTATAAGCATTCTTTCCATTCTATGTTTATTTATATCGATTGTTTTACTGATGCCAAGCTTTCTCAATGTTGTATCAAAGGGGATCGACCTTGTATTTAAGCGCGTTGGTTCTGGAGAGTTTTTACTTGGTGTGAAAAACTTAGGGAATAATAAAATGGCATCAAATAATTCTAATATGATTATTGTCGTTTTTGTCTTGCTTATGCTTGTTGGCATGATTGCGGATGGGATTGATCAGTACCTGAACAAATCATTAGTTAGGGATTTTGATATTGCCGTCACTGAGATGCAGGATGATATAGAGGATTATGATGATATAAAAGAGATAGATGGTGTATCAGAAACATACACACAGTATGTGGATACAGCGGAAGCAGAAATCGGTGGTCAAGGAGAGGCATTTGGGGTTATTGGGATTGATAATCTAGATTCTTTTGATTCATTCTTTTCCGGTATTACTTTTCTTGGTGATGCGAAGGAACAATTAAAAAGTACGGATGATGGGGTTATTCTGGATGAATACCAATTAGAACGGTTCGACTTACAATTGGGGGATAAGATCGAGTTACAGCCTCTTGATGCGAATCTTGAACCATTAGATGGTGAGAATTCGACTGTAACGGCCACTGTAGTAGGGGAGATGGAAAGTTTAGGATTCTCCCAAAATAGAGCAACTGCGTTGATTAATTTAAGTTTTTTCAAGAAAGACTTTGAGGGAACCTTGGATCAGATCAATATCAAGGCAACTCCAGGAACTGATCTAGAAAAGCTCAAAAAAGCGATTAATGATAAATATTCAGATTCTGACATGACAGTCAACACGTTCGATGAAATTTTACAAACACAAAAAAGTACCATTGATACATTGATTCTTGGTATGACGATTATTGTCTTATTAGGTTTGTTGATTGGAATCCTCGGCATTTCTAATAATCTACTTGTTTCCTTTATTCAAAGAAAACAAGAATATGCTGTTTTATATTCAGTTTGTATGAGCAGAGGGCAATTGGTGAAGGTATTGCTTGTTGAAACATTTATGACGTTTATATCGGTAGTAGCGGTTGGATTTGCAGGCAGCCTAGCCATGAATGTCATTATGACAAAACTTTTGTATGCCATTGGTCTAAGAATCAATTTTCAATTTAACACCGACTTGTTTTTGATTTTATCTGCAGTCGTATTCATATTGTTGCTGCTTTCCATCCTATCAATTATTAGAAAGATTTATCGAATGAATATTGTCCAGAGCCTGCGGTTTGAATAAAGCGGTGGGAGCTTACGGACGGTCACACGGGATAACGGAATGTCAAATTTAATTTAAGCGGAGGTCTATATGGAACAAGTGATTAGAACAGAAGGCTTGCGAAAAAGTTTTCAAAATGGTGGGAAAGAAATTGAAGTAATTAAGAAAATTGATTTGAAAATTCATGAAGGAGAATTTGTTTCAATTATGGGACCTTCCGGATGTGGGAAAAGTACACTGCTTTATATGCTTGGCGGCATTGATGCTCCTACATCTGGAAAGGTATTGATTCATAACGAAGATATAAACAAAATGAAAGATAAGCAGAAAAGTAGGTTAAGACGCAAAAATATCGGATTTGTATTCCAATTTTATAATCTGGTACAAAACTTGACGGTGGCTGAAAATGTATTATTGCCGCTGACAATGGATGGGAAAAAACCGCGTCATTACCAGCAAGAGTTAGATGATATTTTACAGACTGTTGGGCTGTTAGAAAGAAAAAACTTTACGCCTAGAGAACTATCTGGCGGGCAACAGCAAAGAGTGGCAATTGCCCGTGCTTTAATTATGAATCCCAGAATTATTCTAGCGGATGAGCCGATTGGAAACTTAGATAGTAAATCCGGAACTGAAATTATGCAGCTGTTCAAAAAGATTAATCAAGAAAAAAACATTACGATTCTCCAAGTGACCCATTCTCAGGAATCAGCAGAGTATGGAAGCAGAACGATTCGCATGTTAGACGGGTTGATTGAATCAGATCAAAAAAATGAAGCCCATGTCGTTGTGTAAGTAAGTGTTCGAAAGGGAGGATAAAAAGGACCAAGTCGGCTAAGGCGCTGACTTCGACGTTCGGCAAAGAACGTGTCGGTACTAGTCGAAGATCCTTTATCTCGCCGCATCATTTTTACCTGCGGTAGGCTGGCGACAAAGGCGTGTCGATTGATGTCGCGAATTTAAGCCAATGGGACGTTGCGCCAGAACAGCGCGAACTTAGCTGATCCTTTTGAACATCTTCTGTAAGGAAAGTAGAAAGAAGGAAGTGAAATGGAACATTGAAAAAGATGGCCTATATGTTTGCAGGGCAGAACTCTGAAAGGCTTGGAATGCTAGGTGATCTATATAGAGAGAGCAGAATAGTACGGGATACATTTGCAGAAGCTTCTGAGGTTCTGCGATATGATGTTGCCCAAGTATGCTTTGGAGAGGATAGTGACTTTCTTCATCAGGCTGCTGTAAGTGCTCCTATTATTGTAATGGCTCATGTTGCTTCGTATCGGCATATCACTGATCAGTACAAATTTAAGCCTTCTTTAATGGCTGGTCACAGTTTAGGGGAATATGGTGCCTTAACCTGTGCTGGTGTCTTGCCCTTTTCGGATGTTTTGACCTTGGTTACTCACCGTGCGGAATTAGCGGATCGTATCGCTGCGGAAAAAGAGGGTGTGATGACGATTGTTTATCAATTTCCCATTTCTGAGAGTGAAAAAATCTGTCAAGCACTACGAGCAGAAGGAAGATCTGTTTGGATCGGGTGCTATAATTCGCATGAACAAGCCACGATTTCTGGAAAGGCAGCCGATATAGCGGAATTGGAATGGTATGTGGCAAATAAAGGAGGAGCATACAAACGTCTTATGGGAAAATCCTCTTTTCATTGTCCATTATTGCAGGATATCACGGATGAATTTGCTGAGGCGATTCAAGGTGTGGAGATCTGTTCCCCTTCTATTCCTGTGATTTCTAACTACACGGTTATGCCTCATACGATCGACAATATATATGACAATCTCATTCAACATCTCGTCGCTCCGGTTCGTTGGCAAGAGACGATATCGTATATAAAAAGACAGCATGTTGAATTATTGATTGAGCTCGGGAGTGGAATGATCTTAACGAACCTGATCAATCAGGGAGATGATGAATTACAGGCCTTAAGCTATGAAATCGATAAAGCTCAAATAAATGAAATGGATCTTAGGCAGGTGGTGGGGCAATGAAGCTTTATGCTATTCCTTATGCTGGTGGTTTTGCTTTTACCTATTATAAGTGGAAAAAATATTTGGATGCTGGTATCGAATTATGTCCAATCGAATTACCGGGAAGAGGAACGAGGGCGAAAGAGGACTTGTGTACATCCATTGAAGCGATGGCTGAGCATGCCTATAAGCAAATCAATGTGTCTAGTGAAGAGTATATCTTGTTTGGTCATAGTATGGGTGCTTATGTTTTATTAGAGGTATATAAAAAGCTCCAAGCTAACAATCGGCCTCTACCCCAACAAGTTGTTCTCTCCGCTATGAAACCACCCCATTTATACATTCACAAACAACACCATTTGCTGGATGAAGGAACATTCAAAGAGAAAATGATGGATTTAGGTGGTCTTCCCGAAGAAGTGATGCAAGATCAAGAATTTTCCGCTTATATTTTGCGGTTATTAAGAAACGATTTTAAAGCAGTCGAGGAATATCAAAAGAGAATTGAATCTGTTTTCTCAAGCGATGTTCACCTGCTTAATAGTGAAGCAGATATCAGTCGTAATGATATAGAAGAATGGAATCTATATACTTCCTCAAGTGTTCAATACCACTCATTCGAGGGATCCCATTTCTTTATCAATGAACATCCTTCTGACGTCGTCGAAACGATCAATCAGCTAGCTAATAAGCAAGTTCAACAAGTCCGATAAAAAGGACCAAGAAGTTCAAGGCGGCGCAGCTTTGAGGAACAGAGCGTATGCTTTACATACGTGAGTACCGGAAAAGCAAGCCAACGAAGAAATTCGATGTGTCATTTTTATTGGAATTTTTGAACAACCGCTAGTAGAAGAGAAATTATATGTCCATTTCTAATGGAAAGAGAGAGGGTTTCAGTGGAGCCATTTATAACATATGAATCTGAAGTTCGTTACTATAATCGCCATTTTAATAATCTGTTTCATAAAGCTAAAAATGATGTTATCTATTCAGAAGATGGACAAGAATATATTGATTTTTTAGCTGGAGCAGGGGCTTTAAATTATGGTCATAATCCTGAATTTATTAAAAAGTATTTGCTTGACTATATCAATGAAGATGGCATCACCCATGGCTTAGACATGTATACAAAAGCGAAGCAAGCCTTTGTTGATACGTTTGTTTCAAAAATTCTAGAACCAAGAAATTTGCAATACAAGCTGCAATTTTGTGGACCAACAGGGACGAATGCTGTGGAAGCCGCTTTGAAGTTGGCACGAAAAATAAAAAAGCGGAACAATGTATTTGCTTTTATGGGGGCATTCCATGGTATGACGCTAGGCAGTTTAGCTGTGACAAGCAACACTTCTAGCCGAGCTGGTGCGTCGGTTCCCCTAAACAATGTGACATTTATTCCTCATCCTGGGGGTCCGATTGAAGTTGATACACTTCAGTATATACGAAATCTCTTAGAGGATGATCATTCAGGTGTGGAAAAACCAGCTGCCATTATTTTTGAGACGGTACAGGCCGAAGGAGGAGTCAATCCTGTTTCAAATGAGTGGCTCCAAGGACTGGAAAGCCTTTGTCGACAACATGATATTTTATTGATTTGTGATGATATTCAGGTTGGCTGTGGGAGAACGGGCACCTTCTTTTCGTTTGAGCGAGCGGGAATTGTTCCAGATATGGTAATTCTATCGAAGTCGATTAGTGGTTACGGCCTACCTATGTCACTATTATTATTGCAACGAGAATGGGATGTTTGGAAGCCTGGTGAACATAATGGTACATTCCGAGGGAATCAGCTTGCGTTTGTTACTTCTACGGCTTCTCTACATTTAAGAGAAGAGCTGGATTTAGACCAACGAGTCAGCGAAAATGAACGTTATTTACAACAATTTCTAAGTGATAATCTTTGTGCCATTGATCAGAGAATCAAAATCCGCGGAATCGGAATGATATGGGGCATTGATTTGAGTGCTTTTGAAGAGATCGGCTTAACAGATCGAATTATAGATGACTGTTTTCACTCTGGCCTGATTATTGAAAATGCTGGCCGACAAAGTCATGTTCTCAAAATTTTACCGCCTTTAACAATCTCCAGAGAAAAGCTTGAAAAAGGCTGTCAGATTTTGCGGGAAGTTTTAGAAGCTTATCTTTGATTAGCATATCTTGAGATAGTTGAAAAAGTATCATGAATTCTAAAATCCGTGTTGTGTTTTCTAGAAAGGAGGAGAATGGTTTGCCTGAACAGATTGATATTCCATATACGACGTTAACAGATATATTTATAGATAAAGAGGATGAGAAGGAAAAGGGAGTCTCTTTTATCCTCAATAAGACAGATGAAGAATTCTATTCGTATGATTCGATTTTGCGTAAAGCGAAGAAGCTGTTAGGCTTTCTGCAAAATAAAGGATTAAAGCCGAAGGATCATGTGGTCTTACAATTGGCGAATAACAAAGAATTTATTCTTACATTTTGGGCTTGTGTATTGGGAGGGATGATTCCAGTACCGATTATTGCGGAGGAAGTGGATGAGCATAGGCGAAAATTGTTTAATGTGCTCAAAACATTGGAAGATGCCTTTGTGATTGGAAGGTCTACTTCATTGAAAAAGATTGAAGATTTTGCTTATAGGAAGGGACAGGATGTTCAACTTATTCAAAATTCGTATTTAGAGATTGAAGAGGCCATCGCATATGCGCATGATGGGGACATTTATACAGAGACAAAGCCAGAAGACATTGCTTTTATTCAGTTTTCTTCAGGTTCTACAGGTGCTCCAAAAGGGGTTGTATTAACCCACCAAAATCTGCTGACCAATATGGATGCAATCATCTCAGGTGCGCAAATCACAGAAGATGATGTACTTGTATCGTGGATGCCGTTAACGCATGATATGGGTTTGATTGGTTGTCATCTAACGGTTACTTGTATGAATGTGATGCAATATTCGATGAATCCTTTGCTTTTTGTTAGGCGGCCGGCTTTATGGCTCAAGAAAATTGATGAACATAAGGCGACAATTATTTCTTCTCCAAACTTCGGTTTGGAATATTCGATGAAAGCAATGGACAGGCATCAGGAGCAGTTCGATTTTTCATCTGTAAGAATCATTATTAATGGAGCGGAACCCATTTCTGTTTCAATATGTGAACAATTCCTGCAAAGAACCTCCGTTTTTGGAATGAACCCTAATGCCATGTTTCCGGTTTATGGAATGGCAGAAGCCTCACTTGCTATCGCTTTTCCACTAATAGATGAACAGATGAATAGCGTGATTGTCGACCGATCGAAATTAAAGGTAGGGGATCGGGTTCAGTATCTTCAAGATCATGAGAAAGAAAATGCTTCGTCTTATGCGGATGAGGGCTTTGCCGTGAAAAATTGTGAGATTCGAATATGTGATGATGAGGATAATCTATTAGATGAGGACCGATTAGGGCTAATCCAAATAAAAGGTCCAAATGTGACACCAGGTTATTATCGAAATCCCGAAGTAAATGAAAAGCAGTTCACCGAAGATGGGTGGTTAAGAACCGGGGATTTAGGTTTTTTTCATCAAAAACGCTTGATTGTTGTAGGACGAGAAAAAGAAATGATTATTTTAAATGGACAAAACTACTTCCCTAATGATCTTGAACAGGTTGCTGGTGAGCTTGAATCAATTGATGAAAATAAGATTGCGATGATTTCTGCTCATGTGAAAGGAACAAGTAGTGAAAAAGTCGTTGCTTTTGTCGTACATAAAGGAGATATCGACACATTTATTCCTCTTTCCTTACAACTAAGATCTCATATTTCGAGAAGCTGCGGCGTTACGTTAGATGAAATTGTGCCTGTTGCTAAAATTCCTAAAACCTCTAGTGGTAAGCCAATGCGTTTTAAACTTCGAGATGAATTTGAAAATGGGGAATTTAATGAAGTCCTCAAGCAATGTTCTTTGCTAGCAGGGCAAGAGCAGCATGATGCCAAAGGGAAATACAACGAGGATAGCGGAAAAAATAACCGCCAAGATGTTGCAAAAGAAATTTTAAGGATTTGTCGAGATGTTTCTCCAGATCTTAATCTGGGGTTAACAGATCATTTCTTTGATTATGGAGTGAACTCGCTATTATTGAATCAAATTGCAGCCCGCATAGAGGAAGTATATGCTGTTGACTTGCCTGGCGAAATTTTCTTTAAATACCCCAGTGTCAATCAAGTAGCTGCCTATATATGCGGCGAGGAAAAACCAATCCAAGTGAATGCCCCTCGCGATCATATTGATGGAGCAAAGGACCAGGCAGAGATAGCGATTATCGGGATGGCGGCCACTGTCCCGGGAGCGCTGGATATATCGGAGTTCTTTGGAAACCTATGTGGAGGAGTGGAAAGTGTTGGGAGCATTCCGCCAAAACGACGGGCAGATATCGAAGCCTATTTGAACAGCGCACAGGTTGAAGGGGAAGTCGATCCACAGAATGCGGGATATCTATATGAAATTGATAAATTTGACTATCACTTTTTTAAAATCTTAAAAAAAGAAGCAATTGCCATGTCTCCCGCTCAGCGTCTATTTTTACAAACGGCTTATTCCTCATTAGAGGATGCAGGGTATGGTGGAACTGCATTAAAGTCTAGCAATACAGGGGTGTATGTTGGGTATCTGGCAGATGTGAATGGACATCAATATCAAGACATTCTACGGCAATCAGCAGATTCACAAACAGCCACAGGTTTATTAAGTTCAAATATAAGCGGCCGAGTTTCCTATTTCATGGATTTCAAAGGCCCAAGCATGAATATTGATAGTGCTTGTTCTTCATCAATGGTCGCTCTCCAGCATGCCTGTACAGCGCTTCGAAATGGAGACTGTGATCAAGCGATTGTCGGTGGTGTTGAAATCAAAACAGTACCAATAAAAAAAGAAAAAAGAGTGGGCTTTGAGTCAACTGATGGTCATACCCGCCCGTTTGCTGATGAAGGAGATGGAACAGGGGAAGGAGAAGGTGTGGTCTCCATCCTGATTAAACCATATAAAAAAGCGATAGAAGATAATGACAATATCTATTCAGTGATTCGTGGCATCGGTGTCAATCAAGATGGTTATTCAGTGGGGATTTCTGCACCTAATCCTGCTGCTCAAACTGAACTTGTCCACCATACGCTTGAAAAGACAGGATTACGGGCTGAAGATATTTCTTATATTGAAGCCCATGGTACGGGAACGCAATTAGGAGATCCAGTAGAAATGACTGCTTTGACTGATGCCTTTCGTCTGACCACAAATAAAAAACAATTTTGTTCGATTGGATCAGTTAAATCGAATATCGGGCATTTGTTTGCTGCCTCTGGGCTGGCAAGTATTGTTAAAACTTCCTTGATGTTAAAGCATAAAAAAATCCCAGCAACGATTAATATTGAAAATTTGCACCGTAATATCAATTTTGAAGAGACACCTTTTTGGGTGAACAGACAATATAAAGATTGGCAAGTTGAAACAGCACCACGTCGTGCTGGTGTCAGTAATTTTGGTTTTTCTGGAACCAATGCTCATGTCATCTTAGAGGAATATATCGATTCTCGGGAAAAGAAACAGGAAGAAAAAGCCTTTCCGATTATTTTTTCGGCACACTCGCTGCAAGAACTAGAGGATATCTTGAAGAAATATCATCTGTTTTTTACTAACCAAAAAGAATTGGATATAGCAGACGTAAGCTATACATTAGCGAGAGGAAGAGGGCATTATCCGTATCGGATGGCTTTCATTGTCAGGAATTTAGCGGAATTAGTGGAGAAATTAGATCGCTATCAATATACAACTAATTTACAGGATAAGAGATATGTTGGGCTCGTGAAAATGGTCAATGGGTTAAATGCCAACCAATCTTGGAGAGATATTACAACAGAAGAGCAACAATATTTGCAACAGATCACAAGTAATCTCCTTGACTCATTCCAACAACAAAGTGAAAAGAATCGAGAAGCTTTGCTGGAGAAAATATGTAATCTGTATGTTCGCGGAGCTGATCCACAATGGGAAGCACTTTTTGAGAAAGAGACATTTAAGCGGGTAAGCTTACCTATTTATCCATTTAGAGCGACAAGATGCTGGCCAGAAACAAATGATCTAGTAAAAGGGTGAGTGATGAGGATGTTTGATTACGAAAGGATTGTCAATAGACTAACAACAATGGTTGAGACAACCGCAAGAATGGAGCCGGGTGAAATCAATGAATTTGAAAATTTAATTGAACTTGGCGCAGATTCTATGATTCTCACAGATGTCAATGGATTGATTAGAGAGGAATTTGGTGTGGAAATTCCTATGACCTTATTTTTCTCCGATCTAACCTCTATACGAGAAATAGCTGATTATATTTATCAACAGCAGGAAGCAAGCAGTCCAGCTGTGAGTCAAGAAGAGGTTGTAGAGGAACAAGCTGAGACAGAGGAAATTGAACCAATCGAAAATCAGCAAAGACAAACGGTCATGGATGAGGTGTGGGCAGCAAACGAACAGTTCAGTTCAGCTCCGGTGAGTGCGAGTGAGAATGGATTACAGCAGTTATTTTCTCAACAATTAGCGGTGATCAATCAACAGCTTCAGCTTCTGTCCCCTCAACAGGAAGTAGCAGCGACAGTGGTTAAAGCACCGAATCCCGCGCAAGAGCGAAACGAGCAAAAACCGCCCGCTGCGTCTCCACGTTCAGTTGTGGAGCAGCCGGAAAAAAAGGCGGAGACGAAACAAAAATCATATGTACCATTCCAAAAATTAAATTTGGCGAGAAAAGACAAAGATCCGAAGCAAGAACAGCAGTTACAGGAGTTAATTCAAAAATATAATCAAAAAACGCCTTCCTCCAAGCAGTATGCTGAAAACTATCGAAATGTTTATGCGGACTGGAGAAATATTGCCGGCTTTAAGCCAAATATTAAGGAAATGGTATATCAGCTAGTCTTTGAAGATAGCAAAGGGTCTCATATTACGGATATAGATGGCAATGAATATATAGATTTAGCAATGGATTTTGGTGTGAGTCTATTTGGTCATAATCCAGATTTTATCAAAAACGCGATTGTCGAAGAAACAGCTCAAGGTTTTCCGCTCAGCTTAATCTCGCGTTTATCAGGTGAAGTTGCCCAGTTGATTTCCGAGATGACGGGCGTAGAGAGAGTTTCCTTTTTTAATTCGGGAACAGAGGCTGTGATGGTCGCAATTAGATTAGCCCGTGCGATTACAGGTAAGGATAAAATCGTTATTTTTTCCGGCTCGTATCACGGTACATTTGATGGTGTGCTGGGGATGGATGCGATGTCCAAGGAAAAGGGCTCAGCTTCACCGATCGCAGGCGGTATTCTCCAAAGTTATATCGATGGTCTATATGTTCTCGAGTATGGACATCCTGAGTCGCTGGCGTTTATTGAAGAGCACCGTGATGAGATTGCCGGTGTCCTTGTAGAGCCTGTACAAAGTAGAAGACCAGATTTACAACCGAGAGAGTTTCTCCATCAATTAAGAGATGTGACATTGAAGACTGGCATCCAGTTAATTTTTGATGAAATGATCCTTGGTTTCCGTCTCGGCCCTGGAGGTGCCCAGCAGTTTTTCAACGTAGAAGCAGATCTTGTCACTTACGGAAAAATCGTTGGCGGTGGAATGCCGATCGGAATTGTCGCCGGAAAACACGAAGTGATGGACTGTCTAGATGGTGGGATGTGGCATTATGGAGACGACTCAACACCTCCATTTGAAAATAAAAGGACCTTTGCAGGAGGAACCTTCTGTCATCATCCATTGACAATGGCCGCAGCAAAAGCAGTATTGCTTAAAATAAAGGAAGAAAGTCATGATATTTATCCAGCTCTTGCGGCGAAAACCAAATATCTTGCGGACACATTAAATGAATTCTTCCAAGAACATGAGGTTCCAGCTGAAATTGTCTATTGTGAATCACTGTTCCGCTTTGTCTTAAGAGGAAATATGGAACTCTTTTATTATCATCTGCTTTCAGAGGGTGTCTATATTTGGGAAGGACGAAATTGTTTCTTGTCAGCTGCCCATACAGATGATGATATCGAAGACGTGATTCGGATTGTGAAAGAAACTTGTTTGAAAATGAAAACTGTCTTTTTTGCGAAAAAGAGTGAGGACTCAAAAAAAAACAATAAAGTTCCTTTAACTCATCAACAACAAGAGATGCTGGCCTCTGAAGTCGTTCATCCAAGTACGAGTGCCTTTAATCAACCTGTTTTATTAAATATTCAAGGAACTCTCGATCGACAAGCATTAGAACAAGCACTCCGCTCCATCTCGAAAAGACATGAAGCATTACGGTATACAGTGTCCGATGATTTAGAGTGTTTAAAGGTTGGGGAACCAGCTAAGCTCGACTTAACAGAGCTGGAGGTCCGTTCTGAAGAGGAGCAGGAAGTGATAAGTGATTGCATCCATACTTCCCTTGATGTTCAGAATGGTCCATTAATCAAAGTTTTTCTCTTACAACCTCCTGATCAGCAAGAGCAAACGAAACTACTCGTGATTGCGCATCATCTCATTATGGATGGATGGTCGATTTCCGTCTTTTGTGAGGAATTGATTGAAGCGTACAATAGTCAATTGCAAAATCGTGCACCGAGCTTTCGTGAAGTATTGCCATACAGTGAATATAGGAGACAAAGGGAAAAAGTATTACAAAGTATGGATGAAGAAAAAATCAAAAGCTTTTGGAGAGAGTATTTACCAAGCTATCCTACCCAGTTGCGTCTTCCACAACGGGACCCGTTGACAATGTCGGAGCATAACAAAGAAGGAAGTCGATTCACGTATCGTCTAGATGCTGCTTTTCTTAAAAAAATACGAAAGCTTGCAGCCAATGTAAAAAGTAGTCCTTTCCTTGTGTTGCTTACGACGTATCAATTTATGCTAAGGGAAATTTCGCAACAGAACGATTTTATGATTGGTGTTCCAATTGCAGGACAACAAGCATGTGCGACGAGATCCTTAATTGGGGATTGTGTGTCGATGGTGCCACTGCATGTGCAACTTAATCAGGACAGCAATATGGCGACAGCAGTGGCTAAGAATCAAGCGATCTTCCAAAAATTTGAGAAGATGCATCATGCAACACTGCATGATTTCACGGGAAACGAAGATTTTGTCCAACCCGAATTGACAATTTTATTTAATATGGATCGTATGCCAAAAAATAACCATTTTCTTGGGACAGAGACGGAATTATTACCGATTCAGGTGCAAAATGTAGGATATGATCTGTTCTTTAATTTGACCGAATTTCAAGGAGAAATTATTTTCGATATTGACTTTAATACGAATAAAATCTCCGAAGCAATGGTTACGAGATGGATGCAGCTATATATTGATTTGTTGGAACAGATCTGTAACCAGCCAAACTTTTCGTTGTATGAAGTAGATGTCTATTCAGAAGATGATGAAAAGATTAGAAAACAAGCAATTGAACAAGCAAATTGGGATGAATTAGCCAAAACCTTACAAATAAATGAACAAGATATGGAGATCAATGCCGGCAATTTTACGGCCTATGTTTTAAGTGAGGATGGAAAACCAGTCCCCACGAATAGCTATGGATTATTGTATATTGGTTCCAATCGTTTAGCACTCTATCCCACAGGCTGGATCGCTAGATTTACGGCCAATCGAGAACTGGAATTGTTTGGACCAGAAGAACGGTGTTTTTATGAAGGAAAAACATTTGTGAGTCTCTGGTTAGTAGAACAGGTGATTGGAAAACATTCAGATATTTGTGAAGTAACAGTAAAACGAACCCAAGATCAACAGAGTTTGGAAGCTTATATCACTTGGGCGACGGAAGAAGGGGCAAAAAGTGATCTGCCTAAATGGTGTCAAAGCAAACTTCCTTTTGCTTTTATTCCTCACAGGTTTTATCAAGAGGTTGGTGATGGACAAGCCGCCATTTTACTTGAATTTGCGAATGAGGCATTGAATCATGAAGAACAAATTGTTTTTGATATAGTTAAAGATTTAATTGGAAATGGACATTTTCATAAAGACGATCATCTGATGTCACTTGGCATGAATTCATTAAACTTATTGAAATTGATTTCAACATTGCAAGAGGTTTATGATGGCATTCGCATTCCGATGTCCATGTTAGTAGAGGAATTGACTGTCGAAAATATTGCTAAGACGATTCGTTCATTAGGAGAGGAAGGACAAGCAGAAGCGATCCCGCAAATTGCGCCTGCCGTTCACTATGAAACGTCCGCTCCCCAACAGAGAATGTATGTGATTCATACATTAAATAAAGAAAGTCTGAATTATAATCTTCCATCTGTTGTCAAAGTAGCAGGGGAGTTTGATATAGAAAAATTTAAAGCAGCGGCAAATGCTTGTCTACAAAGACACGAAATTTTAAGAACGACGTATGAACAGGTAGATGGGAAAATCGTTCAAATTGTCAATGAGCAAGTTGAATTGCCGGTTGATTTTAAAGAAATAACGACAGAGGTAGCGGAAGACGAGCTCATTCAGCAAATGACAGCGGAATTTGTCCGTCCATTTGATCTACAGAAAGCACCATTAATGCGAATGAAGATTGTGAAAAGAAGTGAACAGTTTTATTATATCTTTTTCGATTTTCATCATATTAGTTTTGACGGATCAAGTGCACTTATTTTTGCTCAGGAAATGATGTCCGCTTATCAGGATAAGGCCTTAGCTCCGCTTCCAATTCAATATAAGGATTTTGCTCACTGGCAAAATAAACAGGAGCAATCCGAAGAGATGAAATCTCAACAACAGTATTGGCAGGAGCTATTGCAGACGGCTTCACTCAACTGTGGATTTCCGACTGATTTTACGCGTCCATTAGAAAGAACCTATGCAGGCCATACGATTGAATATCAATTGGATCAAAAGCTAAAAGCGCGGATAACAGACTTTTGCCGGGAACGGGAATGTACACCATATAGCTTCTTCCTATCGACTTTGAACATCCTTGTATCGATTTATTCAGGTCAAGCAGATGTGACGATTGGGACATTGGTTCATGGACGGAATCATCGGGATATAGAAGGTTTAATCGGGATGTTTGTCAATACATTGCCGATGGTCCATTCGGTTCCACCTGAACAAACCTATGCCGAATATGTAAAACATGTACAAAAATCTGTGATGCAAACATTTGCTCATGCAGATGTTCCGTTTGATCAGATTGTCGAATTAGCTGGAACAAAAAATGATATTGGCCGCAATCCTCTGTTCGATGTGATGTTTTCTTATCAAGACTTTGACCAACTTTCTATTCATACTGATCAAGCGACATTTGAATATCAGGATTTATTGCCAGATGATAGCAAATTTGATACAGAGTTTGAAGTGATTGATCAGGAGGGAGGCTATACGATCACGCTGCAATATGCAACAGAGCTTTATAGAGAAGCAAGTATTCAGCGGATCCTGCAACATTTTGTCACATTGATTGACCAGATATTGAGCGACCCGACTGCTAATTTGACAGAATACCAAATTTTGACGAAGCAAGAAAGACAGGAACTACTGCAATTCAATAATCAGGATCATTCTTATTCAGAAAAGACAATCATTGATCTATTCGAGGACTGGGCTGTCAAGACACCAGATAAGATTGCCGTGGCCGATGAGGAGCATGAACTGACCTATCAGCAATTAAATGAACAAGCAAATCATATTGCTCGATTATACATGAATTTGGGCCTTGAAGAGGAAGACATAGTTGGGATCATGCTTGAACGATCACCGCAAATGATTAGTAGTGTCGTTGGGGCCTGGAAAGCTGGCGGAGCTTATTTACCACTTGATTTGGCTCACCCAATGCAACGAAGAATTGATATTTTACATGAAGCCAATGTGAAATTTGTTGTGACACTGTCTGAATATGTAGAAGATGAATTTAGAGAAGCCTATAAAGGGAAAATTATTTACCTGGATCAAATAGAGCAGGATCTATCCCATTCTTGTGAAAATCTAGGGAAGCAGGTATCACCGACTAATCTTGCCTATATTCTGTTCACCTCAGGCTCTACAGGAAAACCAAAAGGCGTAATGATCGAACATCAAGGAATGTTAAATCACATTCTTGCAGAGCAGAACGATTTAAAGCTGGATGACAAGCTTGTGTTTGCGCAAAATGCGAATCAAACCTTCGATATCTCGGTTTGGCAGTTATTTGGGCCGTTAGCGTTAGGTGGAAAAACGGTTATCTATGCCCAGCAAATTGTCTTAGAACCTGAAAAGTTTGTTCGAAAAATCGCAGCTGACCAAATTACTTTATTAGAGATTGTGCCGAGTTATTTAGCGGTTATGTTAGATGAACTTGAAACGCAAAAGCACTCATTTCCATCATTGCAGTCGTTGATTATTACAGGGGAAACGGTCCCGCCGCATATAGTTGATCGCTGGTTTCAGTCTTATCCTGATATTGAGGTAATTAATGCCTATGGACCAGCTGAAGCGTCAGATGATGTTAGTCAATACCGGCTATCGACAATGGAAGATGGGCTGTCACGGGTTCCGATTGGGCAACCTTTGCGTAATATAAGAATTTATATTTTGGATCAATATAATCGTTTATGTCCGCCTGGTGTAGCCGGTGAGCTTTGTGTAGCGGGGATCGCTGTTGGAAGAGGATATGTGAATAGTCCTGAGAAAACGAGACAAGTCTTCTGTGAGGATCCGTTTACCGAAAGAAAGACGGAACGAGAAAAAAGGATGTATCGTACTGGAGACCTAGCTAGATGGCTGCCGAATGGTCAACTAGAATATTTAGGCCGGATGGATAATCAGGTCAAAATCCGCGGTTTCCGCATTGAACCAGGTGAAATTGAAGCCGTTATTCGTAAACAAATCGGTATACAGGAAGTGGCAGTAGTAGCTAAAAAAGATCATGCAGATGATCTATACTTATGTGCTTACCTCGTTGCCGATGAAACGAGTGAGATCGAAAAAGATCATTTGAAGGCAGCGATCCGCAAAGAATTACCCGAATATATGGTGCCAGATCATTTTATGATGCTGGAACAATTACCTGTCACAAGCAACGGGAAATTAGATCAAAAGAGATTGCCAGATCCCCAGTTTGATCGTGAAACGAGTATCTTGGAACCACGCTCAGAAACGGAAAGAGTTTTAGTGGAAATCTATCAAGATGTACTTGGTGTCAAGCAGATCAGTGTCGATGATCATTTCTTTGAACAGGGAGGACACTCGTTAAAAGCAACCAAAGTGATGAATCAAATAGAAGTGCGACTTGGCATTCGGCTTCCATTAAAAACAATCTTTACTCATCCAACAGTGGAACAACTAGGACAACAGATTGAGCTTCATCCAACGGATGCAGATACTCAACCAATCACTAAAGTGGAGGAGCAAGCGTACTATCCGGTTTCCTCCCAGCAAAAACGTCTTTACTTGATCCATGAAATGGGCGAGCAGGGAACTGTTTATAATATGCCAGCACTGCTTGAGCTGGCGGGACAGCTGGATCGAGAAAAAGTAGAGCGGACATGTGCTCAATTAAGCGCACGTCATGAAGCCTTACGGACAACCTTTACGGTGGTGGACGGTGAACCAGTCCAGCACATTGCTTCCGTTCTGCCTATAGAAGTAGAATGGTCTGAGCATGAAAGCTTGGATGAAGCACAGGCTCAGGCTGCATTTACCGATTTTGTACGTCCATTTGATCTTGCCCATGGTCCATTATTCCGGGTGAAAGTGTTGCAAGGTCCGACAAATAGTTATTTGTTCTTTGATATGCATCATATTATTTCAGATGGAGAATCGATCAATATTCTCACAAAGGAATTTTCGGAGCTATACAATGGTACCGAGCTAGAACCTCTTACGGTTCATTATAAAGATTATAGTCATTGGCTGGCGCAAAAGGATTTGCAACCACAAAAGGATTATTGGGTAGACCAATTTGCGGATGAAGTGCCTGTATTGGACTTACCAACAGATTATCCGCGCCCAAGAAAACAGAGTTTTCAAGGTGCAACCCTCTCGTTTACGTTAGGGGAAGAGATCAAGAAAACTGTGCATAAGCTTTGTGAGAAAACTGATACGACCGAATATATGGTTCTCCTTTCCGCTTTTATGGTGTTATTACAAAAATACAGTGGCCAAGAGGATATTGTTGTAGGAAGTCCGATCTCTGGCCGCCTGCATCATGACACAGAAACCATGCTGGGTATGTTTGTCAATACATTGGCGATGCGCGGACAGCCAGAAGGAGAGAAAAGCTTCAATCAATTTTTACAAGAGATGAAAGAAACGACATTACAAGCTTATGAACATCAAGAATATCCGTTTGAAGAGTTAGTCGAACAAGTCAATGTTCAACGCGACCTGTCACGTAATCCGATTTTTGATTGTGTTTTTGTATTGCAAAATCAAGGGGAAGAAGAGATTACTTTATCGGGAACACCTATAAAAAGTTTTGATGATCGTACGGATATTGCTAAATTCGATTTAACACTTACTGTTCATTTGACGGAACATGGGTATAAGGTTGAATGGGAATATTGTACAGATTTATTTACAGCAGAGACGATTGAACGGTTAGCTTGCCACTACCAAAGGCTGCTTGAACAATTCAGTCAATCTATGGCGACCAGCATTCAAGAAATAGATATCGTAACAGAAACTGAAAAACAACAACTACTTGAAGCATTTAATCAAAAGGACATTAAGTACCCACGGGAAAAAACGATTAAAGACTTATTTGAAGAGCAAGCTAAAGCGAAGCCGCAGCAGATAGCCGTAGTATTTGAAGATGATCAGATTACGTATGAGGAGCTAAATCAAAGGGCGAATCGGATTGCGAACCATTTACTAGCGAAAAATCTAGCAAGTGAAGAGATTATTGCTGTCATGCTCAACAGAGGAATTGATCTCGTCGCTACCTTGCTTGGCATTGTAAAAGCAGGGTATGCCTACTTACCGATTGATCCTGAAAATCCGGATGAGCGCGTGGAATATATACTGCAAGATAGTCAGGCAGCCATGCTTATCCAACAACAGCATCAAAACCGTCAAATTGAATTCGCTGGTGAAACAGTTGGAGCCGAAGAACTAGTAGCGGACGGAAATCCCGATAATCCTAATGTGGAAATTCACCCGGATCAGCTTTTATACGTGATCTACACTTCAGGTACGACAGGCAATCCAAAGGGTGTTTTAATTGAACATCGAAATGTCGTACGGCTATTGAAAAATGATGCCTTTCCATTTGAGATAAACAATCAAGATGTATGGACAATGTTCCATTCTTATCAGTTCGACTTTTCTGTGTGGGAAATGTATGGCGCTCTGTTATATGGTGGAAAATTGGTGATTGTGCCGCCAGCTGTTACAAAGGATAGCTTTGAATTTCTCGAACTGTTAGAAAGGGAAAACGTGACGATTTTAAATCAGGTTCCGTCTTCTTTCTATGAATTGATGCATGCTGAATCTTTCCGTGAAGTGCCAAAATTGGCATTAAAGTATCTGATTTTCGGAGGAGAAGCTTTAAATCCTCGTAAATTACAAGACTGGTATGCGCGCTATCCGCAAACCAAAATTGTGAACATGTACGGGATTACGGAAACTACGGTCCATGTCACCTATAAAGAAATTACGCAAAAAGAAATTGAAAAAGGTGTTAGCAATATCGGGAAGGCCATTCCAACATTAAACGTCTATATTATGAATGGTGAGCAGTTATGCGGTATTGGAATGCTTGGAGAGATTTGTGTAGCTGGTGCTGGTGTAGCAAGAGGATATTTGCATAGAAAAGAACTGACAGCAGCTAAATTTGTTGCAAATCCATTTAACCCTAATGAGCGTATGTATCGTTCTGGTGATTTAGCGAGATGGCTTCCAGATGGTTCGCTTGAATATATTGGCAGAATGGATCAACAAGTAAAGATTCACGGATTTCGTATTGAATTAGGAGAAATTGAAAATGCGATTAGAAAACAACCCCTTATTCGCGATGTTGCTGTCATCACCCAAGTAGATGAAGCAGGGGATCCGCGGTTATGCGCCTATATCGTCCAAGAGGATGAAGGTGCAACCCTTGACGCAACAAAGATCAAGGATGAGTTAAGACATGATTTGCCTGATTACATGATCCCTATGCATATTGTAAGCATGGACAGGCTCCCTGTTACAAGCAATGGAAAATTAAATCGAGCTGCCTTACCAAAACCCCCGTCTCAAAGCAAGGAAGAATATGTAGCACCAAGCAATGAAAAAGAGGCTCTACTAGCCGAAGTAATTGGGACGATTTTAGGAGTAGAACAGGTAGGCATTGAGGATAATTTCTTTGAACTCGGCGGAGATTCGATCAAAGCGATCAGGGTGATTTCCAAATTGCGAGAAGCAGCTTATGAACTCACAGTGAAGGATTTAATTTTCGAACGGAAAATACGCCTTATAGCCGATAAAATGGAAAAAGTGGAAAATGGACTCTCTGCATATCCGCAAGAAGAAGTGACAGGTGAAGTACCATTCACACCTATCCAAGATCGGTTTATGCAATGGTCATTAGCAAAACCAGATCATTATAATCAAGCCCTAATGGTGCGTGCTCATAAACGCTTAGATTTGCAAGTGCTGCAAAAGGCGTTAACCGAGCTTGTTCATCATCATGATAGTTTACGGACTGTCTTTATAGAAGGGAAGCAGCATATCCTGCGGTCAGAAGAAAGTAAACTATTCGATTTAGAAGTATATGACTTTACAAATATAGTGGTTGATCGTGAACGAACTGAAAGATGTGAGCAGCAGGCGAATCAATTGCAGCAAAGTATAGATTTGCAGGCGGGACCGCTTGTGAAAGTAGGGCTATTCCAAATGCCTGATGCTGATCAAGTATTATTGTGCATTCACCATCTTGTTGTTGATGGTGTATCTTGGCGGATTTTATTAGAAGATTTACAAACAGCTTATGAACAACAGGAGCAAGAAGGCTCAAGCCAGCTGCCAATGAAAACAGCCAGCTACCAACAATGGGCATATGCTTTAAAAGAATATGCAAACAGTGAGCAAGTAGAATTAGAGATTCCTTACTGGCAGGAAGTGCTTGCCGAGGCAGAGGATGGAAAGCTTCGCGATGTGGAAATGAAGACAGCTGGGGAATATCCGATCTTCCAGATCGAGATGGATCCTGAACATACGGAAAAACTTTTACATGAAGCAGGCGAATCCTACCATACGGAAATCAATGATTTACTTTTGACTGCATTAAGTCGTGCTGTGCATCAATGGAAAGGGCAAAAGGTTGTGTCCGTTGAACTTGAGGGCCATGGAAGAGAGCCGATTCATAAGCAGATGGAAATTGATCGGACAGTAGGCTGGTTTACAAGTCTGTATCCTGTAGTTCTTCATACGGAAGAAAATGATATCAGCCGCGATATTATCGATACGAAAGAAATGTTGCGCCGTGTGCCCAATCATGGCATAGGCTATGGAGTCATACAACAATGGCGGAAGGAAGTTTTGCCAGAAATACATGCTGATATTTGTTTTAATTATTTGGGACAAGTAGATAGCGAAGTATCAGAAGCGAGTCTTTTTACTTTAGCAGATAACCCGGTAGGGGAAAGTAGTGCAAGCGAAAATCATTACCCGAATGTCATCACAATGAATACGAGTATTGTCAACGGCCGATTTGTAATGGAGTTCATCTACAATAACGGAAGTCTTACGCATGAACAAATGCTAGGATTTGCTGAAGGGTATAAAAAATCATTGATAGAAATTATTGAACACTGTATTACAAAAGAGGATACACAACAAACTGCTTCCGACTTTGGTGACACTGATCTTGAAATGGATGAATTAGATGAAATTATGAAGCACTTTAACTAAGAGTATGCTTACGCAAAATTCATTTTAACAGAGTCCTGTAATAGTACAGGGATCTATGTTTTTTACAGGACTCTGCTTATTCTGGGGGATAAGAAAGTATAAATTTTGGCTAATGTTTGATCCAGCTCCAGGCGTTAGCGGCATTGCGACGTACAGGATGAATTAGTGCAGTTGAAGCGATAGAACGGCGCGAACTTAACCGATGTTCTGCTTCATAACCCTGACCTATGAAGGGAAAAAGCCCTTTCCTAGGTTCAGGAACATTTGCTTGTCGGAGGTCAACAGGATGTTGGTCAGAAAGGCGTTGCGACGTACAGGATGTACTAGTGCAGACGAAGCGACAGGACGTCGCGTATTTATCCTTTCTCCTTACATCAAGGCGCTTGCGCTTTTCTTAGAAATGGAGGTACAACGTGGATAGTAACAATATCGAAAGAATATATCGATTGACCCCGATGCAAGAGGGGATGCTTTATCATAAGCTACTTGATGAACAATCGACCAGCTATTTTGTGCAAAATGTGATTGAATTAACCGGCGATGTCCATTTGGATTTTATTAAGGCAAGCTTGCAATTATTAACGAAGAAACATTCTGTCTTACGCACGAAAATATTTTATAGAAAGATCAAAGATCCTCGCCAAATCGTCTTAAAGCATGAGGAAATCGGGGTGCGAAGTCTTGATTTTCGGCATTTTTCAGTGCAAGAGCAAGAAGAACAGCTGGAACAATTGAAGAAGCAAGATGTTCAACAAGGATTTGACTTGGAAAAAGATGTACTGATGAGAGTCATAGTTGTGCGCTTATCAGAGTCTACCTATAAGATGATTTGGAGTTTTCATCATATTATTATGGATGGCTGGTGCATGTCTCTTGTTGTAAAAGACTTTATGGCTTATTATGACGAGTTAATCAAGGGGAAGCAGTTGGGTGAATTAACAAGAGAAGTAGAGGACAGCTCAAGAAGCCTAGCTAAATACGAGGAATATATTCAATGGCTTTCTAAGCAAAATAAAAATAAAGCTTTACATTATTGGAAAGAGTTGCTTCAAGACTATTCCAATGATGTAAAGCTCGGTTTAGGGTACAAAAGACCAGATCCTGTTGATACACAGATTTGTCAGACTTCTATCAAACTAGAGAAAGACTTGAATGATAAGCTTTCAGCATTAGCCGTACAATTACAGGTAACAGAAAATACTATAGTGGAAGCTGCTTGGGGAATCCTTTTGCAAAGACTTACAGGGGAAAAGGATGTTGTTTTTGGTAAAGTCGTTTCCGGTAGAAATGCGAATATCCGAGGAATTGAAGAGGTTGTTGGCTTGTTCATAAATACGATTCCTGTGCGCGTAGAAAATAAGCAGGAGACAAAGGTACAGGAACTTGTCCATACATTGCAGGCACAGGCCGTTGAATCTGGACAATATGATTACTGTTCTTTACCCGAAATTCAAGCGCAAAGCCAGCTCAAAGGAAATCTGATGCAGTCAATTCTCGCCTTTGAAAATTATTATGCAGATAATGAGCCGCAGCAATTCGGTGGTCTTTCATTTCAAGTGGAAAACTTAATAGAACAGACGAACTATCCGCTTTCGTTTATTGTTTTTCCTGAAGAGACATTGCGCTTTGAAATTATGCATGACCCTAATGAATATTCACAAGAAGAAATCGAGCATATATTGCGCAATATGCAAAATATTATTGAAAAAATGGTTGAGAAGCCTGATGAAAAGGTTAATCAATTAGATGTGCTCTTACCGGAAGATGAAAAGCAAATCATTGATGCTTTTAATCCAGCAGTTACTTCCTATCCAAAAGAAAAGCCGATCCATACGCTATGGCTGGAACAAGTCCAACGCTATCCGGAACGGGAAGCAGTGGTGACGGCGAATGAACGTGTAAGCTATGCAGAATTAGAGCAACGTGCCAATCAATTGTGGGGCGAATTGCAGCGTACTGGCGTGAAATCGGGGAGCTTAGTCGGGATTGTCACAGAGAAATCGGTTGACATGGTCGCAGGCCTGCTCGCGATTCTGAAACATGGCTGTGGCTATGTACCACTGGAGGCTGATTACCCCGCCAAACGATTACACCAAATGATGGCGGACTGTCAAATTGAGACCATTTTATGTGGGGAGCGGCACTGGACCGCGTTCAAGGACATCAATGTCCCGCAGCTTCTCTCTCTTCATGGAAACTATCAAGAAGGGGGACAGGAAAGCAAGGGAAGCGCACATGATGCCGCCTATGTTATCTTCACCTCCGGTTCTACAGGACAACCGAAAGGGGTCATCGTGGAACATCACAATGTGGTGCGGTTGGTGAAAAATCAAGACTATGTGGCGCTGGAGTCCGCTCGCGTATTACAAACCGGTGCGCTATCCTTTGATGCTTCCACATTCGAAATATGGGGTCCGCTTCTCAATGGCGGTACGGTTGCGTTAGTGGAGACCGATATTGTGACCGATCCGGCTCAATTACGAGACGCCCTGGAGACCTATGCGATCAATACGATGTGGATGACAGCACAATTGTTTAATAACCTCGTCGATTTGGATGTGGATGTGTTTACGCCGCTGGAGTCACTCCTAATAGGTGGAGAAAAACTGTCAGAAGCACATGTGGAGCGATTCCTCGCTCACCATTCCATCCAATTAATAAATGGCTATGGCCCAACAGAGAATACGACGTTTTCGCTTTATTATCCAATACAACCAGGGGATACCCGGCTGCCAATTGGCCGACCGCTCCAGCACAGTAGTGCCTATATCCTGCAAGGCGAGCAATTATCTGGGATTGGGATGCCAGGCGAATTATGTGTCGGCGGCGACGGAGTGGCCAGAGGTTATCTGAACCAACCAGCGCTCACTGCTGAGAAGTTTGTCGCCAATCCGTATCAACCAGGTGACCGACTCTACCGCACAGGGGATTTGGCGAGATGGCTGCCAGATGGGACGATCGAATACCTGGGGAGAATCGATGACCAAGTAAAGATCCGTGGCTACCGGATTGAACCAGGTGAAATTGAGCAAGTGATCAAGCAACAGGCGGGGATTCAAGATGTCGCAGTTTTAGTGCAAACAGCCCCAACGGGGGAACCCTTCCTTGCGGCTTATGTCGTATATCAAGACAGGGTCGAGCGACCTGACCCAGACCAGCTTAAAACCCAATTGCGAACAGCATTACCGGATTATATGATCCCAACAACCGTGACCGAGATGGACCAGTTGCCTGTCACGCGCAATGGCAAATTGGATCACCAAGCCTTACCAGTGCCAACCTTCACCAGTTCTACTAGGTATGTCGCACCGAAAAATGAACGGGAAGAAACGCTTGTTGAGATTTTCCAAACCGTGCTAGGAGTCGAGAATATCAGCACGACTGATGATTTCTTTGCACTCGGCGGCCATTCTCTGCGTGCCACTCGACTCGTCAATGTGATCGAGGCACAAATGGGCATCCGTTTGCCTTTAAAAATGATCTTTGACGCCCCGACGATTGCCGAACTGAGTGAACAAATCGAGCAGCTAGAAGCCGATCAGTCCTATGAACCGATCCCAGCTGCACCTGCACAAGAGTATTACAAGATGTCTTCTCCGCAGAAGCGCTTGTATATTATCCAAGCGATGGAAGGAGCCGCGACGGCCTATAACATCCCAGGGGTGCTGGAAATGAAAGGCACGGTCGATCGTGACAAGATCGAAACGGTTTGCCAGCAGCTAGTCGACCGCCATGAAATCTTACGCACCAGCTTCCACCTCGTGGAAGGAGAGCCAGTACAAAAAATAGCGGATACGGTATCTGTTCAGGTGGAGTATGAAGAAAACGATGAGTTGACAGCCGCGACGGCTTTAGCAGACTTTGTTCGTCCTTTCAATGTCGAACAAGCTCCGTTGTTTCGTGTGAAGGTGGTGCAAGGAACCAAGCAAGCTTACTTGTTGTTTGATTTGCATCATTTGATTGCCGATGGGGAATCAATCAATCTATTAACCAAAGAATTTTCCAAACTGTACCGGGGGGAATCCTTAGAAAAACAAACGGTGCACTATAAAGATTATAGTGAGTGGATGCAGCACAAAGATCTGCAGGCACAAAAGGCCTACTGGGTCGACCAATTCCGGGAGGACATTCCGATCTTAGATCTGCCAACAGATTTTCCACGACCAGCTAAGCAAAGCTTCCGTGGAGCTACGTGGCCAGTAGAGATGACGCAAGAGATCAAACAAGCGGTCCAAACCCTTACGCGCCAAACGAACACAACAGAATATATGGTCTTTTTAGCCGCCTTTATGGTGTTATTACAAAAATACAGCGGCCAAGAGGACATCGTTGTAGGCAGCCCGATTTCGGGCAGGACTCATCGGGATACCGAAGGGATGCTTGGTATGTTCGTCAATACCTTAGCACTGCGCGGACGTCCAACCAAAACGAAGACCTTCGGTGAATTTCTAACAGAAATTAAACAGACGACATTAAACGCCTATGAGCATCAGGAATATCCGTTTGAAGATTTAGTTGAAGCAGTAGAGCCAACACGCGACCTATCAAGAAACCCATTATTTGATTGTATGCTGATTCTGCAGAATCAAGGACAAGAAGAGCTGGATTTTAGCAATGGTGAAGCCGATATCGAGGAACATACAACTGTCGCCAAATTTGATCTCACTTTAAATATTGACATAACAGAAAAAGGTTACTTAGGAAAATGGGAATACTCTACTGAGCTTTTCCAAGCTGAAACCATTAAACGGATGGCTAACCAGTTTCATTTTCTATTATCATCTCTAGTAAAAAATGAAAGTAAGAAAATCAAAGAGATTAATATTTTATCACAGGAAGAGACTCAGCAGCTTCTTCATGGCTTTAATTATACAAAGGGAGAATTTCCAAAGGAGAAAACAATTGCTTCCTTGTTTGAGGAGCAGGTTAAGCGGACTCCGGAACAGACAGCTGTTATTTTTAAAGGTCAAAAACTGACATATGAGGCTCTTAATCGAAAAGCGAACCGCCTAGCAAGAACGATCAAACAACAAGGAAATAAGCATTCAGTGGTGGGAATCCTTATGAATCGTCAACCGGATATGTTTGTTGCAATTATGGCGGTCCTAAAAGCAGGAGCAGCATATTTGCCTATTGATCCAACATTTCCGAGTGAACGAATCAAGTATATGCTCACAGATAGTGAGGCGAAAGTTTTATTAACAGACACAAGCGGCGAGGAGAAAATAAGCGATCATTTTCATGGAACGACGGTAAACTTGGATCAAGCTGATCAATATAGCGAGGATTCTTCCAATATTGTGATTGATACGAATGCTGAAGAATTAGCTTATCTTATTTATACATCTGGTTCCACAGGTAAGCCGAAGGGGGTTATGATTCAACATCGGTCGATTGTCAATTTAATCGAGGGAATAACAAAGGCAATTGACTTTACCCCAGGAAAAAGGATTTTAAACATTACGACGATCTCATTTGATATTTTTGTGGTTGAATCCCTTTTGCCATTAGTCAAAGGGATGCAAATTGTGTTAGTAGATGAAGAGCAGCAAAAGGATACGGCGCTGATTCGCGAAGCCATCGCGAAACACCAAGTCAATATGTTGCAGCTTACTCCTTCCAGAATGAAGGGAATGCTGGACAACGAAGGAAGATTCCCAGACGACTTTCGCTCATTAACAGAAGTAATCGTAGGGGGAGAAGCTTTACCACAAGGCTTGTCGAATAAGCTATTACAGCAGTTTCATTGTTCTATTTATAATTTATACGGACCATCAGAAACGACAGTATGGTCTACTATGAAGAAGCTTCATGTCGGTGAAAAAGTGACGATTGGAAAGCCAATCTTAAATACAGATATCTACATCGTAGATGAAGAGGGATCGATCCAACCGATCGGAGTGAAAGGCGAACTTTGTATTGGCGGAGAAGGTGTAGCCAAAGGATATTGGCAACGACCAGAATTAACGGCGGAAAAATTTGTGATTCTTCCTCATATAAGTGAACAGCGGATCTATCGAACTGGGGATTTGGCAAGATGGCTGCCTGATGGCAATGTTGAATATTTAGGCAGACTGGATCATCAAGTGAAAATTCGCGGGTTCCGAATTGAACTTGGAGAGATTGAACATGTCTTAAAGAGAAAAGCTCATCTTCAAGATGTGGCCGTGATAGCAAGAAATGACGAGATGGAAGAACAGGTCTTATGTGCTTATTATGTGGAAAATCCTGATCAAGCTCCGCTGAATGAGGCAGATATAAAAACAAGCTTAGGAACAGAATTACCGGATTATATGATTCCTACGTATTTTGTCAAAATGGATCACTTCCCTCTTAATAAAAGCGGAAAGTTAGATCGCCATGCACTACCTGAACCAGATTTCACACCAACTACTACCTATGTAGCACCGCAAAATGATACAGAAGCGATGGTAGTGGAAATTTATCAAGAGGTACTTGGCAGAGAGGAAATCGGTGTAAATGACCACTTTTTCCAAGTGGGAGGACACTCCCTGCGGGCGACACGAGTCATTAATCTAATCGAGACGAAACTGGATGTTCGCTTGCCATTAATCACCATTTTTGAATATCCAACAGTCAGACAGTTAAGTGAGCAAATTCTTAAAAGGAAATCTGCTGTTTACCACACGATTACAAAAGTGGGGGAGCAGGCGTACTATCCGGTTTCCTCCCAACAAAAACGTCTTTACTTGATCCATGAAATGGGCGAGCAGGGAACCGTTTATAATATGCCAGCACTGCTTGAGATGGCGGGACAGCTGGATCGAGAAAAGGTTGAGCGAGCATGCGCTCAATTAAGCGCACGTCATGAAGCCTTACGGACAACCTTTACGACAGTGGATGGTGAACCAGTCCAGCATATTGCCTCTGCTCTGCCTATAGAAGTAGAATGGTCTGAGCATAAAAGCTTGAATGAAGCAGAAGCTCAGGCTGCATTTACCGATTTTGTACGTCCATTTGATCTTGCCCATGGTCCATTATTTCGGGTGAAAGTGTTGCAAGGTCCGACAAATAGTTATTTGTTCTTTGATATGCATCATATTATTTCAGATGGAGAATCGATCAACATTCTCACAAAGGAATTTTCGGAGCTATACAATGGCACCGAGCTAGCGCCTCTTACGGTCCACTATAAAGATTATAGTCATTGGCTGGCGCAAAAGGATTTGCAAGCACAAAAAGACTACTGGGTCACTGAATTTGCGGATGAAGTGCCGGTATTGGACTTACCAACAGATTATCCGCGCCCAAGAAAACAAAGTTTTCAAGGTGCGACCCTTTCATTTACATTAGGGGAAGAGATCAAGAAAAGCGTACGCAAGCTGTGTGAGAAGACCGATACAACCGAATATATGGTGTTCCTTTCTGCCTTTATGGTGTTGTTGCAAAAATACAGTGGCCAAGAGGATGTTGTCGTAGGAAGTCCGATCTCTGGCCGTCTGCATCATGACACAGAAACCATGCTGGGTATGTTTGTCAATACATTGGCGATGCGCGGACAGCCAGAGGGAGAGAAAAGCTTCAATCAATTTTTACAGGAGATGAAAGAAACTACAATACAAGCCTATGAACATCAAGAATATCCGTTTGAAGAGTTAGTCGAGCAAGTCGATGTTCAACGTGACCTGTCACGCAACCCGATTTTCGATCATATGCTTGTCCTGCAGAATCAGGAAAACAATGAGTTGCCTTCTCATCACAAGGGATTTCGTAGTATCGATCATGATTCCACGATTGCAAAATTCGATTTAACTTTGAATATTGATATTGAGCAGCAAGGCTATGTTCTGCAGTGGGAATATTGTACGGCGTTATTTCAGGAGCAGACGATCCGCCGGATGGCTGAGCGAATGACGTATTTATTACAGTCATTGAGTGAACAACTCACGCAACCAATAGAGGAAATTAGTCTGATAACCGAAAAAGAACGTCAACAAGTGCTGGCTGATTTTAATCCGGCGACCACTTCCTATCCAAAGGAAAAAACGATCCATGCGTTATGGCTAGAACAAGTTCAACGCCATCCACAGCGGGAAGCGGTAGTTACGGCAAACGAACGTGTAAGCTATGCAGAGTTAGAGCAACGTGCCAATCCGTTGTGGGGAGAATTGCAACGCAACGGTGTGAAACCGGGAACCTTAATTGGGATTGCTACAGAGAAATCTGTTGATATGATCGCAGGCCTGCTTGCAATTTTGAAGCATGGATGTGGCTATGTGCCGCTTGAGGCTGATTATCCCACCAAGCGGCTGCACCAGATGATTGAGGATTGTCAGATTGAGACAGTTTTATGTGGGGAGCGCCACTGGACTGAGCTTGAAGCAGTCGGGGTGTCACAGCTTCTTCCTCTCCATGGAGACTATCAAGAGGGGAAAACGGAAAGCAAAGGCAGCGCGAATGATGTAGCCTATGTTATTTTTACCTCCGGTTCTACAGGACAACCGAAAGGGGTAATGGTGGAACATCGCAATGTCGTGCGGTTGGTGAAAAACCAAGACTATGTGGAGCTGGAGTCTGCTCGCGTATTACAAACCGGTGCGCTATCCTTTGATGCCTCCACATTTGAAATATGGGGACCACTTCTCAATGGCGGCACAGTCGCTTTAGTGGAGACCGAAATGGTAACAGATCCGCTTCAATTACGAGGCGCGCTTGAGACCTATGCAATTAACACGATGTGGATGACGGCGCAGTTATTTAATAATCTCGTCGATTTGGATGTGGATGTATTTGCTCCGCTGGACTCTCTCTTAATAGGTGGAGAAAAACTATCGGAAGCGCATGTAGAAAGATTTCTAGCCCGCCATTCCACGCAGCTAATTAATGGCTATGGCCCAACAGAAAATACGACGTTTTCGCTTTATTATCCAATACAACCAGGGGATACCCGGCTGCCGATTGGCCGACCACTCCAGCATAGCAGTGCCTATATCCTTCAAGGAGAGCAATTAGCCGGGGTCGGCATGCCAGGCGAATTATGTGTCGGGGGCGATGGAGTCGCCAGAGGCTATCTTAACCAACCAGTGCTCACTGCTGAGAAGTTTGTCGCCAATCCGTATCAACCAGGTGAACGACTCTACCGCACAGGCGACTTGGCAAGATGGTTGCCAGATGGGACGATCGAATACCTAGGGCGAATCGATGATCAAGTGAAGATTCGTGGCTTCCGTATTGAACTAGGTGAAATTGAGCAAGTGATGAAGCAACAGACGGGGATTCAAGATGTCGCAGTCTTGGTGCAAACGGCACCGACCGGCGAACCTTTCCTTTCTGCTTATGTTGTATACCATGATAGGACCGAAAAACCTGATCCAGACCAACTAAAGGCACAATTGCGTTGGGAATTGCCAGATTATATGATCCCAGCGACTGTGACCGAGATGGACCAGTTGCCGGTTACACGTAATGGAAAATTGAATCATCAAGCCTTACCAGTACCAACATTCACCAGTTCAACAGCCTATGCAGCACCTGAAAATGAACGGGAAGAATTGCTTGTCGCCATTTATCAAGAAGTACTAGGGTTAGAAAAGATTGGGATTGATGATCCTTTCTTTGAGATTGGTGGAGACTCTATCAAAGCGATTCGTATTATTTCGAAAATGCGTGAGGTTGGATTTGAACTTGATTATGAAATGATGTTCCAAGAAAAGACAATTCGAGGAATCGCTAATAAGTTAAAAAACGTAGCAGCCGATCAGTTAGCTGAGTCGCAAAAAACAATCAATGGCTTATACGAATTATCGCCAATTCAACACGAATTTTTAAATTGGTCATTTCCAAAGCCACATCATTTTAATCAAGCCATCATGCTCTATACTCAGGAAAAGCTTGAAGACAACATGGTTGATTCTGTGCTCAATGAATTAGTCATTCACCATGATATGCTGAGAGCTGTATTGGCAGATGGAAAACAACGGATTCGCCGTGCAGATGAGGATAGCCTCTATAAATTAAAGGTCTATGATCTTGAACATATTACGAGTGAGGATGAAATAAGAACACAAATCGAGGGAGAATGTGAAAGCATTCAAGCTTCGATAGATTTGGAAAATGGCCCCTTATTCCAAGTGGCCCTGTACCACACATCCGAAGGCACTCATCTTTTTATCTGTGTACATCACTTTGTCATGGATGGTGTTTCTTGGCGAATTTTACTGGAAGATTTTACTATTGCCTATTCTCAACTGCAAGAGAAGGAGCAAGTAAAATTACCGCTTAAAACAATGGCTTATCCGGATTGGCAGCAAGCCCTTATTGCCCATGGTGAAACCTATGTGGCGAGACAGGAAATCCCTTATTGGGAAGGGGTTGTCGATACATTACAAACGATAGCCAATCCATCGTTTGTTGAAAAAGGACAAGATTTGTTTAGCTATGATATTGAGATATCAGAGGAATTTACTTCCTCCTTATTATATGAGGCAGGAAGAGCCTATAATACAGAAATCAATGAGTTGCTTTTATCGGCATTAGGTTGGGCACTCTACAAAACGGCTGGAATCAAACAAGTCGGTATTGAACTGGAAGGACATGGGAGATATCCACTCGAACAATCGGTAAATATCGATCGAACAATCGGTTGGTTTACCAATATTTACCCAGTGATTCTAGAGGCTGTGCCAGACGATATCGGACAGACCATTAAAGAGATAAAAGAACGGCTGCGCAATGTCCCTAACAATGGCTTGACATACGGGGTCTTCAAGCATCTAGTTGAGACCAAGATTCAGGATAAACAAAAGCAACTTCCATTAGGGATTAGCTTTAATTATTTAGGCAATATCCATGAAAACGAAAGCGGAATGTTCGAAAGTTCCACGCTCCATCCAGGAAAGATGAGTGCGGACGAGAACGATCATGGAAAGTCTATGACGATTAATGGTGTCATAGAACAAAAAAGATTACGATTTACAATTCAATTCCGATCATCTTCTCATGATCAAACGCTGATGAAGGCTTTCTGCACCCATTTCGAAGATGCCTTAAAAGCTGTTATTAACCATTGTCTGACGGTGGAAGAAGGACAGTTTACGAAATCTGATTACGGCGATCATGTCGAATGGGATGAAAATGAACTAGAGGATGTTCTTGAATTATATGTAGGTGAAGAAAATGACTAAACCACGACGATCTTTAAGAGAAAATCTATTTAAAAATAAATTTTTATTCATTAGCACGATTATCATCTCTATCTTGTTAGCTTGTTTTAATATAGGTCTTGCCTTTATTCTAAAATGGCTAGTTGATATTAGTGTCGATGGAACCACTAGCGAATTAATTCGCTTAGTTCAGATGGTAATTGGTTTCTTAGTTCTCTATTTATTGCTGAGTATTACCCACTATTTGTTGAAAAATAAGTATATAAAAAATGCACTCACGAGGTACAAAGAAGTGATCTGCCAAATTATTATTCGGAAAGATTTAACTGATTTTAAGAAGAAAAATACTGGCAGCTATATTTCCGTCATCAGTAATGATGTGAAAACAATTGAAACAGATTATGTACAAGGGAATTTAATCCTTGTTACACAAATAGCGTTATTTATTCTCGGGTTAGCAGCCATGTTTTATTTAAATGTGTTAGTGGCGATTGTTGTACTGATCTTGAGTTTAGTACCGATTATCGTGTCCGTTGTGTTTAATGGAAGAGTAGCTTTTCATCAAACTGGTGTCTCTGAGAAAAACGAAGGCTTCACAACAACCATTAAAGACTTTTTCAATGGTTTTACAGTGGTAAAGAGCTTTGGAATTGAAAAGGAAGTTTCCAATGCGATCTCTGATGCCAATCAAAGTTTAGAAACAAAGAAACGAACCTTTAATAATCTCACAGACTTAATCAATAGTTTGACAGAGGTATCTGGTTTTATGGCAGTTGTCGGGACATTCTCATTCGGAGCTTACCTTGCGCTAAACGGAAAATCAACCGCAGGGGATGTAGTAGCCTATATCCAATTGTTGAATTATTTATTAGGACCGATCGCGATCGTGGCAGAGTATCTGCCTAAACGCAAAGCTGGATTGGTCCTGAGTGACAAAATCGATCAAATGCTCTTAACAGAAGAGAAGGAAGATAAAGGAGAGAAAAAAGAAGAATTTGCGGATAAGATCCGTTTCCAAGATGTTTCCTTCACTTTCAAAGATAGCGAGAATCAAGTATTGTCTGACCTTAATTTTGAATTGGAGAAGAACAAATCCTATGCAGTTGTTGGGTTAAGTGGAAGTGGAAAATCCACCTTGTTGAATCTATTAATGGGGTACTATGACAACTATGATGGGCGGATTTTACTTGATGATACGGAGCTGCGCGAAATTGATCCTTCTAGTCTGTATCAACTTATTTCGATGATTCAGCAAGAAATCTTTATGTTCGATACACAAATTGAGAACAATATAAAATTATTTAAATCCTATTCAGATGAGCATCTACAGAATGCCATTAGCATGTCAGGATTAGAGCCATTGATGGAGAAAAAGGGACCGGGTTTTCAGTGTGGTGAAAATGGATCACTTTTATCTGGAGGAGAAAAACAAAGAGTGTCGATTGCAAGAGCTTTAATTAAAGGGACGCCAATTCTCTTGTTAGATGAAGCAACCTCATCTCTTGATAATGAAACCTCGACAGCAATCGAAAAATCGATTTTAAATATTGAAGATATTACGAGGGTAATTGTGACCCATAAATTAAATGGGGCCATGCTAGCTCGTTATGATGAAATTATTATGATGAAAAATGGCAAAGTTGTAGAAAAAGGATCATTTGAAGAGCTCATCGACCAAAAAGGATTTTTCCATGCTCTTTATCATGTCACACATTGAAGAAACGAGGCTGGGACATAACTAAAAAGCTAAGCTCCAAAGCCCAATAACGCATTACCTCAGCGGTGGAATATAGCGGGAAGTGGGAGTTCGGCAAGACCTCGGAAGACGAAGCCTGAGGAGACTTGCCACACCCGCGATTCTGGAGCGGGTTGTATGCAAAATACTTTGGTCCCAGTCTCCCTTCATTAAATCGCTCGTATGAAAGGAAGAATATAAATGGTGAAAACGGCTAAAAATCGTGTAATCGAAAAAATTTATCCGTTAACGCCTATGCAAGAAGGAATGCTTTTTCACAAAATGTTCGATGAAAAATCGACTAGCTATGTTGTTCAGGAAGTGATGTCGATAAAGAAGCAGCTTGATGAACAACAAGTGAAAAAGTCTCTGGAGCTGTTAAGCATAAGGCACCGAATTTTACGGACAGCTGTTGTCTATAAAAAGGTAAAAAAGCCACAGCAAATTATCTTATCAAACCGAAAGATCGAAATGGAGACCATCGATCTAAGTGATTTAGACCCGGCTGCAAGAAAAGAACAAGAGCAAGAAATAACGCAAGAAGACATTAAAAGAGGCTTTGATCTAGAGAAAAACTCCCTCTTACGGTTGAAAGTGATCAAGAATGGGCCATCGGATTATAAAATTATCTGGACTTTTCATCATATTATTTTAGATGGATGGTGTTTATCGATCATTTCTTCCGACTTCATGAAGTATTATCTTGCTTTGCAGGAAGGAAAGCGGTTTGACGTATTAGCGGAAGAAGTGCGTCAAGAAGCGAATCGTTTACCTGATTTTGAAGATTACATCAAATGGTTAAGAAAGCAAGATGTGAATAAAGGGTTCAGCTATTGGCAAAAACTTTTAGAAAATTATTCGAATGTGGCAACGATTCCGCCAGATGGTTCTATTTCACAGGAAAAAGTCGAAAACAACCAAGTGGTAGTAAGCTATAGCGAGGAACTTAGTCATGATATTCAACAGCTTTGTACCCAAAATGACATTACAGTCAATACATTGTTCGAGGTAGCCTGGGGGATTTTATTACAAAGATATACTCAGTCTAATGATGTTGTGTTTGGAAAAGTCGTGTCAGGAAGAAATAGTGATATTGAAAATATTCAGGAGATGGTAGGTTTATTTATTAATACCATTCCTGTTCGTGTGACAAGTCATGCCGATGATTATTTTGAAAAAATCGCGCAAACTGTTGCGAAGCAAGCTATCGATTCTACTCCATTTGACTACTGTCCATTGGCCACAATTCAGCAAATGAATGATTTAACATTCGACACTTTGATGGTGTTTGAAAACTATTATGTGAAGAATAAAATTGATGACCAGTTTATCGTAACCGAGAAATTTCGCGAGGAGACCAATTATCCGATCAGTCTAGTCATTCAAAAGTCTGATGTATGGGTGACATCGATTATGTTCGATACGGAAAAATACAGTTCGAATGAAATAAAAAGGATCCTCCAACAGTTTAAACTGCTTATCGAGGACATTGTCCGTTACCCTGCAAAAAAGATAGATTCGTTGAATGTTGTGGGAGCAGCGGAAACTGAAGAATTACTGCATGGGTTCAATCCATCTCCATCCGTCTATCCAAAAGAAAAGCCGATCCATACGCTATGGCTGGAACAAGTCCAACGCTATCCAGAACGGGAAGCGGTGGTGACGGCGAATGAACGTGTAAGCTATGCAGATTTAGAGCAGCGTGCCAATCAATTATGGGGCGAATTGCAGCGTACTGGCGTGAAATCGGGGAGCTTAGTCGGGATTGTCACAGAGAAATCGGTTGACATGGTCGCAGGCCTGCTCGCGATTCTGAAACATGGCTGTGGCTATGTGCCGCTGGAGGCTGATTACCCCGCCAAACGATTGCACCAAATGATGGCGGATTGTCAGATTGAGACCATTTTATGTGGGGAGCGACACTGGACCGCGTTCAAGGACATCAATGTGCCACAGCTTCTCTCTCTTCATGGAAACTATCAAGAAGAGGGACAGGAAAGCAAGGGAAGCGCGCATGATGCCGCCTATGTTATCTTCACCTCCGGTTCTACAGGACAACCGAAAGGGGTCGTCGTGGAACATCACAATGTGGTGCGGTTGGTGAAAAATCAAGACTATGTGGCGCTGGAGTCCGCTCGCGTATTACAAACCGGTGCGCTATCCTTTGATGCCTCCACATTCGAAATATGGGGTCCGCTTCTCAATGGCGGTACGGTTGCGTTAGTGGAGACCGATATTGTAACCGATCCGTCTCAATTACGAGACGCCCTGGAGACCTACTCGATCAATACGATGTGGATGACAGCACAATTGTTTAATAATCTCGTCGATTTGGATGTAGATGTGTTTACGCCACTGGAGTCACTCTTAATTGGTGGAGAAAAACTGTCGGAAGCACATGTGGAGCGATTCCTCGCTCACCATTCCATCCGATTAATAAATGGCTATGGCCCAACAGAGAATACGACGTTTTCGCTTTATTATCCAATACAACCAGGGGATACCCGGCTGCCAATTGGCCGACCGCTCCAGCACAGCAGTGCCTATATCCTGCAAGGCGAGCAATTAGCTGGGATTGGGATGCCAGGCGAATTATGTGTCGGCGGCGACGGAGTGGCCAGAGGCTATCTGAACCAACCAGCGCTCACTGCTGAGAAGTTTGTCGCCAATCCGTATCAACCAGGTGACCGACTCTACCGCACAGGCGACTTGGCGAGATGGCTGCCAGATGGGACGATCGAATACTTGGGGAGAATCGATGACCAAGTAAAGATTCGTGGCTACCGGATTGAACCAGGGGAAATTGAGCAAGTGATCAAGCAACAGGCGGGGATTCAAGATGTCGCAGTTTTAGTGCAAACAGCCCCAACGGGGGAACCCTTCCTTGCGGCTTATGTCGTGTATCATGACAGGGTCGAGCGACCTGACCTAGACCAGCTTAAAACCCAATTGCGAACAGCATTACCGGATTATATGATCCCAACAACCGTGACCGAGATGGACCAGTTGCCTGTCACGCGCAATGGAAAATTGGATCACCAAGCCTTACCAGTGCCAACCTTCACCAGTTCTACTAGGTATGTCGCCCCTAAAAATGAACGGGAAGAAACGCTTGTTGAGATTTTCCAAACCGTGCTAGGAGTCGAGAATATCAGCACGACCGATGATTTCTTTGCGCTTGGCGGCCATTCTCTGCGTGCCACTCGACTCGTCAATGTGATCGAGGCACAAATGGGCATCCGCTTGCCTTTAAAAATGATCTTTGACGCCCCGACGGTTGCCGAACTGAGTGAACAAATCGAGCAGCTAGAAGCCGATCAGTCCTATGAGCCGATCCCAGCTGCACCTGCAGAAGAGTATTACAAGATGTCTTCTCCGCAGAAGCGCTTGTATATTATCCAAGCGATGGAAGGAGCCGCGACGGCCTATAACATCCCAGGGGTGCTGGAAATGAAAGGAACGGTCGATCGTGACAAGATCGAAACGGTTTGCCAGCAGCTAGTTGACCGCCATGAAATCTTACGCACCAGCTTCCACCTTGTGGAAGGAGAGCCAGTACAAAAAATAGCGGATACGGTATCTGTTCAGGTGGAGTATGAAGAAAACGATGAGCTGACAGCCGCGGCGGCTTTAGCAGACTTTGTTCGTCCTTTCAATGTCGAACAAGCTCCGTTGTTTCGTGTGAAGATGGTGCAAGGAACCAAGCAAGCTTACTTGTTGTTTGATTTGCATCATTTGATTGCCGATGGGGAATCAATCAATCTATTAACCAAAGAATTTTCCAAACTGTACCGGGGGGAATCCTTAGAAAAACAGACGGTGCATTATAAAGATTATAGTGAATGGATGCAGCACAAAGATCTGCAGGCACAAAAGGCCTATTGGGTCGACCAATTCCGGGAGGACATTCCGATCTTAGATCTGCCAACAGATTTTCCACGACCAGCTAAGCAAAGCTTCCGTGGAGCTACGTGGCCAGTAGAGATGACGCAAGAGATCAAACAAGCGGTCCAAACCCTTACGCGCCAAACGAACACAACAGAATATATGGTCTTTTTAGCCGCCTTTATGGTGTTATTACAAAAATACAGCGGCCAAGAGGACATCGTCGTAGGCAGCCCAATTTCAGGCAGGACTCATCGGGATACCGAAGGGATGCTCGGTATGTTCGTCAATACCTTAGCGCTGCGCGGACGTCCAACCAAAACGAAGACCTTCGGCGAATTTCTAACAGAAATTAAACAGACGACATTAAACGCTTATGAGCATCAGGAATACCCGTTTGAAGATTTAGTTGACGAAGTAGAGCCGATACGCGACTTATCAAGAAACCCATTATTTGATTGCATGTTGGTTTTGCAGAATCAAGGGCAAGAACAACTTACTGTTAAACAATTGGCCCATCAAGATGTCATACAGGAGAGCCAGATTGCCAAATTTGATCTAACGTTCACCATTGATATGACAGAAAATGGTTATTTATTAAATATAGAATATTGTACAGATCTTTATAAGGAAGAAACGATTGTTCGTCTAGCTAATCAGTATATACAAATGCTCACCGCACTCCCAAGTGATCTTCATAAAACATTAAACGCATTGGATTGTTTGCCAGAACAAGAAAAAAGACAAGTATTGTATGAATTTAATGATAATCAAGTGATCTTTCAGGAAGAAAAGTCGATCAAGGATTTAGTGGAAGAACAGGTGGAGAAAAGGGCGAATGAAGTAATCTTAGAACAAGGGGATCAGCAACTTACCTACGCAGAATTGAATAAGAAAGCAAACCAAATTGCGAATCATTTACGAGCACTTGGAATTGGCAAGAATGATCTTGTTGCCTTTTCTTTATCAAGAAGCCTTGACCTAATCGCAACGATTTTAGGGATATTGAAAAGTGGCGCTGGATTTTTACCGTTGGAACATCAATATCCACAGGACCGTTTAGAATTTATTATCAAGGATAGTCAGGCAAAGGCTCTTATAACAGAGGAAGATGCCCCGCAAATCGATACAGGAGAATGTCTAGCACTTGCTCTGCCAAGTCTGTTGCAAGGTTCGACTATCGATGATCCAGGAATTTCGATTGATATTGATCAACTTTGCTATTGCATCTATACATCAGGCTCTACTGGTATGCCAAAAGGGGTGAAAATCTCTCATCGCAACCTAGTCAATTATTTACAATATTGTGAGCAAGAATATGTCACAGGCCAAGCCATCATGCCGCTTTTTACAAACATTGGTTTTGACTTGACGATGACCTCTATTTTTATTCCCCTGTGCTTTGGCGGAAAATTAGTCATATATACGGAGGGGATCGAAAAGGATATTTACTCTGTTTTTCAAAATAGAGAGCTCACGATGATCAAATTGACACCATCTCATCTGGCAATTGTATGTGAACCAAACAAGCGCCAAGTATTACCGCAGTTGCAAAGCCTTATTGTCGGCGGGGAGGAATTGTCAGCTAAAATAGCGCAAGCCGCTCTTACTCAATTTGGAGAGCATATCCACATTCATAATGAATATGGACCGACTGAAACAACCATTGGTTGTTGTGATTATATTTATAAACCAACAGATTCATATGTAAATGTGTTGATTGGTCAAGGCATTGCCAATATGGAAATCTATCTCCTAGAAGGAGAGCAATTATGTGGGATTGGCATGCCGGGAGAAATTTGTGTCAGTGGCTTGGGCGTTTCCGAGGGCTATTTAAATCGACCGGAATTAACGGCAGAAAAATTCATCTCCCATCCACTTCTCAAAGATAAAAAGATCTACCGGACGGGAGATTTAGGAAGATGGCTTCCTGATGGTACACTGCAATTTTTAGGGAGAATGGATGATCAAGTTAAAATTCGAGGAAGAAGAATTGAACTACAAGAAATAAGCCATTTGCTTTTAGCCCAACCCGGTGTGCAGGAAGCGGAAGTAGTTGTGAAAGAAAATCAGCTCGGCGATCAGCAGCTTTGTGCATATCTAATTATGAGTGATACTGAACTTAATGAGCATAGGATCAAAGAAGCACTAAGTCAACAATTACCGGATTATATGATCCCAACCTATATAAGTAAAGTAGATAAGTTTGAACTAACTTCCAATGGAAAATTAGATAAGCAAAAGCTTCCAGAACCGAATGTAATCGAAAAAACACCGTACAAACCAGCTAATACAGAAATTGAAAAAACAGTTGTGACGATTTTAGAAGAAGTATTAGGCGTTGAAGGGATTGGAATCCATGAAAGTTTCTTTGAATTAGGAGGAAACTCTTTAAAAGCGATAAAATTCGTTTCTAAATTAAGGGAGCATGGATTTGAAGTCAGTGTTATTCAATTATTCAATCTCAAAACAGTTGAAAGAATAGCAGCACTGATAACGGAGAGCCAAGAGCAGGATCAAAAGGTTGATCAGCTTCAAACATTAGGGCTAAATTCTGATGAAATAAAGCTAGTGGATACAAGCCATGGAACAGTTGTATTGGTAGAAGATGCGATTCTAGAGAGCAGAAAGGCCGAAATCGCTCAATTCTTTGGCAAAGCGAATTCGATCGCTGCTCACTATTTATTCCCACTTTCCTTTGATCCTGGTGAAGGAATGCGACAAGGGCAATCATATGTGGATGCTATTTTGCAGCAGCATTATCGGCAGATTCCCGAGCGGGAATTACTAGAAAAGGCACAAACAAAATTAGCTGGCTATACTGAATATTTTCAAGCTAAGCCATTTCCAACTAGAAAACCGTTATCGGCTATTCAAAAATTGTCTTATACAATGGGGATCCGATCCAGCTTTGCGGAAATCCATTTTCAGGAAAAGATCCATGTTCCTAAACTAGAAAAAGCAGTGGTAGCGTTATTGAAACGACATCCGATACTACGTACACAAATCAATATAAAAAAGGAAGAACTTATTGAAGTCGACTGTCCTGCCCAATTAAATATTCCGTTTTTGGATTTGACGTATGTGACAACGACTATAAAAGAAAGGATCGTTCAGCAAGTAATCAGTATGTACACTGATTTTGATCAGGATGATTATTTTGCTGGAGATCAGTTAATGGCTAAGTTTATTTTAATAAAAAAAGACGAAAGAGATTATCGACTTATTCTCTTGTGCAGTCATCTTGTATTTGACGGTTTTAGCCAGGATATTTTGAAGCATGAGCTAGTAAGCCTGTATAAGGAAGAAGCAATCCAAGCTCCTAAAACGCATTATGATTATGGAAACTATATAGAGCAGATCCAAAAAGGTCCGCAAGCTACAACGCAAGAGGAGATCTATCAAAAGCTTGAATTGGCTGATTTTAAACAGGCGGTTAAACAGTATCAAAAACTCGTGAAACAAGTAGATTTTGAACAGGTCCGATATACATTCCGTTTAAATGAAGAGGAAAGGGCTCCATGGGAGCAGCATCCGATTGAATTGTCTGAACGACTTTATGTGAAGGTGTTACAGTATTTCTTCCCAGACCTAAAAATCCCTATGCTTGTTGTCCATAATGGAAGAAAATACTTGGATCAAGAGTATTATAATTATATTGGAGAGTTTATTGATTTTATTCCTCATGTTGTGGATGTCAATCAAGATCAATCGATTATGGGACAAGTAACGGATAAATTACAGTTTATGCGTGAACATAATATTAATATGGCTACACTATTTTCTGAACTGAAATTGCAATGGCGATATCCGAAAATTCTCGGAGCCTTTACAAAATTAAATCCAAGAAATATTACAATTCCGATTCATAATCAGTTGATGTTATTTGAACAGGTTCAAGATTATGAAGACATAGATATTGACTTACTGAACACTTCTCAGGAAGAATTTAAAGACCAGAACTTTATAAGCATATTATGCTATCAGGATAAAATCCAAATTAGCACATTTTGCATAGCAGGCCAAACCGAAGGGTTAAAAAGGTATTTAGAGAAAGAAATAAGCGTTATGTAAGAGAAGAGGCTGGGACAAAAGTGTTTTCCAAAGAAAAAGAACTGGTAGGGAGCTTATATTCGCTCCGGAAATATACTTCGCTTTCCTTGGGCGAGTGGCAAGCCTCCTCAGGCTTCGCCTTCCGGGGTCTTACCGGACTCTCACTTCCCGCAGGAGTTTCCGTATATTTCCTCCGCTAAGGTAATACATTGTTCTTTTTTGGAATTTAGCATTTTTTGTCCCAGCCTCTCTTTTGAAAATGAAAAAACATTAATTCTGGATGAATCGGCTGTATGCCTCTATCAAAAGAAATTTCACTTTACTTTTCTCATATTTTTAGTAAAATGCCAACATTAAAATATATTTTTGGCTGAAATATGGTAATCTAAGATTACAGAATGGAAATAGGTGGGGGTAAGATGAGGTTACTGTGGGATTTAGATGGAACAATTTTTAATACATATCCGGCGATTCTCGAGAGTTTTTGTACGGTGCATGAAGAGTATCATGGGAAGCAAGCAGATGAAGTGGAGGCCCTTCGCTGGCTGAAACGAACGTCAAAGGAAGCTTTTGCTCATTTCGGTATTCCTGAACAATATCGCGATCGCTTTAAGGAGTTGGATCACGCATGTTCGGAGACAGGCAGTGAGCCTTTTGCTGGTGTGGAGAAAGTTTTATCGGCTGCAGAGATCAATGTGATTGTGACACATCGAACGCGCGAGTCGACAAAAGAGCTGCTGGAGAAATGGGGACTTGCACAGTACTTTGATGAGATTGTTAGCCCAGATGATGATGGATTTCCTCGCAAACCTGAAGTGGATGCTTATCGATACATACATAATAAATATCAATTAGATTGGGCAATTGGGGATCGGTCGCTTGATTTAATTCCCGCGAAGCAGGTGGGCTTAAGAACATGTGCCTTTCAAAATCCTGATATTGAAGCAGATCTTAAAGTTGAAGAATATACGGATGAAGTTGTCGATCTTCTAAGGAGGCCGTTGATATGAAAAAACGTGCTTTACTAAATGTAGATTATACGTATGATTTTGTTGCACCAGACGGGAAACTAACTTGTGGGAAGCCGGGACAAGATATTGAAGCGGCGATTGTTCAGGTGACGAAAAATTTTTTCGATGCAAATGAATATATAGTCTTAGCGATTGATAAACATGAGCAAGGAGATTCTCATCACCCAGAAACAAAACTTTTCCCTGAGCATAATGTGAGTGGAACAGCAGGAAGAGAGCTTTATGGTTCTCTACAAGATTGGTATAAGAAGAATAAACAAGCCACAAATGTTTACTATATGGATAAAACGAGATATAGTGCATTTGCAGGGACGAATTTAGAAATAAAGCTGCGAGAACGTGGAATTGAAGAAGTACATATTGTCGGTGTCTGCACAGATATTTGTGTGCTGCACACGGCGATTGATGCTTATAATAAAGGTTTCGATATCGTTCTTTACTCTGACGCTGTGGCAAGCTTTAACGAAGCAGGGCATAAGTGGGCTCTCACTCATTTTACGAATACACTTGGAGCCAAAGTAACAACAGTTACTTAGAAAAGCGGAAGGCGGTTGGGAAGGGACGACAAGCAAATGTTCCTGAACCTAAGAAGGGCGTTTTTCCCTTTAGGGTTTCAGGGTTATTTGACCTCAAGGCCCTGTCGTCTGCAGCTGGACAAAGAAAGAGTGAGTCGATGTTAACTGATGCAAGCAGATACTAAAAGTTTGCTAGTTGGGCGCTAGACCTAAATTAAGGAGCTAATGAATATGAATAATCATTACGATGATGACAGTTTGACATTACATACAGATCTATACCAGATTAATATGGCGGAAACGTATTTCCGGGATGGAATCCATAACCGCAAAGCCGTATTTGATCTGTATTTTCGAAAATTACCCTTTGCGAATGGCTATGCCATTTTTGCCGGCTTGGAGAAAATCGTTCAATATATTGAGAATTTCAGATTTAGTGATACCGATATTGCCTATTTACGAAATGAGTTACAATATAAGGAAGATTTTATCCAATTTTTACAAGGATTAAGATTCACAGGCACCATTCGTTCCATGATAGAAGGGGAAGTGGTCTTTCAGAATGAACCGATACTACAAGTAGAAGCTCCGTTGGTGCAGGCTCAATTAGTGGAGACAGCGTTACTTAACATTGTGAATTACCAAACATTGATTGCCACGAAAGCCTCAAGGATTCGTCAAGTAGTCAATGATGAGTTGGCTTTGGAATTCGGAACAAGAAGAGCTCAGGAGACAGAGGCTGCCATATGGGGAACGAGAGCGGCGTTTATTGGCGGCTTTAATGGCACAAGTAATGTAAGGGCAGGAAAAATCTTTGGATTGCCTGTTTCCGGTACACATGCTCATGCGATGGTGCAGGCCTATCATGATGATTATACGGCGTTTAAAAAATATGCTGAGACCCATCAAGAATGTATTTTTCTCGTTGATACGTATGATACTTTACGGTCAGGAGTACCTGCAGCGATTAAAGTAGCAAAAGAATTCGGTGATAGAATTAATTTCAAAGGGATCCGTTTAGATAGTGGTGATATGGCCTTTTTATCAAAAGAAGCAAGAAGAATGTTAGATGAGGCAGGCCTGAAAGATGCGAAAATCTTTGCCTCCAGTGATCTCGATGAATACACGATTTTACATTTGAAGGCCCAAGGGGCCAAAATCGACTCTTGGGGAGTAGGGACAAAGCTGATTACCGCATATGACCAACCTGCGCTGGGTGCTGTGTACAAATTAGTCGCGATCGAAAATGATCAGGGAGAAATGGAAGATACGATAAAAATTTCCAGCAATGCTGATAAAGTGTCGACACCAGGAAGAAAAAAGGTTTATCGGATTATAAATCGGTTAAATCATAAATCGGAGGGGGATTATATTACACTTTGGGATGAACAGCCTGCTGAGGAAGAGCGATTAAAAATGTTTCATCCAATTCATACGTATATCAGCAAGTTTGTGACTGATTTCGAGGCCGTTCATTTACATCATGTTATTTTTGAAAATGGGGAACGGGTTTATCAACTGCCGGAACTGATGGAGATTCAAGCATATGCGAAGCAGGCTTTGCAGGTCTTATGGGATGAATATAAAAGGTCTTTAAACCCTGAAGAATATCCAGTTGATCTTAGTCAAAAATGTTGGGATAACAAAATGGATAATATCAAGAAAGTAAAAGAGGAAGTAAGGCGATTTAAACATTCTGCAGATAGTCAGTGAAGATAGGGAGGTTTTTTCATGGACACACTCCAGAAAAAAATTATTGAAGAATTAAAAGTGAGCCCAAACATCGATCCAAATGAAGAGATTCGCAAGAGCATTGATTTTATGAAAGCCTATATGAATAAATATGGATTCTTTAATGGTTTTGTATTAGGCATTTCTGGCGGGCAGGACTCTACGCTTGTTGGTAAGCTTGCGCAAATGGCAGTGGACGAATTGAATCAGGAGCGTCAGGATAATAAATATCAATTTATTGCTTTAAAATTGCCATATGGGGCACAAGCGGATATGCAGGATGTAGAGGATGCCCTGGCATTTATTCAACCCAGTCAAGTGTATGAGATAAATATTCAGGCTGCTGTGAATGCGAGTGTAAAAGCGATTCAGGATGCAGGAATTTCCATAAGTGATTTTACGAAAGGGAATGAAAAAGCTCGGGAGCGAATGAAAGCACAGTATAGTGTAGCCGCTCATTTTAATGCGATTGTGTTGGGAACAGATCATTCCGCTGAAGCCCTAACAGGCTTCTACACGAAATTCGGCGATGGAGGATCTGATTTAGTGCCCATTTATCGCTTGAATAAACGCCAAGGCCGTAAAATTCTTAAGGAACTTGGATGCCCAAAGCACTTGTATCTGAAAATCCCTACCGCAGATCTTGAAGATGACCGCCCTTTAATTCCAGACGAGGTTGCACTAGGTGTATCATATGAAGAAATCGATGATTACCTCGAAGGAAAGAAAGTACCAGAAACAGCCAAAAATACAATCGAAGCACTCTATCGCAAATCGGCTCATAAACGCCACCTGCCGATTAACATATTTGATGACTTCTGGCATTAATCGTTAACAAATTATACACAAAACCATACAGGCAGAGTAAAAAGTGAGGAAAATTCAAAACTTTTTACCTGCCATTTTTGTTATAATAAAGAAAAGCGAATAAAGGAGGAACGGCTAAAGTCGCGCCGTCCTGGCGGCAAACTCAAACCGCGACGTCCTGTCGCTTTGTTTGCACTAGTACATCCTGTACGTCGCAACGCCGTTCTGACCCACATCTTGTGGGCCTAAATTTAAAGACTTCTGACGAGATAAAGGAAAAGTGAAATGCGGAAGACGGCTGATTAGGAGCGACAAGCAAATGTTCCGGAACCGAAGAAGGGTGAAAATTCCCTTCGGCGATTCAGGGTTATTTTGCGGAACATCGGTTAAAAGGCTCGACGTCCTGTCGAAACACCGATGGACTCGCATCCTGCCGTCTGTAGGTAGACAACAAGGGCGAAGGATGAGCCGATGTTGACTTGCGCAATCAGAGGTTGTAAGTTTGCTAGGAGCCAGAGCTAGCCATAGAAAGGTGTAAGCTTGCTATAAGTAGATGAGAAAATGGCCAGTGATTTAATATAATAGAGAGATGGTGTATGCTGCCGATGAATAGTGAGATGATGCAAAAACAAGTTCAGAAAATTATTGGAAATATTGAAGAGGTTATGATCGGGAAAACCGATATTACCCGTTTAAGTCTTGTAGCTTTATTAGCAGAAGGGCATGTTTTATTAGAGGATGTACCAGGAGTTGGAAAGACGATGATGGTCCGCGCCTTGGCTAAATCCGTAAATGCTACATTCAAGCGTATCCAATTTACCCCCGATTTATTGCCATCAGATGTTCTAGGGGTATCCGTCTATAATCAGAAAGATATGGAATTTATTTTTAGGCCAGGCCCGATTATGGGGAATATTATTTTGGCTGATGAGATTAATCGTACTTCACCGAAAACACAATCCGCTCTTTTAGAAGGAATGGAGGAAAAGAGTGTCACAGTAGATGGGACGACTCTGCAATTGAAAAGTCCTTTTTTTGTGATGGCCACACAAAATCCGATTGAATATGAAGGAACCTATCCACTTCCCGAAGCTCAGCTTGATCGTTTCTTATTAAAAATGAGAATGGGGTATCCAGATCATTCGGAGGAAGTGGAAGTGTTGACGAGAGCACAAAGACATACTCCAATTGAAACATTAGACCCTGTTGTATCTCTTGAAACCTTAATCGAAATGCAGAAACATGTGAAAGACGTCTATGTAGAAGAAGGATTAAAATACTATATAGTAGAATTGGCCAGACAGACGAGAGAACATGAGGATGTTTATTTAGGGGCAAGTCCACGTGCTTCTATTGCTTTAATGAAAGCTGCACAAGCACATGCCTTCATTGCCGGGAGAGATTACGTGATACCGGATGATATTCAATATCTAACGCCGTATGTTTTTTCCCATCGTGTAATCTTAAGGCCGGAAGCTAAATACCAAGGAACAGATTCAGAAGATGTATTAGACCAGATTATTAGGAATACTGATGTTCCTATAAAAAGGACTGTTTGACGATGCTCAAAGCTAGATTGAAGCGTCTGCGACGATTTGAGTCCTTCTTCAGACTGGTGTTATTGCTTATTTTGTTAGGATGCTCCTATGTTTTTGCGATGTTTCAAGGCGGATTTGTCAGTTGGTTTATCTTTTATAGTTTTCTACCTTTTGCGCTATACTCCTTCCTGCTTTTATGTTATCCCTTGCAAGGATTTAAAATGGAAAGAAGGATGCCAAAGCGCCATTTAAAAGCGGGTGAAACGATTATAATCGAAATTACACTTAAAAGAAAAATTCCGTTCCCGATTTTGTTTCTAGTGGTCGAGGATATTCTACCTGCCAGTATTCAATCCAAGCAGCATAAGCAATTAATTTTTCCTGGGTTCAAAACGAGGATCGACCTAAAATATCCATTAAAAGTCTCTAGAGGAGAATATAAGTGGGAGGGAATTCGCCTCATCACAGGAGATGTGCTAGGCATATTTAAAAAAGAAAGATGGTTTGATCATCAGCAAAGGGTCCTAGTTTATCCTCGATATGAGGAATTAATTTATAAACCATTGGAAAGTCGCTTTGAACATGGGGGGACGGTGAACCCAATGCAATTTCAAAGGGATACTTCTCTCGTTTCCAGTGTAAGACAATATCAACCAGGTGACAGAGTCTCTTGGATTGACTGGAAGGCAACGGCGCGTACAAATACAATGATGTCAAAAGAATTCGAGGTAAGGCAAACGAATGACCTGATGATCGTCTTCAATCGGGTGAATACGGAGCATTTTGAGGCAGCGGTTCAATTTGCTGCATCAATAGTGAAAACAATTATTCAACATGGTGGGAAGCTTGGCTTTTTTTCGGTTGGAGAAAAAGTGACCTATATCCCCATTCGTGGAGAAGCTATGCAAGAGAGTGTAATCTTTGATCATCTTGCTCGAGTCCTGCCAAATTGTACGGCCCCGCTCGATCAAGTAGTGAAGAAAGAATTAGCTCCTTATCAGCCAGCTGCTACGCTCGCGGTCATTACTTCAACGGTTAATAAAGAGCTGATTGATGGATTAAGCGGGGAGTTAAGAAGAAGTGGTGGAACGGTTGTTTATAATATAAAAAAGCGGGATACGCCAGCTAATCAGAATGAAGGAAAATATATTTCGCTTGCCAATCAGAGAGGGATTGTCGTAAAAACTCTCTATGAAGGCCAGTTTCGAGCGGCCTTTCTGGAGGTGTTGCAAGCATGAAGCTTAAGCAAAAAGGCGATCTATTCCTCCTATATGGCTTGGGTTTTTTCTTATTATGGGAATGGCTGCGGCCAATGGAGTATATTACCAATACAGGGCATGTTCATTATTTTGTTTATTTTCTTTTGCTTACCCTTTGTTTGTACTTTTTCCAAGTTCGCCCATGGGTTGGCTTTCTATTAAAACTCCTAATTATCTATTGCTTGCTCTTTCTTGTTTTTGGAAAAGGGAGCAGTGGTTTCGGTGGGTGGAGTTATCTCTTTCTTCAAGATAGTATAGATAACATCAAACTCCTGTTAACAAGACAATTTGATGGTTTATCGGATCTATTCCGTACAGGCCTTCTGTATATTCTCATCTGGATTGTTGCCTATCTGTTTCAATATTGGGTAGAAGTAAAAAGGAATATCTTTGTTTTCTTTATGATGACGATTTTTTATATAAGCGTGCTGGATACCTTTACGAAATATGATGCAAAGTGGGCCATCGTCCGCATTGTTTCAATCGGTTTTATCTTACTTGGGCTCCTCTTTTTCAAAAGATTGCTTGAAAAGGAAAAGATCCAGATGCCATTCAAAGCAAAATGGAAATGGACGTTTCCGCTTGTGATACTGGTTGGCATTAGTGTATTTATTGGTTATATGTCACCAAAAGCAGGACCGATTTGGCCTGATCCAGTGCCGTTTATTCAATCACAGGCAGATAATGTTTTGCCGAGAAATAATGAGTTGTCACGGATTGGATATGGGGAAGATGATTCAAGTTTAGGCGGCCCTTTTCTTCCGGATGATCGAGTAGTATTTGAGGCAGAAGCGCCAACACAGCAATATTGGCGGGTAGAAACAAAGGATGTCTATACAGGAAAAGGCTGGGAAACATCGAAGGGTCAAAGCTCTCATGAAAATATTCAGTCAGGTGAGTATATCCCTATTGATCCACTTATGAATAATGAGCATAAAGAAACACAAGAAGCCCATATTACGATGAAAATCCCTTATCCTCATGTCCTTATTCCATATGGATTTACGACAGTAAAAGGAAATGAAGATGGTTTTTTTCAATATGATGCCAGGCTAAATAAACTACGATCTTTTAATGAGCAAAATAAAGCTGTTGAACTGGAGCAATATACAGTCACATACCAGGACACGGATGTTAGTATGGAACAAATGCGTGAGGTCAGTCATGATACGATTGATTCCCAGATGGAAGAATGGATGGAATCCTATATCCAATTACCTGATTCACTGCCTGAGCGTGTGAAAGAGCTTGCCCATGAGATTATGAGCGATGAGGATAATTGGTTTGATAAAGCGAAGGCAGTCGAACGTTATTTTAAAAATGGCGAGTTTACGTACAATCAATCAGAGGTTCCTGTTCCAGAAAGGGACCAGGATTACGTAGATCAGTTTCTCTTTGAGACCAAGCTAGGCTATTGTGATAATTTTTCTACGTCCATGGTGACAATGTTACGAGCGGAAGGAATTCCCGCACGGTGGGCGAAAGGATATTCACATGGGCAATACAAGCCAGAAAACGGAAAGTATGAAGTTACAAATAACAATGCACACTCTTGGGTAGAAGTCTTTTTCCCAACAGAAGGATGGGTTCCATTTGAACCAACCATTGGTTTTCAAAACACCGTGAGCTATGCATATGATGAACAGGATAATGTTACATCACCAGATTCTTCAGATCCGCAATCTTCAGAGCCTGAGGAACAAGCAAACGAAGAACCTAAAGAAGATGAGAATGAAGAAGTACAACAAAAGGAACAGGAGAATCCTGGTTCTGCAAAAAAAGAAACCATTTCTTTAAAAGAATATCAAAAGTATTTTATCTATCTACTGATTGCTTTGATGATCATCGGGTTTTTATTATATATGACAAGAAGAAAATGGATCCCATATTATTGGTTATATGTATATAAACAGAACTTTGATCAAGAGCGATTGATAGAGGCTTATGGAAAACTGTTGAAACAGCTAGCAAGGGTGGGAGTAAAACGAGAAAAGGGCCAAACTCTTCGTGATTTTGCCGCATATGTGGATGCCTATTATGAAACGAAAGATATGGGGATCTTAACAATGAACTATGAAAAGTTAGTTTACCAATCCCCTTCTAGCGAGCAAATCGACCTGAATGCAACCAAGGAATTATGGGAAAATTTAATAAAAAAAGCAACAGGTTGACCATGGGCCGTTCTCAAGTATAAAATGAGATAAAACAGATCACGCATCTACTAGTCTGGGCGATGAGCTGAAATGCTCCTTCGAAAATCGAGGGAGCATTTCAATCGTCTTACATATTTCAGAATGGAAGGTCAAAAGATAAAGTGGAACTTCAATCAGGAGGGTTTCCTTCATCCCTCCATGGAAAAATATGATCAATAGCCTAAGATGCTTTTTTCCAGTAATGCTAGTAGCAAGCTCGTAAAACATATAAAAGGATAGGAAAAGGAAAGAATTGGAGGGATTTGACATGGCAGGAAAATCTGAATTACATAATCAGGAAATGATCGTCGTTCTTGATTTTGGCAGTCAATACAATCAATTAATCACAAGACGAATCCGGGAATTTGGGGTATATAGTGAATTGCATCCCCACACGATTACAGCGGAAGAAATTTCAGCAATGAATCCGAAGGGCATTATCTTATCAGGTGGACCGAATAGTGTGTATGGTGAAAATGCTTTTGGATGTGATGAGCGGTTATTTGAACTTGGGATTCCGATTTTTGGGATCTGTTATGGCATGCAGTTAATGACTGTACAATTTGGCGGCTCTGTAGAAAGAGCAAAGGGAAGAGAGTATGGGAAAGCTACCCTGGAAATAAAAGAAGAAAGTCCTCTATTTAAAGGTTTACCAACAGAGCAGACTGTTTGGATGAGTCATGGAGATCTAGTAAAGGATGTGCCGAATGGCTTTTCAATTGTTGGGACAAATCCATCTTGCCCGATCGCGGCGATCAGCCATGAAGACAAGCAATTCTACGGTGTACAGTTCCATCCAGAAGTTCGTCATTCCGTACATGGCAATGAAATCTTAAAGAACTTTGTATTTGAAATTTGTGGGTGTAAAGGCGACTGGTCCATGGAAAACTTCATTGACGTTGAAATGGAGAAAATTCGCCAAACCGTCGGCGATAAAAAGGTGCTCTGTGCACTAAGTGGTGGTGTTGATTCTTCTGTTGTCGCAGTTTTAATCCATAAAGCGATTGGAGACCAATTAACATGTATCTTTGTTGATCATGGACTTTTACGTAAAGAAGAAGCGGAAAGTGTCATGAAAACATTTAGCGAAGGCTTTCATATGAACGTCATTAAGGTCGATGCAAAAGATCGTTTTCTTGGCAAGCTCGAAGGAGTCACAGACCCTGAGAAAAAGCGGAAAATCATTGGGAATGAATTTATCTACGTCTTTGATGATGAAGCAACAAAACTTGAAGGCATCGAATACCTAGCGCAAGGAACACTTTACACAGATATCATTGAAAGTGGTACAGCGACAGCACAAACCATTAAATCCCATCATAATGTAGGTGGATTACCAGAAGATATGCAATTTCAACTGATCGAGCCACTAAATACGCTCTTTAAAGATGAGGTAAGAAAACTAGGAACAGAATTAGGAATCCCCGACGAAATCGTCTGGAGACAACCATTCCCAGGACCTGGATTAGGCATACGCGTTCTAGGAGAAGTCACAGACGAAAAACTAGAAATTGTCCGAGAATCCGACTATATTTTACGCGAAGAAATCAGCAAGGCCGGATTGGAACAAGAGATTTGGCAATATTTCACCGTCCTTCCGGATATTCGCAGCGTCGGCGTAATGGGCGATGCCAGAACCTATGACCACACCATCGGGATCCGGGCCGTCACTTCTATTGATGGCATGACCTCTGACTGGGCAAGAATCCCTTGGGACGTCCTAGAAGTCATCTCCACCAGAATTGTCAACGAAGTAGACCATGTCAATCGGGTTGTCTATGATATTACAAGTAAGCCACCTGCTACGATTGAGTGGGAATAATTCTCTAAAAGCATTTGAAGTGAAAACGTTGATTTGACTGCATTTCGATGGTACGTAAAATGGATAAAACAATCAAAAATGAATAGGTTCTCCGCCAAGATTCCGCCAGAGGAAAAAATAGGATAAGCTTTTGATGAGTAGGGGGATATCACTTTAATCAATAGTGATATCTCCCTTTTTTAAAGCAGTGTCCATGTAAATGTCATATAATACACTAAATTGACTTTGTTCTTTTTGAAGAATACAATTATTAAAAGGGTAAATATGCTAAAGGAGGTGTTTTAAATGGCTACAGCGGATCATATAAAAAGTTTGGTGAAAGCACATTTGGATGGAAACAATGAAAAATTTAAAACGATTGTATTACAAATTGCAGCATATGAAGCCAAACAAAACCATGTTAATTTTGCCAGAGAGTTGAAAAAACTCGTGGATAAATCACAGATCCCCCGCGCTAATGTAGTTTCACTAAATAAAACTAATCCTATGTTGCATATGACTATACCTAACAATCAATTGGATGGGTTAATTGTTTCGGAGGAAATTAGAGAAAGAATCATTAGAATTTTGAATGAGTATAGAAATAAAAATAAACTCAAGCAATATGGTATGGATAACAGAAGGAAAATTCTGATTGAAGGTCATCCTGGAACTGGTAAAACATATACTGCATCGGTAATTGCCACTGAGTTAGAACTTCCATTATATACCGTTCAAGTAGATAAGTTGGTAACAAAGTTTATGGGAGAAACTAGTGCGAAATTAAGACAAATTTTTGAATCTATAGAAAATAATATCGGCGTATACTTTTTTGATGAATTTGATGCGATTGGTTCAGATAGAAGTTTAGATAATGAAGTTGGAGAAATGAGACGGATATTGAACTCCTTTTTACAATTTATTGAACAAGATACTTCTGAAAGTATTATAATTGCTGCTACCAATAATCAAAAGTTGCTGGATCAAGCATTATTTCGTAGGTTTGATGATGTATTACATTACTCTCTTCCAACGAAAAATGAAATATGCAAATTATTTAAATATAAGCTTTCCGTATTTCAAAAGAATTTTACACCATCAGATAAATTAATTGATAGCTCACTTTCTTTGAGCCATGCTGAACTAATTAGAGTTTGTGATGATGCAATAAAAGATTCTATCTTGCAAGATAGAAATATTACGCAATCCGAACTTTTAAAATTAATTAATGAAAGAATGACTGTTTATTCTAATAAGGAGGCATAAGATTGGCGGTAGAAAAGAAAAATATATTTTTAAAGAACACAAAAAATGCTTTAGAATATTCTTCTCCTCCAAGAATGGGGAGTTCTAATTTCCCTATGCGTCCAAATGTTAGAACTCACGGAGAATTTATTCAGCAAAAGCTAAAAGATAGTTATGAACGTTTAACAGATCAAAAACGTGCAGCAGCAATAAAATATAAAAACGGAACATATCTTGAATTTTCTAGTGAATCCGGATATGATTTAGCCCTAAAAAGTTTGGAAAATATACAGCAGGGGATTCGAATTTTAAATGTGAGGGAAGACTTAGAAAATACTATAACAAAGGCTACAGTATATGTTCCAGGTGGAAAAGAAAAATACTTTATGGAAAAAGCTGAGGAATATATCGAAAAAACAACTAAAAAAGGTAAGCCGAGGCACAATGATCTCATCAGCAGTATAGAGGATATTTCCTTGGCTTTATTAGATGCATTTTGGATAGGTGAAAATGTCGATATGCCTACTGATAAAGCACGTTGGTGTGAAGTTTGGTTAAGGTTTGAAGCGAATAGGTCTGAAGAGCAAACAGATGACAATAAGAAGAAGGCTCTAAAAGAGTTAACTGATTGTTGCAAATTATTGAATATTAGTTTGGATACAAGTGAAATTGTCTTTCCGGAAAGAATTATTAAACTAATATATGCAAATAAAACTCAATTAGGTAACTTAATTACAATTTGCGATTATATCGCAGAGTTCCGTCGTTCACCAGAGGAGATAAATTTCTTTGAAGAATTATCTGCTTCTGAACAACAGGAGTGGATTGATGAACTTCTAACGCGAACAAGTTTTGATATTGGTAAATCCACTATTTGTCTACTTGATACTGGATTAAATTCAAACCACCCATTAATATTACCGGCTGTTAAAAATGAAAACGTAATTCAGTCGGTGGATAGTCATTGGGGAAGTGATGATCATGCTGGTCATGGAACTGAAATGGCAGGAGTTGCATTATATAATAATTTAAAGGAAAGTCTAGTAGATGATGATCTAATAACTATTAAACATGGAATTGAATCAGTGAAAATTTTACCACCAGATGGAAGCAATTCTCCAAAATTATATGGAGCATTAACAAAGAATGCGGTATTTCTTTCTGAAATAGAAAGCCCTAATGCTTTAAGAACTATATGTATGGCAATAACATCGAGAGATTTCAATACGGATGATGGCAGTCCAACCTCATGGTCAGCAGCTATTGATAATATAACATCTGGAAGTGATGGGGATGATAATAGAAGACTTTTCTTTGTTAGTGGAGGGAATGTTCATCCAACAGAATTAACTGAATTGTCTTATCCAGATGTAAATATCTCTCACAGTATTGAAAATCCCGGACAATCATGGAATGCTATTACTGTAGGAGCATATTGTAATGATATAGAAGTTAAATCGGCGGTTTATAAAGGATTTCATCCAGTTGCGGATGTCGGAGAACTTTCACCATATAGTTCGACTTCAAAAACATGGAATAACAAATGGCCTGTTAAACCAGAAATACTTTTAGATGGTGGAAATATGGTTACTAATGGATCTGATTTTGATTCTTGTGATGATTTAGCTTTACTAACTACCAATAGAGATGTATTTTCTAAACCGTTATCAACTATTTGGGGAACTAGTTCTGCTACAGCTCAGGCGTCATGGATGGCTTCTCAAATTTATAATGAGTATCCTGATATATGGCCAGAAACAGTAAGAGGTCTTTTAATTCACTCAGCAAGTTGGACTGATAAAATGATAGAGCAGTTTTGTCAAGAAGATAAAAAGACCAAGGGTAGAAGGCAATTGCTCAGAACTTGTGGATATGGAATCCCTAATTTAAATAAGGCAATAGAATGTGCTAATAATTCTGTTAACCTTGTTATACAATCAGAATTACAACCATTCATCAAGGATAGTATGAATGAAATGCACGTTCATACGTTACCTTGGCCAAGAGAAATTTTAGAATCACTAGGAGAAGTGGAAGCAAAGTTAAAAGTGACCCTTTCATATTTTATTGAGCCAGGACCAGGAGAAATAGGATGGAAAAATAAATATAGATATCCTTCTTGTGGATTAAGATTTGATGTAATTAATAGTAATGAAACCCTAGAGGATTTTAAAAAACGTGTTAATGTAAAAATGCGGGGAGAAGATCGAAAAGACAGTGGTGATGGAAGTAGTAGGGATTGGTACTTAGGTAAAGAGAATCGCGACGTTGGATCAATTCATTCTGATTTTTGTTCTGTCCCAGCAGTGGATCTTTGTGATGCAAATTTCATTGCTGTTTATCCTGTAATTGGTTGGTGGAGAGAAAGAAGTCATCTTGGAAAATTCAACGAAAAAGTAAAGTATTCATTGATTGTTTCTATTGAAACACCTGGGGTTGATACGGATTTATATACTTCTATCATTAATCAAATTGATATAGAGCAACAAATAGAAATTGATATAGAGTATTAAGTTAATTTAATAACTTATTTCTATCTTTACTATAAAATCAATATACAAAAGATATAGTTTTCTTTCCTATCGTTTTATATATGAAATGAAACGGTGACTTGGCCGCATTTTGATGGTACGTAAAATGGATCAAACAACTAAAATTGAATAGTTTCTCCACCAAGCTTCCACCAGAGGAAACGGAGAAAGATGAGGGATATTGTGTAAAAGCAATATCTCTTTTTTTGTTCCTTTTTTTAAAAAAATCATTGTTTATCAGTATCTTTTTGCACTTGTGGATTAGAAAGTAAAAGGAGCAATTAAAAAAACTCCATTTATAAATATTCTTTATAAATTTTTCCTCAAAAGGATAGTTTTTAAGGATCTGAAAAACACAATACGTTGATTATTTACAATGAACTACCATTATCAAAGGGTGATTGCCTATGACAGTTATTACATTAGGAAGCTTATTTGATGGAATCGGGGTATTTCCTTTAGCCGCTTCTCGTTATGGAATTACGCCAACTTGGGCAAGTGAAGTAGAGAAAGCACCTATTTCTATTACAAAATGGCATTTTCCCAACATGTTACATCTAGGAGATATTACAAAAATAGATGGTGGCAAAATACCACCTGTTCATGTCATTACATTTGGTTCTCCATGTCAGAACTTATCAAATATCGGAAAAAGAGAAGGTCTTGCAGGAAGTCAATCGAGTTTGTTTTATCACGCGATACGAATTATTGAGGAAATGAGGTGTGCAACGAATGGAACATATCCAGTTATCACTGTTTGGGAAAACGTCATGGGAGCTTTTTCATCAAATAACCGGTTGGATTTTAAAGCCGTGTTGGAGTCGTTCACAAATACCGAAATTCCAATGCCTGCTTCTGGAGTCTGGGCAAACGCTGGAATGGTCCGAGGGAATGATGTTGATGTGTGTTGGCGATTGTTGGACGCCCAATATTGGGGAAAACCCACTCTCGCTCAAAGAAGAAGACGTATCTTTCTCGTGTCAGATTTTAGAGGAAACCGTTCCAGAGAAATATTATTTAAAGCCCGCGATTTGCAATCGCTTCCTCCGTCTTGCGGAAAGGGCAGGCTGTCCTCCGCCAGCGCCAGTCGAATATCTGCTCAAAAAACAAGGAGGAAAATACCCGTCGTCCGCCCCTTTCAAGAAAGACGCATGCGAAGTACCACAAAAGATAAAAACAGAACAGGATTCATTGGAAGTTTTGGACGGACAAATGACCCTTTCCCCACCCTGTTAGCTGGTGCAGTCAATATCTTTTCTTTTTGGTATGAAGGCATGGAAAAGGAAGGTTTTATCCGACAACTTACACCATTGGAATGTGAACGTTTAATGGGATTACCAGAGGATTGGACAGCCTTGGGTAATAAGGGTGAAGCCATTAGTGATAATGCAAGATACAAAGCGCTTGGAAATGCGATTGCTCTACCATGCGCTGAATATATCATGGGTGGTATTGCAGAAGTTTTATAGATTGACAAGCTAATGTGTGACAAATTTCATTTGTCATGCTTTTTTTATTGGCCAGATTAATGTGGGGAGCGTGTTTTCTTTGGAAGGAAATGAAGAAAAGGTGATGGAATGGATTGATGATCATTTTGATTTAAATGTGATTGAGATTGAAGACTTTCCGTTTTTTCCTTGTGGGAAATTGATTCGTGATAAGCAAGGGGAGACGATGGTTGTATTTTGGTGAGTGATTTATGGGCGTGTGGATTATCGGTTTCAAGAAGCGTAAGGAGCATGGTATGCCATGAATATATCCCGTTCACCTCCCTTATTGTTTTTTCACTTTAGCGCATAAATGAAATTAAAAATAAGAAAAGAGGTATGTATCATGGAATTAAAATATGTCATTCCCAATATGGACAAAACTTTTGGGAATTTAGAATACGCAGGAGAGGGCAAAGTCGAACAGAGACGGATTAATGGGCGTATGACCACTCTATCCCGCAGCTATAATCTGTATTCCGATATTCAACGTGCAGATGATATCGAAGTGGTTCTTCCTCAAGAAGCTGGGGAAAAATTCTTTGAACATGAGGAAAAAGTAAAATTAGTCAATGCAAGAATCACCGCAGAAGGTTATAAAATTGGAGAACGTGGTTTCACAAATTATATTTTACATGCAGATGACATGGTAAAAGCATAAGGAGGAGAAAAGATGAGATTAGCACAAGGAATTGTCATTGATAAGGAAAAGACATTTGGCTTATTAAAATTTTCGTCATTGCGACGTGAGGTATTCCTTCAAAATGAAGATGGTACGGTATCATCAGAAGTTAAGGAACGCACTTATGACTTAAAGTCCCGTGAACAAGGTCGCATGATTCAAGTGAGTATTCCTGCTTCAGTTCCGTTAAAAGAGTTTGACTATAATGCAGAAGTAGAACTCATTAACCCTGTCGCAGATACGGTCGCAAATGCAACGTTTCGCGGGGCAGATGTTGATTGGTACATTAAAGCAGATGATTTAATATTAAAGGGAAAAGCAGTAACATCGGCTGGTAGTACTCAAAAAGCTGTGCTTAACAAGGATAAATAATGAAACTTTACAGAAGAAGAGGGAAACGGATTCGATCCAGTGATGCGTCCCTCTTTTTTCAATTTATATTCTTTGGACTCGTAGGTGTATGGCTTGCTTCTTTTATCCCTTTTCATCTATCATTTTTACTTTCTACAACGTGGCAGCTCGATCTATTTCAAGCACATTTTATGAGTAGGTATGGATTGGTTTCATTGGTGATTAGTCTAGTAATGGTCACTTGTTGTGCTTTTGTTTATTATCGGTATCGCTATAACCATATTAAACAGATTATTCATCGCCAAAAGCTCGCAAAAATGATTTTAGAAAACGGGTGGTATGAAACAAAGCAAGTCGCTCAAGAGGGTTTCTTTAAGGATATACCATCAGGAAAAACAAAGGAAAAAATCAGTCACTTTCCAAAAATGTATTATCGGTATGAAAAAGGGATGATTCATATTCAAGTGGAAATCACACTTGGGAAATATCAAGAACCGCTTTTAAACTTGGAAAGGAAATTAGAAAGTGGATTGTATTGTGAGTTGGTATCCAAAGAATTACATGATTCCTTTGTCGAGTATGTACTTTTCTATGATATGATTGCGAACCGGATTTCGATTGATGAAGTCATTGCACAAAATGGCAGCTTAAAGCTAATGGACTCAATGTATTGGGAATATGATAAACTTCCGCATATGTTAATTGCTGGTGGAACAGGCGGCGGGAAGACGTACTTTATTCTCACACTAATTGAGGCCCTATTAAAGACAGATGCAAAATTGTATATCTTAGATCCCAAAAATGCAGATTTAGCGGATTTAGCCACGGTTATGTCTGATGTGTATTATAAAAAGGAAGATATGATGGCATGTATTGACCAATTTTATGATGATATGATGACTCGTAGTGAAGAAATGAAACATATGAAGGGCTATAAAACAGGGGAAAATTATGCATATTTGGGCTTATCCCCTCACTTTTTAGTCTTTGATGAATATGTCGCATTTATGGAAATGCTTGTTTCCAAGGAAAATACGGCAGTATTAACTAAACTGAAACAAATCGTCATGTTAGGACGACAAGCAGGATTTTTCCTTATTCTCGCCTGTCAACGACCAGATGCAAAATATCTTGGAGATGGCATACGCGATCAGTTTAATTTTAGAGTCGCTTTAGGTCGTATGAGTGAGCTCGGGTATGGCATGATGTTTGGGGCGGACGTACAAAAACAATTTTTCTTAAAACAGATCAAAGGCCGAGGGTATGTCGATAAAGGAGATAATGTCATTTCTGAATTTTATACACCACTTGTCCCAAAGGAGCATGACTTTTTAAAAGAAATTGCTAAACTAGCCCAATAAAGGCTGCCCAGTGCGGCGGCGTGTGAAGCGAAAGCCGCTGTGCTGGGCTAAGCCTGCGTGGCGACAGCCACGCCTTAACCCCCCATTTCTAACAGGGGGGTAGAAAAACAATAAGAAACTGTTCCAAAAGCCAATAACACCTGATGGTACAACGGTTTGGAGCATATGAAGAAGATGTCAGCTTTTAACCTTTAGTTGACATCTTTTTTGAGTTTGGAGGAATGCACATGAATCAAGTACCTTGGTATCAACAATTAAAAGAAAAACGATTGGAATACGGTGTGTCTCAAAATAAACTGGCTGTTCATATTGGAATTTCAAGACAATATATTAGTGAAATTGAAACAGGAAAAGTGATTCCCTCTGATTCACTAAAAAATATCTTGTTCGATATTTTAGAGCAATTTAATCCAAATGCTCCACTGGAAATCTTGTTTGATTATGTTCGGATTCGATTTTTAACAACAAATCCAAAGCCTGTTATTAAAGATATTTTGAAATTGAAAATGGAGTATATGTTACATGAGGATTATGCATTTTACTCCTATATGGAACAATACATTTTTGGTGATATTGTCGTCATGGTTTCTCCAGATGAAGAAAAAGGCTGTTTATTAGAACTTAAAGGAAAAGGATGTAGGCAATTTGAGAATTTCTTATTAGCCCAACAACGAACATGGTTCGATTTTTTTATGGACGTGTTTCGCGTTGGTGGTGTTTTTAAACGAATTGATCTTGCGATAAACGATAAGACAAGCATATTGGATATTCCGTTTCTAACACAAAAATGTCGTCATGAAGAATGTATTTCTGTTTTTCGTAGTTTTAAAAGCTATCGTTCTGGTGAACTTGTACAGAATGAAGAAAAGCCCGACATGGGAAATACCTTATATATTGGTTCTTTAAAAAGTGACGTGTACTTCTGTGCGTATGAGAAGGATTACGAACAATACGTGAAACATGGCACATCACTCGAAGATACAGACGTGAAAAATCGTTTTGAAATTCGTTTAAAGAATGATCGTGCTTATCATGCGATTGTAGATTTAATGATGTATGAAGATGCTGGACGGACTGCTTTTTCCATTATTAATCGGTATATTCGTTTTGTTGATAAAGACGAGAAAAAGCGTCGCAGCAGTTGGGAAATCAATAAAGAATGGCAACGATTTATTGATTTAGGCGTGAACAGAAAAATTTCTTTAACAACAAAGCCTGAACCTTATACGTTTGAAAAATCACTAAGATGGCTTGCACGCCAAGTTGCCCCTACTTGGAAACTAGCGACAAAGATAGATGAACTTAATCAAACCAGTGTAATCAAGGATATGTTGGAGCAAGTAGAATTATCCGAACGACACCAAAAAATACTCATGCAACAAACCATTCCCATAGAGAAAGTGATTCAACCATTGTCAAGCGACGATTGATTAACTTATGAAGGGAGAAATTCAAATGAACTTTGGCCAGAATTTATACAATTGGTTTCTTAGTAATGCACAATCTTTAGTATTAATGGCAATCGTCGTAATTGGAATTTATTTAGGTTTTAAACGAGAGTTTTCTAAACTAATCGGCTTTCTAATCATTGCTTTGGTTGCGGTTGGATTAGTCTTTAATGCGGCTGGAGTGAAAGATGTGTTGTTAAACCTATTTAATCGGATCATAGGGGCTTAATTATAACGTTTGTTTGTGAAGATAAGTGGTCTTCTTATGTTCTACAAACAAATGTTGATCCAAACGGTAGTGCGGAAGGGATTAACAACTTTACTTTTATGCACCAGTAAATTAAACGTAGTTGCTCTTTTTTATGCTTATCTTTTCTGAAAAGGTCATGAATTTCAATGGTAACATTTAATTCTTCGCTTGGAGGTGTAGTAATTGAGTACGATTGTAACTGTTGAAAAAAGGGATGAGTTAGATGAAGCATTATTGGAAGTTGGTATGTCCATTAAAACGGGAGATGAAATTTGTGACAAGGCAATGGAAGAAGCAAATGACATGAATGTGAATGACTCGGAGTTGATAGTTATTAAACTGGAAAATGACCCAGCAGATTTATCTATGACCGTATTTGAAGTAGTAAAGGATGAGGATAATCCTGCAATAAAAAAGCTTTCCTTTAGAGAATTTCATTTTTTTTAATCACTTTATTAACTTTTTGCAAAAGGATGTGAAAATTCGATGGAAATGCAAGTTTTTATAACGAATCTCGGTAAATATAATGAAGGAGAAATCAATGGTGCATGGTTTTCACCACCCATCGATTTTGAGGAAGTGAAAGAGCGCATCGGTTTGAACGGAGAATATGAAGAATATGCAATATTCGATTACGAACTTCCCTTTGAAATCAGTGAATATACGCCCATTTCCGAGGTAAACCGTTTATGTGCAATGGTGGCAGAAATTGAAGGTACACCACTTTATGATTCTCTTTCTGAAGTGCAAAGTTGTTGGTTTAACAGTATAGAAGAATTACTGGAACACCAAGATGATATTATGTATTATCCTGATTGTGAGAATATGGCAGATGTCGCACGGGTTTTAGTCGAAGAAACAGGAATGTTGGGAGAGGTCCCTTCTAATCTACAAAATTATATTGATTATGAAGCCTTTGGACGTGATCTAGAAATTGAGGGTAGTTTTCTAATTACTTCAAATGGTGTATTTGAATATACGCAGTAAGTGGAAAAGCAGCTTGTTATCGTACAGGCTGCTTTTCCTATTGATGAAAGGGTGACTTCATTTGAAAAAACTAAAGAGCTATACCCGTATTTGGTCAGTCGAAAAAGTGATTTATGCCATTAATGATTTTCGTTTACCTTTTCCCGTAACATTCAATCAAATGTCATGGTTTGTACTTTCACTCTTAGTCGTCATGTTGTTAGGAAATCTTCCTCCACTTTCTTTAATCGATGGGGCGTTATTAAAATATGTCGGAATACCAGTTGGTTTGACATGGTTTATGAGCCAGAAGACATTTGATGGCAAAAAACCGTATAGCTTTCTCAAGTCCGTATTGACATATTTGTTCCGACCCAAAGTCACTTATGCAGGTAAACCCGTCAAACTACAACAGGTGAAAATAAATGAAAACATGACAGCTGTAAGGAGTGAATTGCATGCGCTATCCGATTAAATACATGGAAAATAATCTTTTCTTTAACCATGATGGGGAATGTTTTGCCTACTATGAGTTACTTCCCTACAACTATTCCTTTCTCTCACCAGAAGAAAAAATGCAGGTACATGACCACTTTCGTCAGTTGATTGCGCAAAATCAGGACGGTAAAATCCATGCGTTACAAATTAGTACCGCAAGCAGTATCCGATCAGCGCAGGAACGAAGCAAGGAGTTAGTGACGGGGCGATTACAAGAAGTTGCTTATGAGCGTATTGATGACCAAACGGAAGCCCTTGTTTCCATGATTGGTGAACATCAAGTAGACTATCGTTTTTTTATCGGTTTTAAACTGTTGCTGAATGAAGAAGAAGTCAGTATGAAATCAATGGGGGACTCCATTAAAAATTCACTTTCTTCTTTTGTCCGTGATGTGAATCATCATCTAATGGGCGATTTTGTTTCCATGCCACATGATGAAATTAGACGATTCCTTAAAATGGAGTCTTTATTACAAAACAAAATTTCAAGACGTTTTAAGATACGTCCTTTAGATAAAAATGATTTTGGTTATCTAATCGAACATCTTCATGGGCAATCGGGAATTGCTTATGAAGAGTATGATTATATTCTCCCGCTAAAAAAGTTGAAAAAGGAAACATTAGTTAAACGTTATGACATCATTAAACCAACACGTTGTCTGATTGAAGAAAACCAACGTTATTTAAAGATTGAGCAGGAAGAACAAATCACTTATGTGGCCTACTTTACGATTAATTCTATTGTTGGTGATCTTGAGTTTCCATCGGATGAAATCTTTTATTATCAGCAACAACAATTTGATTTTCCGATTGACACATCCATGAATGTAGAAATTGTCACGAACAAAAAAGCCTTATCTACGATTCGGAATAAGAAAAAGGAACTCAAAGACTTGGATAACCATGCTTGGGAGTCTGATAACGAAACAGGAAATAACGTATTAGAAGCCTTGGAACAGGTGAATGAATTAGAAGATGTGCTTGATCAAAGTAAAGAATCGATGTATAAGTTAAGCTACGTGATTCGCGTGTCTGCTCCTAACTTGGATGAACTCAAACAGCATTGTAATGAAGTAAAGGATTTTTATGATGATTTGAACGTCAAACTTGTTCGTCCATTTGGAGATATGATCGGTTTACACAGTGAATTTATCCCAGCCAGTAAACGGTATATGAATGATTATATTCAGTATGTCACATCTGATTTTTTGGCAGGACTTGGGTTTGGGGCAACACAAATGCTAGGAGAAACGGAAGGAGTTTATATGGGCTACAACTTGGATACAGGACGCAATGTTTATTTGAATCCCAGTCTAGCGAGTCAAGGTGTAAAAGGTTCAGTCACCAATGCGTTAGCTTCTGCATTCTTAGGTTCACTTGGTGGCGGAAAATCTTTTACTAATAATCTGCTTGTCTATTATGCGGTTCTCTTTGGTGGTCAGGCTCTCATTGTTGACCCAAAGGCAGAACGGGGAAACTGGAAAAAGACATTGCCTGAAATGGCCCATGAAATAAATATTGTGAATTTGACAAGTGATGATCACAATAAAGGATTGCTTGACCCGTATGTCATTATGAAAAAGAAAAAGGATTCGGAAAGTCTAGCGATTGATATACTCACATTCCTTACAGGCATATCTAGTCGTGATGGTGAGAAATTTCCTGTGTTAAGAAGGGCGATACGAGCCGTGAGTCAACAGGAGGAACGTGGTTTAATGCTTGTCATTCATGAACTAAGAAGTGATCCTAATCCATTGGCTGGTCCTATCGCTGACCATATCGAAAGTTTTACCGACTATGACTTTGCCCACCTTCTGTTTTCAGATGGAACGGTGAAAAACTCGATTAGCTTAGAAAAACAATTAAATATCATTCAAGTTGCGGATTTAGTGTTACCAGATGCAGAAACAAACTTTGAAGAATATACGACGATGGAGTTACTTAGCGTCTCAATGCTGATTGTCATTTCTACATTTGCATTGGATTTTATCCATTCGGATAGAAGTGTATTCAAAATTGTAGATTTAGACGAAGCTTGGTCATTCTTGCAAGTAGTACAAGGAAAGACATTATCTAACAAACTAGTGAGAGCAGGGCGTGCGATGAATGCTGGTGTGTACTTCGTCACACAAAATGCGGATGATCTAACCGATGAAAAACTAAAAAATAATATCGGTATAAAGTTTGCTTTTCGCTCTAGGGATATAAATGAAATAAAAAAGACACTTGAATTTTTTGGAGTAGATAAAGAAGATGAAGGGAATCAAAGGAAACTTCGTGAACTGGAAAATGGTCAATGTTTAATTCAAGATTTGTATGGGCGTGTTGGAATTATTCAAGTCCATCCTGTCTTTGAAGATTTATTTGATGCTTTTGATACTCGACCACCTATCAAGGAGAATGAAACGAGGTGACGATGTGAACAAACAAAAATTGAAAAAGATAGTCATGACGGCGGTACTCATTGGTGCTGCTGTTTTTTTATTGCTTCTTTTGCTTGGTACATGTGCACAAGCAGCCGGATTAGTTGATGATACGGTATCCGAAGACAATCTTTTTTCTAAGTATCCACTCGATCATTACCAACTAGACTTTTATGTTGATACAAGTTGGGAGTGGCTACCGTGGAATTGGACAGATGGGATTGGAAAGCAGGTTATGTATGGGCTTTATACGATTACCAATTTCATTTGGATTATTAGCCTGTATTTGTCTAATGCGACAGGCTACTTAATCCAACAAGCCTATTCACTTGATTTCATTTCACAAACGGCGGATGCAATTGGTAAAAATATGCAGACATTAGCAGGGATTACCGCAAGTGGTTTCAGCAGTTCTGGCTTTTATGTGGGATTTCTGCTTCTTTTCGTTTTAGTGATTGGAATGTATGTGGCGTATACAGGCTTAATGAAACGAGAAACGACGAAAGCGATTCGGGCGATCCTCAACTTTTTAGTGGTGTTTATTTTGTCTGCTTCCTTTATTGCCTATGCTCCAACGTATATTGCTAAAATCAATGATTTTTCCGCTGACATTAGTCAAACAAGTTTAGATTTAGGAACCAAAATCTTGATGCCAAACTCGAATAGTCAAGGAAAAGACAGTGTCGATCTGATACGGAATAACCTCTTTTCCATTCAAGTAGAGCAACCATGGATGTTATTACAGTTTGATGATTCGGACAAAGAAACGATTGGGGAAAATCGTGTTGAAACCTTGGCCTCAATCAGTCCTGATACAAATAACGGGAAAGACCGTGAGAATGCCGTCAAAGCGGAAATCGAAGACCATGACAATAAAAATTTAACGATTACGAAGACCACTACTCGCTTGGGAATGGTCTTCTTTTTATTTCTGTTTAATATCGGGATTTCGATTTTCGTATTTCTTCTCTCAGGGATTATGATTTTCTCTCAAATACTTTTTATTATTTATGCGATGTTTTTACCCATTAGCTTTTTATTATCAATGATACCGACTTTCGAAAACATGGGGAAACAAGCGATTATGAAGTTGTTTAATGTGATTATGTTACGAGCTGGCATCACCTTGATTATTACAGTTGCCTTTAGTATCTCATCCATGCTTTACAGTTTAACGATGAGCTATCCATTTTTCTTGATTGCCTTCTTACAGATTGTGACGTTTGCAGGCATTTACATGAAACTCGGTGACATCATGAGCATGTTTAATCTGCAAAGTAATGATTCACAAAATGTTGGACGTAAAGTCATGCGCCGTCCTTACCGAATGTTCAACCGCGGTAGTCGTCGATTACAACGCTCGATTGGACGAACACTTGCAGGCGCAACGGCGGGTGCAACAGTTGGAGCGATGGTTGGCAAGTCAAGGCAAACAAAGGGTTCCTCTCATCATCTCCGACCATTACAACGGCTAACATCACCTGCAACAAGGGGTAAGGAATGGACAAATGATAGTACAAAACCAACTTCAATGAGCCAGAAAATCGGTCAAGTAACAGGAAAGGTGTTTGGTGCAAAAAGTCAGTTTCGTGCGAATATAGAGCACCGTAAAGAACAACTGCACGATTTGCCAACGAATACCAAATATGCCGTTATGCAAGGAAAAGAACAACTCAAAAAGCCTGCTCGTGATTTTAAAGAAGGCATCACGCAGGCGAAAGAAAAAAGACAACACGTAAATGCAACGCGCAAAGCGAACCACCGTCAAAATCTTGCAAATAAACGGCTGGCATTGGAAAAAAAGCGCACACCTTCTCGTGATACTCCCATCCACGAGCGACCAGTTGGACAGGGGGTCAATGAACCTTTCCATCAGGAAAAATCAAAGAAACCAACTGTTTATCAAGAACGAAAGACAAGACCTATTACTAAAATGGGTCAGATTGAGCAGACCACATTACAACAACAGCCATCACGTCCCAACAGAAAAGAACATTTGATTCATACCGTTAAGCCTAAACAACCTATCAAAAAAGGACAGCCATCTCTAAATGAAGAACGTTCTCGACTAAAAAACAGGTATCAAGTCATCAAGCGTCCCTCAAAACCTTTGAAACGTACAAAGCAGAAACAGATCAGCAAACGTTCCATGCATACAAGTAGGAGGGAACGCTGATGAAGGTCATGAGGTTAAAGATCCTATTACTTGCTTGGGGGCTAGGCTTTCTTGCCTTGTTTGGGCTACTAGCGTTTGTAGCGATTTTTATTTCCAATGAGGACGATTCAACAGGGAACGCTGATTTAATTAGTGATAGAGGTAGTATATCGGTGTCAGCAGATGTGTTAAAACATCAGCCAATGGTAGAAAAGTATGCGAAAGAATATGGCATTAGTGAGTATGTCTCTACTCTGCTTGCCATTATCCAAGTCGAAAGTGGCGGGAAACTTCCGGACGTGATGCAATCGAGCGAATCATTGGGACTTCCACCCAATTCCTTAGATACCGAAGCCTCGATTCAACAAGGAACAAAATACTTTGCTGATTTGGTACGTTCCACAGAAACAAGTGGTATCGATGGCAATGCAGTCATTCAAGCCTATAACTATGGCGGTGCTTTTATTGATTATGTCGCAAAAAGGGGAACACAATACAGCTTTGAATTAGCCAAAAACTTTGCTAGGGAACGTTCGGGTGGAAGCAAAGTTACCTATACGAATCCGATAGCTGTAAAGAAAAACGGCGGCTGGCGTTATCTTTACGGAAATATGTTTTATGTTGATTTAGTGAGTCAGTATTTCATTTCACCTCAATTTGATGATGAAATGGTTCAGATAGTTATGGATGAAGCCTTGAAGTATGAGGAATACCCCTATGTCTTTGGTGGAGATAATCCAAAAACCTCGTTTGATTGTAGTGGATTAACACAATGGAGTTATCGAAAGGCAGGGATTAACTTGCCTCGAACAGCACAACAGCAATATGACGTGACCGAGCATATATCTTTATCTGAAGCAAAACCTGGGGATTTAGTGTTTTTTCATTCCACATATAATGCAGGAACCTATGTCACCCATGTGGGAATCTACCTTGGAAATAATCAAATGTATAATGCCGGAGATCCAATTGGTTATGCCAATCTGACTTCTTCTTACTGGCAAAAGCACCTAATTGGAGCTGGACGTATTAAACAATAGAAAGGATTGAACCAAATGAAAAGCTTCTTTAAGAAAAAAGAAAACCAACCGCTAGAAACAAAACCTAAAAAAACGAAAGTGCGTACTGTTGGTACACGTAAAAAATCAGTAACTATTTTATGGATATTACTAATTGGCAGCCTTGCCTTTGGCATTTATAAAAACTTTACAGCGATTGACCAGCATACCATACATGAAAGAGAAATCGTTGAAACCAATATTTTGGACACTAATCCTATAGAGAGTTTTACGAAAAACTTTGTGAAAGACTACTACACATGGCAAAACGAAAAAGATTCCATTGAACAACGAGCGGAAAAGATCAATGACTACTTGACAGAGAATTTACAAGCCTTAAATACTGATACCGTGAGAGCAGATATTCCTACTAGTTCTAGTGTGAGTAATATTGATATCTGGTCAGTGTCACCAGAAAATGATGATACCTATGCGGTTATTTATTCGTTAGATCAAAAAATTACGGAAGATAAAAATAGCCAATGGGTCCGGTCCACTTATCGAATCTTGCTTCATCAAGATAATGTAGGAAACTTAGTAATTACACAAAACCCTACTTTATGGAGCATACCGAATAAATCAGATTATGAGCCACAACTACCTGAAAGTAATGGTACGGTCGATTCCGATACTGTGCAAGAAGTGACAGATTTTTTAGAGACGTTTTTTGCGTTTTATCCGACTGCGACTGATAAAGAACTTGCTTATTATGTGAAAAACAATGCTTTACCAACTATTGAAAAGAACTACATCTTTTCTGAATTGATTAATCCAGTCTTTCAAGAAAAAGAGAATCAAATTAAGGTGTGGGTTATTGTGAAGTATTTGGATGAAACTACTAAAGCTATACAGCTTTCACAGTTTGAACTCACATTAGAAAAAGATAATAACTGGATGATTGTAGAATAAGGAATATCTTTTTAGGCATTAAAAACCAAATTCATCCTCCTCCTGAGAAGTTTGTTTTTTAATAGCAGCTTTGGTTATTGACAATTTATATGGATCATCATAACGGTCGTTAATCAGATGAAAGAATAGATTTGCTTCTCGCGTATCCATTGCCATGAACATCAAGTCATCAATGATGACAAGGTTGGCATCCCGAATACGCTTCATTCCTGTTTGGGACTTTCTTGTAACTTCCTCAGTTTTTAATGTATGAATGAGTTGTTGTGGATTTAAAATAAAGCCGCGATGTTTATAAAAAAGATGCGAAGTTTTATCCTTTTGGATGTAACTTATCCAAAGGGGTTTCTTTCCACAAAGAATGAATCCATTTTGATCAATCTTTTTTTCAAAATGGATTCTTCTGTGTACGGTAATATTTGGGTTTGTAAAGTGTTTTTGATCGAACTTTATTTTAAAGCTACATTTGGTGTAGATTTAAAATAAAGTTTGACCGTTTAAAACAAAGTTTAACCGATTGTAATAAAGTTGCACCGTTTATAAAAAGGATTAATCAAGAGTCCTGTTTATTGATGTAGGATTTTTCTGTTCAGCAATTGGGCCATATTACGAAATAAAGAAAGTTTATTTACAAAAGATAAATATTGTTAATTAAGAAGACAATCAAAATATCTTTAAGATTAATATACAGATTATAAAAAGTAATTGAAAAACAACTTGACACTGGAGTCAACTCAAATGTTATTCTGGATTCATGGAAAAACTTTATTTTATACAAGAGGTTTCTCAGATACTTGGAATGTCCAAAGATACACTTCGGTATTATGACCGGATTGGAATCGTCTCGCCGTCTCGGAAAGACAATCGGTACCGCATGTATTCGAGGGAAGACCTCATAGACTTGATGAATATTCAGATTATGCGGTATGCGGACTTTTCTCTTGACGAAATCAAGGGAAAATTTGATTTTCGCAAGATGGAAAATATCGATTCCGCATACTGCGAAGAGGTTGCTGCGTTCCTCGATGCTAAGAACGCAGCAATGCGCAAGAAGATTAACCATCTGGAAAAGGTAAGTCAGCTGCTCAACATAGCGGCTAGAACGTTAAGGGATTTTAATAACGAAAGCGATCAACAGTTGAGAGAATTCGTCCGCGAGCTTTACAAGGATATCCGAGAAAATGAACAGGCAATTTTTAAGGAGGGTTGTGATCAACATCAAGGTTAGGAATTTTTATTATCTGATTGTAGGCGTTCTTGCGGTGCTATTTGCCGTCACGCATGCATGGAACGGGCAATCCGCTGTGCTGCCGACGCTCGACATTAGGGGGATGCCCATGGATACCCGGACGGTATTCACGTATGTTTGGCACATTATAACGGTGGAAAATCTGGTCTTCGGCATCGCATTCATTTTCATGTCATTTCAAAGTGAACTATCGAAGATCCATTTTGCCGCATGGATGATCGCGGTGATCCTAATCGTCCGACTGATGATCATTCTTGGTGTAACAGCATTACTTGACGTTTCAGCTCTTACGGATACGTTGATAGATTCAATTGCCATCGTAATCTATGTTGTCTTAATCATACTTGGCACAACTATGAAGAAAAAACAGTCCGTTGGTTAGGACTACAGTAACAGAAATGTCCGAATGTGGCTTTAGTAAAAGGGGTGCGATATAAGAGGCTTTGCTGCAACCAGTATTCATGAGATTACAGCAAGAAAATGATCAAACTTTTTTATAAAAAATGTATAATACTTTACAAAGAATAAACCCGTTTTGATCAATCTTTTTTTCAAAAACGGGTCCCCTTAGGTTAACGTAAGATGTGGGTTTGAGAGGTATTTTTGATTAAACTTTATTTCAAAGCTACAGTAAAGTGTTTTTGATCGAACTTTATTCCAAATCTACAGCGAAGCTTTACCCTTTGGATGTGATTATCTGAAGGGGTTTTTGCTGTCAAAAGAAAAAAGGTAGGTGAGTTTATTAGGTGCCAGCTTTGTTTATGACAAATAGGCCATTGAGAAATTGTATATTGCTTAGAATTAGATTATTTATTTTAAATTAATTATGTAGGTGTGTTTAAGTGTACGAGTGATCAATATTTCTGTTGACTGCTATTGGAAATTGTTCTATCATTGGGTTGACTGACTGGGTCAATCAATTATCAATTTGGTGGTGCTCCGCTTAAGGTGATCCTCAATAATGCAGTTTCATTGCTTGCGGACTTTTAAAACAATTCCTTCAATTCTTTGTTGTTTTTAGGGGGGAATTAAAGAAAGGAGAGATATATAAATGAAAAATCAAAAAGCACTTATTCAAAAGGGAATAAATTATGATGTGGGTACAAATTTCAGCCCGGGTTCTCGGACACGTGAATTTCGAAAGGGTTTGATGGAGCAAGAAATTCGGGTAATAAGTGATCAGTTGCATTGCACTTCAGTTCAAATTTATGGTACCGATATCGATAGACTGGTTGAGTGTGCAACGATTGCATTGGAAATCGGCCTTCACGTATGGCTTCAGCCAAGACTTGTCGAGGGAAATCAAGAAGAAACAATGACACATTTGTCGGAAGTGGCACTTGCAGCCGAGCAATTGCGAAAGAAATACCAGAAAATTGATCTAAGCTTAGGCTGCGAGCTTTCAATCTTTTCATCAGGCATCATGCCTGGTAGTAATCATGCTCAAAGAGCCTCGAAGTTACGCACTATGTGGTGGTTGCTTCCTTGGTATAACAAAAAATTGAACGACTATCTTAGGAAAGCCTGTAAAGTTGTTAGATCAAGCTTCAACGGTAAAATAAGCTACGGAGCAGCACTCTGGGAACAGGTTGACTGGAAGGAGTTCGACATGATCGGTTTGAATCTTTACAAACTAGCCTACAATGAATCGAGATATATTAAAAGTTTAAGGAAATTCCATCGGCATAATAAACCGATTGTCATCTTTGAATTCGGATGTGGCACCTTTGAAGGAGCGGAGAAAAAGGGGCCGGAAAGTCATGAAATTATAGATTGGAGTACTTCCGTTCCCAAAATAAAAGGCGATATTAAAAGAAGCGAGAAAGTACAGGCTGATTATATAATTGAGCTGCTTAAAATATACAAATCAGAGAATATCCATGGCGCTTTCGTTTTTGATTATATTATGCCCAACAAACCGTTCTCTCCAAACCCTCAGTATGATTTAGATATGGCGAGCTACGGCATTGTTAAGGTCTATCCGGAAGATTCCGAAAAATCATATACGAGTGGATACTGGGAGCCTAAAGAAGCATTTAATGAAATTGCCAAGTTTTACAGAACCAATTAATAATCGTCTATTGATCAGAAACTATGGACATGAGAATCCCGCCAATTAATAAAACTTAGAAAAGAGGGTTTGATAATAAATGGCACCTTCTAAAAAGGAAAAACAGCATCAGATTCATAATGAGCGCAGGGAACAGATATTAGGCGCTGCAGTAAAGGTTTTTTCTCGGCGAGGCGTCGTTGGAACGAAAATGAGTATGATTGCTGAGGAAGCTGGTATCAGTCACGGCCTTCTGTACCACTATTTTAAATCGAAAGACGAACTTTTTACTACGCTTGTTGAATGGGCAATGGAACAATCACATTCAACAATGATGTACGTATATCAACTTCCAGGATCACCAATCGAAAAAATAAAAACTTTGACAGAAATAATACTTCATGAAGGGGATTCAGCTTATTTTATGTTAATTCATCAGGCGCGTACGTCAGATGGCGTTCCTGAGAGGGCCAATGAGCTTATTAAACAATATCCCATAAAAACGTATGTTGATCAATTACTTCCATTATTTGAAGAAGGACAGCGAGTAGGTGAGATAGTAGCTGGCGATTCAAGAAAACTGATTTCTTGTTATTTGTCGATTATTTCTGGTCTTATGCTGCTGGGTGCAGCACAAGGGGATGGAGACTATTATAAGCCGGAAGTTGACATTCTATTGCGAATTATAACTGGTTCTTGATAAATTATAGAAGGTTTATAAACTTAATGAAATATCCGCCGTTTTAGAACAATACAAACAGAAAATGATCAAACTTTTTTACAAAGATTCTCCGGAACGAAATATTTTGAGAGCCTGTTTTGATCAATCTTTTTTTCAAAAGCAGGCTCTGATCTTTGAAACCAAATCCCGAAGGCGTATATGATTATCAATATGTTGAGATTGGCGGTATCAGCCAATGGGTTACTATTCGAGGTGAAAATCCAACAAACTCCGTTTTGATCTTAGTTCATGGTGGTCCTGGATCTCCTTTCACTATAAGATCAACAGAGTAAATTTTGGAAAACCTTTTATAATTTTATATAAAATTAGTACCAGGTAATAATACCATGTGTTAAAATGGAGTAAGAATAAGGGGAGGAGTGAATTGGGTGATTCAATCAAAAGCCCGTATTACAGCCATCGGAACTTATGTTCCAAGTCGTATATTATCCAATGCTGATTTGGAGAAGTTTGTCGACACAAATAATGAGTGGATTATTAAAAGAACAGGTATGAAAGAACGACACATAACAGAAGAAAATGAATTTACATCCGACTTATGTATTAAAGCAGTGGAGAAATTAATACAAGATTATAATAAGAGTGTTGAAGATGTTGATTTAATCATCGTTTCCACCTCTACAGCAGATTACGCATTTCCGAGTGTAGCCTGTCAAGTTCAAGAACATTTTAAAATGAAACATACCGGTGCATTTGATTTGAACGCAACGTGTGCTGGATTTTCATATGCTTTACATGTCGCAAATGGACTTGTCTCTTCTGGTCTCCATAAAAAGGTTTTGGTAATTGGTGGAGAAACATTGTCGAAAGTCACGGATTACACTGACCGTTCGTCATGTGTTCTTTTCGGTGATGGCGCTGGTGCAGTTTTAGTTGAATCCGATGAAGAAAATCCCAGTTTTATAACTTCTGTTCTAGACACAAATGGGGAAGGCGGTATCCATCTTTATCGTTCAGGGTTATCAAAACAAATGAACGGCAATGAACTGCTTGGAGATGGAAACATGGTTCAAAATGGACGTGAAGTGTATAGATGGGCCACACGAACGGTTCCTAATGGCGTGCAAACTTTATTAGAAAGAGCCAATATGGGAACGGAAGACATTGACTGGTTTGTCCCACATAGTGCTAATTTAAGAATGATTGAATCCATTTGTGAAAAATCAAATATTAGTATGGACAATACCTTATATAGTGTTGAGAATATGGGGAATACCTCATCAGCATCTATACCTTTAGCACTCGATCTCGGCATAAAAGAAGGAAAGCTGCATTATGGAGATACGGTGATTCTGTATGGATTTGGTGGAGGACTTACTTATACTGGATTAATTGTTAACTGGGGAGTTCCAGACCGATAAGATCAAAAGCCTCAAAAGTTTTATTTCAGTTATTCCGGAAAAGGGCGAGATTGTCGAAGATCACAGATATAAAATGATCAAACTTTTTTATAAAAGTTCAACTAAAATCGGCTGGTAAAGCATCCATTTTGATCAACTTTTATTTCAAAATGGATGCTTTTTATTACCGTAAATTGCAGGTTCACGTGATTTCTTTAATCAAACTTTGTTTCAAAGCTACAATGGGAGCATATCAATTTTCTTGGGGAATACACTTTTGACATAAAGAAAGTAGCAAGCTTAGATTCACTCCGTCCTCTTGTTCAATAAAATAAAGCCGGTGATTCCTTAGCGTAGGAAAAATCGGCTTTTTTCATGTCGGAATAGTCTTTTCTAGTATTAGCTGGTATTTGTTTAACAGAAAAAACTTACTACATTTCTTTGTTTTCACAAATGGTTTAAAAAACTTCAGAGCTCATCATAAGGAACGAAGAAAGTTTAATACTTCACCTGGTTCCGTACGTCTTCTATAATCAGGGTCTACGTTAGCAAAGCGTATGACTCCCTGTTGATCAATAATATAGGTTGCTGGTACAGGAAGCTCCCAAAAGTTGTCACCATTGTATTTGTCTAATGCAAAGTCTAAAGATCTGTAGATGTCATGTAGATATCCAGGGACTTTAAATTTAAGACGATATTTTTCCGCTATTTGATTATGCAGGTCACTTAATACATGAAAACTCAATTCATGCTTCTCCTGGACAGACAACGTATGCTCCGGAGTTAGTGGACTAATTGCAAGTAACTGAGCTCCGGTCGCATGAATGTTGTCGATGATTTGCTGGTAGCCTCTTAACTCTACATTGCAGAATGGGCACCAGAGGCCACGGTAGAATGTAAGAATAACGGGCCCTTTTGCCGTCACTTTAGACAACGTTATATTTTTACCTATTTGATCTTCTAAGGTGAAGTCGGGCGCTTTTTCCCCAATCACTAAACCTCTGGCGGAATTCGAGTTCCTAAGATCCTGAATCGATTTTTCGAATGCCTCCACAACTTCCGTAGGAAGAGTCTTTTTCCCATGTACCCATATTGAATCCAGTTCATCTTGTAATTTCTCAAATTGTGTTTTCTCCATGTGTGCAATCACTCCTAATATCATTTTGACACTTAAGTAAGTGGGCTTTTCCGAATTCCCTATACACATCCTTTCACCTTACTGTGATAATGTTGATATCGTAACATTCACTTAAGCGAGTGTTCTACCACCTGACGGAGATCAATGCTGGTTATTGGGAGCAATAAAAAATAGCTACAAGGAAAGGTTAACGTGAAATAGAAGAACGGCGAATGAATTCACCTGGGTTAACACCATATTTGCTACGAAATGCTTCCGCAAAATAGCTTGGATTCGAATAACCCACAGTATAGGATGCATCAATCACGCGGAAGCCGTCATTTTGTAACAAATGGAAGGCTTTCTCAAGACGTTTATCCTTTAAATAACTGAACAGCGTTTGACCGAACATTTTTTTGAAGTCATTTTTTAATTTATAATCACTCATCCCAATCAATCGAGACAGTTCCAAAAGTGATGGGGGGTCTTCCATACGGTCCAGAATAATCGACCGCGCTTTCCTAATTTTTGTCATATCGCTTCTTGACAGACTGGTTAATTCCGAAGGGTCGTCAAATAGAAATCTTTTAAAGGTCAAGGATAAAAGTTCCAATACAGAGTACTCCATCTCCAAGTTTTTGATTCTTTGCTCTTCAACGGATTCCATGATTCGTTTAAGGATGACGGAAGCCGACGGATCGATGGTATCTTGGAATAATCGAAAAGAATTTTCTCCTAGAATGCTATAAAAGTCGATCGATCTTGCCCCGCTCGCCTCTTCCATAAAACGATGAAAGGTTGAAACGGGGATACCGACGCTCAACATATGAAAAGATTCATCCTTGTTTAACTCAAATTTAGCATCAACTTGATTTATGAATTGAAGCGTACAGCTGCCAGGGGTAACCTCGTACTCAATACCAGATACACTGGTTGTTCTTGCACCTTTGAAACAGCAGCTAAGCTCAACCATGGCAGAATGGGTGAATAGATTGAACTTGTGGTCTTGATAAAACTTAAAATTGGAAATGGTCATCTCCAAGTCGGTACGTGGCACAAATCGGTGAATAGAACCCTTTCCGATTTGTGAATGAAGTTCCATCTGTTCGGTCCGATTTTCATTTTGTCGACGTAATTGAAGTCCATCGAAAAAAAGATTAAAATTCTGATGAAAATCGCTAACGTTCATCTCACAAACTCCTTTCTAAAAATCAGCAAAACGATGCTGGATATTTTCCCATTCTTTCTATTTAGACCAGTGATATAGATCTCGACCGGTGAATCAACTAAAACGTTGCTTGGTGAGATAGGGATTAGCTTCATCATTCACCTCTTATTCTTTCAGATAAATGTTAACTGTCGGCTTTAATAAAAATAAACACATGTATTATCCCTTCTATTTCCCTTTCCAGAATCCTTCTTTTATTCCGCAATATGGCCCGTTTGGTGAAGATCGCGGTAACTTGTTTCAGTATACAAATTTTATTGTAAAGTTACCAACCTTGAGGGGACTAATAACACATTTTTGATCAAACCTTTTTAAAAACGATCAATCTTTTTTACAAATGATCAAACTTTATTTCAAAGCTACAACAAAACATTCTAATGTATACTGTTTTTTGGTCCGTACAGAGATACTGTTGAACAAAAGGGAGAAATGATAAGAAATGGTTTATTAAATTTTGAAGAACAGATAAAGAAGGGAAGATAAAGCTACTGGCTAGAGCAAAGCTCTAGCCAGTAAGAGATTAAAGGTGACAGAATAGATTTTTATTGGGACCAAAAAAGCCCACTAAAAAGCGAGCTTTATTCAAGGCCAAGGGTCATGACCCTTTCAGGATTAAAAGATTGCTAGTATGATTCCCATTTAGCAACAGGCAATACATTTTTAAACATAGAAATTCTTACGGATAACATGAGGGCTTTTTTTCCTTCACAAATGTATTATACCGCCGTAAAACCATTACTAGAAATCTTCTAACCAAAATCAAGCATTAGTAAAATCTTTGGTAAGTGCCATAATGACACCCGACTGTTCTTAAGCCATGTTGGGAAGTATCATCAATACACCTGCCGGTTTTTTGATTTTTAAATGAGATAGTTCCATCAGAATGTCTAACGACCCACCAACTCTGGTATGGAGTCCTGTTACTTTTGAAGAATCGGAAACCATGAGCGCTATCGTCAAGTGAATAGCCGGTACCCGGATAGTCTAGCCTTACTGTTCCGTCCAGCCAGTGGATCACATTCCAAGACACCACATTTTCCGCTCATCGCGATAAGCCTGGAACTCATTTGTCAGTATCAAATCGCCTGCATTCTCACTCACAAGGATTAGGGAATCCTGATCATAGACAAGTTCATAGGGTATACCACCATAATACTGAAATGCATGCTCATGCATTTGAATCACATCTTTTGTGGTCAACGGCCTGTCCAGCCATTCCACATATTTATATCTGGAGTGGGAGAGCACGAAACTAATAAAATATAGTTTGACCTCCTTACCTTGAGATGTTTTCTGTTTGGTTTCCCCAAAATCCACTTGAGCCTGTTCACCCATTGGCGGATCAGGTATGGCTTGATAGATACGTTTAGGCTCCGTTTTAGGAATCCCATATTTATTTCGAAGTTCTTTGACATAACTTCTCACTGTGCTGTCCCCAACGACTAACTTAGGAAATCTCTCCTTCAACCAGTCATGAATCTGTGATGCCGAAAGATCAGGATGTTCACTAAGCCATGTATGAATAAGTATTTCATAAGGATCCAGTTTTTTGGCTCGGATCTTGGTGGATGCCATCCACTCCGCTATTTCCTCCGGTGATTTCTCTAAATATTTATAAACCGTCGTTCTGGATATCCCTAGTTTTTTGGCAATTCGTCGTATCTTAAATCCTTGTTCTTTAAATTGCTTGATCCTCATATACATTTCTAGAATTTTCACCTTTTCTTTTCCCCCATTACTGATATTCAACAATAATGTTTATATCGTAATGAGGTGAATTTTTATTGAGGGGTGGCCGCCGCGACGCATTTGATAGGTGCTATCAAATGCGAATACCTACCCCCATAAAGTGTCCATTCTTATCTAGCAGAAATGGTTTATTATAGTTTAGCAGTTACAAGCCTACATTTGTTGCAGAAAATTGCTATCGCTATTATGACGACAATGCTTTATTTCAGCTTCAAAAAATACTATTGTTAAAATCCATCGGTTATACATTGGAACAAATAAAAGCATTATTGTTTTTCCATTATCCCGTTAATTGAAGAAAATATCCATTTTTACCCCATTTAAGATAAAATTAATTCCAAGATAAATATACAGTTAGGAATTTCTATTTATTTTTGTAAAATTTAATAACAGATATAGCCGACGACACGACTTCATTCGGAAGATCCTTTGGCGAAATCACCTTAATTTTATTTGCAAATCCTAATATGAACTCGATAGCCTCTTGCTTATCATTAAATCTTAAAGCCGCCGGTATCCATTTATCTCCATTTGGATTTTCTATTTTTATAAATTGAACAAACTTACCTGTAAAATCAATTCTTTTAATAATAGCCGGATGTAGTTCTACTTGTACATCATATTGTGGTAAATTTTGTATAAATTCTTTCTTCGATTGCTCCCAGTAATCTGCCAAATTGAAATCAAGCGGCCTTCTAAAAGTTTCATCTTCAATCTTTGCTGTGTGTATTCGTGATACCCTGTAATTACGCAGTTCTCCATTTCTTGATGCCACAAGATACCACCTATTCCCTTTTGCTACTAATCCTAATGGTTCAACCAGCCTTTCCTTTTGTTCTCCATTCGCCTGTTTGTAAACGATTGTTAGTCTTTTGCTTTCCCATACTGCTTGCTGGACTGTTTTAAGAGCATGAACGTTTTCCTTAGTTTGTCGCCAAGTACCTGAGTCGATATGAATTCTTTCCCAGCTCACTTGTGCCTCTTTTTGAAAAGTTTCTGGGATAGAGGCTAATAATTTTTGTCTCGTATCCAATGTCTTTTTATTGAATCCTAAGTCTTTCAGCAATTCTTCCGAAGGGAAAAGAAAGAGCGATTTGATGTCGCTAGTGTTCAACCCGCTTAAGTGAGAGCGAAAATTATCTAACAGACGCCAACCTCCGTCTTTCCCTCGATCCGAAATAATCGGTATCCCCGCATGACTTAAGGCGTCCATATCCCTCAGAATTGTTCTTTCTGAAACCTCAAGTTCACTTGCCAACTCCTTGGCTGTCATTTTCCCTCTATTTTGCAGCAAAATCATTATGTTGAGTAACCGATCAGCCCGCATAATCTCTGAACCTTCTTTCGAAGTGCAAGTTTATTGTTATATGACAAGAGATGTCATATTAATATTTTATACTTAATCTATAGAAACGGAAAGGAGAATGATTTATGACTGAAAGTCGGAAAGTGGTATTATTTATTGCAACAAGTTTAGACGGGTATATTGCGACAAAAGAGGAGTCACTTGAGTGGTTGTTTAAAGTAGAGGGAGAAGGGGATAATGGCATTTCTGAGTTTTTAGACGCTATTGATACCATTTTAATGGGAAAAACAACTTACGATTGGATTATGGAACATGAGGGTGACAATAGCTGGCCGTATTCTGATAAAAATTGTTTTGTGTTTACAAGGTCTTCAATTGCTGATACGGAGCAGGTGAAATTTATTAGCCCCAATATTCCTGATTTTGTAAATGAATTAAAAAAACAAGAAGGGAAAAATATTTGGATCGTTGGAGGAGGAGAACTGCTATATTCCTTCCTAAAAGAAAATGCTGTTGATGAGCTCATCATAACTATCGCACCAACGCTCATTGGAAGCGGGGTTCCTTTGTTTAAGGATGGGGATTATCACTTAGAATTGTTATTAAAAGGTTCAAGGAAATTCAATCAATTTGTAGAATTACATTATGATGTTAAGAGGTAAAACGTCTGACAGATAAAATAATATGCAAGTAACAGCTCTCCTTATTATAGCTGTTAAAAATACGTACAAATCGGATAGCTTACCAAAAATCAATACAGTAACGGTAGAAGCCACCCGGAATGACGGAGCCAAAACGAATAAACAGCCGACAATAGCCTAATCCATTCTGTACAATGACGGCGGGTTGGCTATTGTTGTTTGCAAAAAGGAATGATCCCAGACCTTTGCGAGGCCCCCCGGGAGCATCTTCACTACCTATTTCAAAAGTACTTTATTTCGTTCTTGCAAGGCTGATTTACGCATGTTTGGTAGCCAATATCCTGACGTCAAGATCTGCTGTGAGGCCTTCCATACGGGCAACCTCAATCCCTTCTGCTTAGCGCTGTCGGTTCTTCTTCCGCTTCTGTTCTACCCCATACGCAAGCAAACTTAAAAACTGGCCCTTCATGACTTTCCCAAAGTCGCCGGATCGTTTTGAACTTCCGGGAATCGGATAACGTTTCTTTATTCAGACATACAATGTCTGCCCTAATCCCTCGCGTGATTTATTTCCATTCGCTAATGATCCCATCGTAATTCCGGCCGAGCCAATCCAATGCGCCCTGATACACCAGGTTCCCTTCGCGGAGCATCATGTGCTTGGCTGATATCGCGGCTGCTCGAAATCCTTACCGCTCCGCTTATCAAAAAATATGTGGTGTCCATCTTGACACGTCATATTATTAATAGTAATATTATAACTATGAAAAACAACATGATTAAAAAATCACCTGTCGCTTTAGCCATACTTTGTTTTCTGATTGAGGAGCCTATGCATCCTTATCGTATGCAACAGCTTATTAAAGAGAGGGGGAAAGATGAGGTTATTAACGTTCGTCATCGAACGAGTATTTACCAAACAATTGATCGTTTGCATCGAGATAAGGCCATTGCCATCCAAGAAAAGAAAAAGAATGAAGGGAGACCCGATTTAATTGTTTATGAAATCACGGACCTAGGTCGAAATGCTGCTTATTCATGGATCAGGGAAATGATTTCTACACCGGCTCAGGAGTTTTTAGAGTTTCCTGCTGCCGTGTCTTTTCTGGCATTGTTAACCCCTGAAGATGTCGCATTGCTCTTCCAACAAAGAGTAAGCGCTCTTGAAAAGACACTTTCACATCTTGAAGATCAGTTTCAGAAAGGAGCATCGTTGGGTCTTCCGCGCTTATTTTTACTGGAGACTGAATATCAACAAATAGTACTTGCGGCTGAAATGGAATGGATCCAATCCATCATCGAGGATATTCATGCTAAAAAGCTAAAATGGAGCATGGAAGAGTTGCGGGAGAAAGAAAACTTATAGGAAAGGTTGATTTTTAATGAATACACGATTAAGTAAGTCTTCATCATTCGATGAAACGGTGCCTGTCCTCGTTGTGGGAGGAAGTCTGGTGGGCCTGTCATTCTCCCTTTTCCTAGCTCGCCAAGGAATTAAGTCATTGGTCGTAGAGCGCCATCCAGGAACGTCCATTCACCCGCGCGTTTCGAGCCTAACCGCCCGAACGATGGAAATTTTTCGTTCAGCAGGGATCGAGGAGGAGATTCGTCGTGAAGAGCCCCCTTTTCCGCGGGAGTTTGGCATTATGTTTGTAGAGAGCTTGGCTGGACAATTATTTGACAATTTGATGGAAGACATGAGTGCCTACTTTACGGATGCTAGTCCTGTTGAAGGAAACGGCATTGCACAAGATCTGCTTGAGCCGGTTCTACGTGCACAGGCCGAGAAAATCGGTGTTGATTTGCGCTATAATACGGAGTTGATTGAGTTTGAAACAGATGAGGGTGGCATCTCGGCCTTGATTCGTGATCGAGTTAGCGGCGATACGCGCTGTGTTCGAACCAAATACATGGTAGGTGCGGATGGAAGTAAAAGTGGGATCCGCAAACAATTAGGTATTGGCCAACACGGAGAAGGTACGCTCTTCCATCTGATCAGCATAGTTTTTGATGCAGACATTTATGAACTGTTTAGAAGGCAAAACGCACATATGTGTTTTTTCGCCAATGATACTGTAAGCGGAAGTCTTGTTCTGTACCCTGGAACTTTCAGAAGACCGCATATATATCGGTTGGATGTTATATATGATCCCGAAGAGGAAAACATTGAGGATTATCCAGAAGAACGTTGTATGTCATTAGTTCGAGCAGCAATCGGAATACCTGACATTCCTGTTACGATTAAAAAGATACTAACTTGGGAAATGGCTGGTCGCGTAGCTGATCGTTTCCAAGAAGACCGGATTTTTTTAGTTGGCGATTCTGCAAGGGTTCAGCCTCCAAGCGGCGGTTTGGGAGGAAATACCGGCATCGCCGAAGCGCAGAATCTTGCTTGGAAGCTGGCAGCTGTCTTACGTGGTGAAGCCGGTTCAGATTTGCTTGCCACATACGATGCTGAACGGCGCCCTGTAGCAGATTACACGGTAGAGCAGGTAGTCACGCTTTCCCAGCAGCGCGAACATGAAGGGTCGGATGGGATTACAGTTAGCACCCTGCATGTCAATATGGGGTATCGTTATCAAGATGGCGCATTTGTACCGGAAGCGGACGGAAAGAACCTTCCTATTGTACAGTCGCCCGAGTTATGGAAGGGACAGCCGGGAACCCGCGCAGCGCACATCGTTCTCGAACGTGATGGCAATAGCATTTCCTCATTAGATCTATTTGGTTCTCGATTTGTTTTACTCGTTGGAGCAGACGGACAAAACTGGGTGGAGGCTGCTCAACAGGTTAAAGATACGCTACGTTTCCCGATGGATATTTATCAGGTTGATGGGCATAATGCTGATTTCAATAATCCTAGGAACGATTTTCTTGATGCATACGGTATAACTTCCACAGGGGCTATCATCGTGCGGCCAGACGGGTATATCGGTTGGCGAAAACCGGGTACAGAGGAGAATAAGGAAGAAATGGAAAAAGTGTTAACCAATGCTCTGTCGACAATCCTTTTTCGTTAAATCAACTACATCAAAAAGGAAAGGAATAATAATTATGCTTATATTTGAATATACCGAAATCTATGATTATCCCGCATCTATCGTTTTTTCACACCTCATCGATTTAAAGGGGCGACCTTCCTGGATTAAGGGCATTATGGAGGCGCGAGTTACTCCTGAAGGACCAGCTCAGTTGGGGACCAAGTATTTCGAAAGTGGAAAATACTCAGGCTTCAAGAGCGAAAAAAACATGATCGTGACCGAGCTTGTTCAGGATCAATTGCTAACGATGGAGACAGTTCCTGATGAAAAGCAATCGTTTCGAGAAAGCTATCGTATGGAGGCGATCTCGGATCAATCTTGCCGTGTTCATTTCTCAATTCAAATTGACAACGTTCCGAAGGTAGCTGAATTTTTCATGCGTCAATCGATGAAGAAAGAGCAGCCGCGAACAGCTGCTGGCTTGAAGGCTGTCCTTAAGGGTTAACCTCCATACGGTTGCTGCAGTGCGAGAGTGGCATAGGTTTCAGCATCGCCTGCTAAGTCTAGGACTAAAACTAGTTCTAAATTTGTAGCAGTAATACGTCATTTTTTTGCCGTTTATCTTAATAATTAAGATAAAGTGGGGTTGGACTGTCACGATTGAAGGCGGGGATTCATTCAATGACTAACAACTAGTCATCTATAATATGCACTGGTGTATTTCTACAACACGCTGAAAGCAATCGGATTTCCTGGGTTCAATCCAGAATATTACACTTGCCCCAATCATGCTAGTACAGGTGGCCGATGTTCTAACAACATCGGCTTTACTGATTCTCTATAGTCGGTTTACGTAGGTCATCGGTAAGATTTCGAAGAGATTGACAGGAGAGAATCAAGTAATCGAGTATGGTTTGTAACTCCTCTTGACTGTACTTCGAGTAGAGTTCAAGCATGGCATCGTTTAACGGAGCAAATGCCTTTTTAATCGTATGCAATTGTGAATAGAGCGGCTCGGCATAGACCACTCTGAGATCGTTAGGATCCTTCGTCCGGCGGATATAACCCGCTTTTTCTAAGCGATTTAGCACGCTTGTAATAGCACCCGTGGTTAGTCCCGTCCACTCTGCTAGCTGTCCTGCAGTGGCTCTCCCTCTGCTTAGAATCAAATCTAAGCACTTATGATCTGTAATGTTAAGGCCAAGATGCCCAGCTATCGCCTGATGAAACATGATCGTTTGAGTGGATAACTGTTTGGAAGCTTCTAAAAGTGACAGATGAAGATCTGTTTGTGTCGGTCGCATTATACATTCCCCCTTTAATTTATCTCGATTCATAAAGTATAGCATAAAGGATCCATTCACTGAGTGATATATGTTGGGGCAGTCTTAACTAGAGTTTAGGAACTCTTAATCAGCCTTAAGACTGAGGTAAAGGTAACGACTGATTGATATTATGACATAAACATGATTCATCCATATATCTTAATGATTAAGATAAATTTCAGGAAAAGAGGGAACAGTCGTGTTCGAATTCCTTATGGGAGTAGAATTTTTGTTATTACTGGTACTAGTGGGTGTCTCAGGGGCTACTGGCTATGCCGCGAATCACCTCAAATATGTGGGAGAGAGTGAATCGAGCTTCCGATTATGGCTAAAAGCAGCCAAAGTTGGCGTCTATATCGGTACCGCCCTAATCATGGTTTGGGCACTGGACATCATGATAATTTTCGTAAATTACGGATGGCTATTTATCATGGACCGGGTCTTGAACCTATTGCCTCTGTTAAGCTTGCCAGCGGCAATTGTGTTGATCTTTGCGCTGCCTAACTTATCGAGGGAAACCAATAAAAAGTCTTTACTGTTCTTTATTGTGTCTGTACATGTAATGACTGTGGGAGCAGTACTTGCCTTTTTTTTAGTAACGATAGACATACCTGCAATTCCTAATACAAAAGATCTTTTGATTTATGGTGGGGCACTGATCATTTCAGCAGGTCTGCTATGGCTTTACCATGGAAGAAGGATAAGGATACTTGAAAATCGGCTTCCACGATTTAGCATAAGAATCATAAGAGGAGCTGTATATTTCGTTTTGGTGTTTGTAGTAGCCATAACAGGATTAGTCGTTTCTCAAAAGATGAGTGAATTTCCTGGCAGGATGAATATGGTCCATCACCATACTGCTGATTTTGGGGGTGGAGATTCCAGCTTAGATGAAAATACAAATGCCCACCATGACGGTCATGATTCCAATTCAGACAGTAAGCCGATTAGTGTTGTGGAGTTGAAAGGACCTCAAACAGACATTCCTGACAAAAAATACGTCCTCTACGCAGAGACAAAGAAGATTCGCCTTGCTTCCGGTGAAACCATTGAAGCGTGGACGTTTAATGGTCAGAGCCCAGGCCCAGAGCTTGTCGCCAATGAAGGGGATTTGGTGGAAGTAAGATTGGTGAATAAAAATATCGATAGTGGGGTTACCATTCATTGGCACGGAGTAGATGTCCCTAATGGTGAAGATGGCGTTGCAGGGATGACGCAGGATGCCGTCATGCCTGGAGAGTCGTATACCTATCGTTTTGTTGTAAAAGAGGAGGGAACTCATTGGTACCACTCCCACCAGCAGTCCTCCATCCAAGTGCAAAAGGGGCTATTCGGGGCCTTTATTATACATCCATCCAGTCAACATGAAACAAAAACGATGGATACGACGATTGTGGCTCATGATTGGATCACTCCGGACGGCAGGAATATTCCCGCCCTCGATACGGCAGATACATTCCAAAGGAAAGAGATTAATTCGGGAACACCCGTACGGATTCGTCTCGTAAATGCGGGTAATCTAACTCGTACGTTTTCTTTGAACGACGTGCCTTTCAAGGTTGTAGCCATCGATGGTTATGAGTTGAATGAGCCAGGTACTCTGACGACTAATTTATTACGAATCGGAGGAGGGGGGCGCTACGATGTCGAATTCATCATGCCTGACACTGCCGTTACGCTGGCAATGCTAATGGAAGGCAAACCAATAGGAATAGTGTATAGCCCAGACGGACATGGGGAACGAAATGTGCTCGATAAAGGAGAGATTTTAGATATCACTAAATATGGATCACCGGTACAGGCTCCATTCAATACCTCGACCGTGTTCGACAGAACGTTTACACTCATTCTTGATCAGACCTATTTTGGTGTCTATGACGGTGAGGCAGGACAACAGTGGGTTATTAACGGAAAAACGTTCCCTGATACTCCGACCCTTATGGTCAAGGAGGGAGATCTAGTGAAGACAACATTTGTAAACCGGAGTTTTGCCGACCATCCGATGCACCTTCATGGACACCACGTCCAAGTCATTAGTAAAAATGGAAAACCGATTAGTGGTAGCCCACTTGTTCTAGATACTGTAAATATTGAACCCGGCGAGACATTTGAAGTTGCTTTCTTGGCAAATAATCCCGGACTATGGATGGATCATTGTCACAATTTGGATCATGCGTTAAGAGGCATGACGATGCATGTGGTTTATGAAAATATATACACTCCTTTCGCGATAGGAAGTGAGACGGGTAATAGTCCGGAATAGGCTTGATGCTATCGTAAAGCTTGGGTATTAAAAGAAGCTGAAAAACAAAGAATGAAGGGGATAAACATTATGTTCAAATTAATAAGTGTTGAAGGTTTAAGTAAGACTTATGTGAGCAAAAAGGAAAAAATTATTGCCGTTGATAATATTAGCTTTACAGTCGATCAAGGAGAAATTTTTGGTTTTCTTGGACCGAGCGGAGCAGGTAAAACCACTACACAAAGAATACTGACAACATTGTTGCCCATTAGTAGCGGAACAGCTTATATAGCTGGATATAATGTGTTAACCGAAGCCAAAAAAGTCCGTGCAAATATAGGCTATGTTAGTCAGCTTGGTGGTGCTGATCCAAACGCCACAGTACGGGAAAATCTGGAATTATTAGGAAAATTATATGGGCTATCAAATGATGTTACAGTGCAAAGAATTGAGCAATTGAGTAAATTGCTAGATTTTCATGAATTACTTCCGCGCTTTGTTCGCACATTGTCTGGTGGGCAAAAACGTCGTGTTGAGATTGCTCAAGGAATTTTACATGAACCAAAAGTTTTATTTCTTGATGAACCAACGACAGGACTTGATCCACAAAACCGCGCTAATTTATGGCAGCACATTAAAAAATTACGTGACAATGGAATGAGCATTTTCCTAACGACTCACTATTTAGAAGAAGCGGATGCGTTATGTGACCGTTTAATTATCATAGACCACGGCAATATTATCGCTGAAGGAACACCTACAGAATTAAAGAAAAAGATTTCGAGTGAAGTTGTTTCAATGGAAATGAAACATCTGCAGGACAGCGAAAAAATGAAATTATTTTTTAAACAATTAGAGCTTGATAAAGTGACAGAAACAAATATGAAATTTTCCATTTACACTGACATAGGTGAAGAATTAATTACTGATATTATTAACTTCACAAAAGAACATCAGATTGAATTAGCCAATTTATCGTTATCAATGCCTTCCTTAAATGATGTCTTTTTAACATTAACTGGTAAAGAATTGCGTGATGGCGGAAAGGAAGAAGAACAATGATGCAGGTTGTACGGGAAACGAATATTTTCTTTGTTCGTAAATTAAAAGAGTCAGCTCGCCAAATTGTTTGGGTAATCTCAGGTTTGATGACTCCCTTGTTATATATCTTATTATTTAGTCCATTATTGAAAAAAATCACCTATCCTGCTATGACTACAGCTCAGGTCTTAGATATGTTTGTGCCGGGTATTTTAGTTCTCTTAGCATTTAGTTCAGGAATGGGTGCTGGATGGTCAATGGTTTTTGACCTGAAAAGTGGGATTATTGAACGTTTACGTGTAACCCCAGCCAGTCGGTTCGCTATGTTAATGGGAGGGGTATTAAAAGATGTCGTAGCGTTCCTTATTCCAGCAATTATCGTTTTAGTAATCTCAAGTTTATTTGGTTATGAAATGCACTTTGTTGGTATTTTATTACAATTAATATTACTCTCGGTTCTTACGATGATGGTTTCAGCATGGTCTGGAAGTCTGGGTTTGATTTTCCAAGATGTGGGTGGGGTTGCTGCCGTAGTAACAAGTTTACAATTACCGTTAACCTTACTTTCCGGAATTTTACTACCAATGTCATTTGGACCAAAGTGGTTACAAGTACTCGCCCATGTCAATCCGCTATATTATGGAGTAGAAGCATCCAAAAAATTAGCGGAAGGATCAATTGTGAACCAATCAGTTTTCGTAGGATTTATTGTCATTGTGGTTATTACAATTATCACATTGATTTGGTCAACTCGCGTTTATAACAAGGCCATTGCATAAGATTTTAATGGAGTGGCAAAAGTAATTAATTGAATTTAATTCTTTCTTCCAAAATCGGGAGAAATTGTTGAAGATTACAGTCATAAAATTATCAAACTTTTTTTGGGTATCGGATTTTAGTGTGGAAATTCATTTTTATTTAATTAATGATCATAAAGCACTAATTCGGATTATCGTGTAGAAAAATATTTTTACTAAAACATAATAATTTTGGGAGTAGAAATTATGGGTATTCGGATTATCGTGTGGAAATGCTGTTATAGCCAATTCATGTTAGTAAAAACATAAATCGGATAATTGTGTAGAAAATCTTACAATATTTTCTCTTTGAGTTAATAAAGGAACCTGGCACTACGTCATCACCAGGTTCCTTTCGTTTATGACTTTTGGCTCATAAGATTCGCCTGAGGTGAAACTTGATTGTTTTGTTTTCGAAATTCGTTAAAATAATGGTCCACGAAATCTAGAAATTTACGTGCCGCTATGGACAGATAGCGTTTTTCAAGCCATGCGATTTGGTAGGTACGCTGACAAATAGGTTTATCAATATGAATCAGGTGGAATGGTGTCTTTTTATCTTCTATTAAGGTTTCTGGCAAAAGTGCAACACCAATGCCGGTTCGAAGGAAATGACTTATTGCAGAAAGTTCATCAACCTCACAAACAATATTAGGAGCAAAACCTGCCTTTTTACAAAAATCATCCGTCATTCCTCTAAAAGGATTACCCTCTTTTATACTTATAAAAGAATCATCAGCCAATTCACTCAAGTCGATACCTTTACGATTAGCGAATCGATGTGTGAGAGGAACAGCTAATAATATTTCTTCAGTGAGAAAAGATTTCCCTCCTATTCCCTCCAGTTCTAGTGGTGGAAAAGTAATACAAAAATCAATGTCACCATCTCTTAATTGTTTCACCTTTTCTTGTGTTGTTGCTTGGTTGATTTGAAGTTTGACATCAGGATGCATCGATATGAAAGAACCTATAAGGTCAGAAAAACATTTATGAGTTGTTGTTGATAAAAAAACACGCCCTCGCTCCATCCCTGCGAGATCCTCAACTTCTTTTCGACCCTCTTCTAGTACTGAAAGCGCAGTTTCCACTTTCTTCAGAAATACCTTTCCATACGAGTTGAGTTGGATGTTCCTTCCCTTTCGATCAAATAAGGGTACCCCCAAGTCCTCCTCCAACCGAGAGATGGTTTTACTGAGAGCAGGTTGTGCGATGCGAATCTCTTGTGCCGCTTTGCTCATATGTTCCAATCTGGCAACTGTTCGAAAATAATGCAGTTGCAACAGTTCCATGTTCGTCACCTCTTTCCATACACTTAAGGTTATAAAATGATAATTAAATATATATTATAAGTTATTTATCATCCATATTAGAATAAATATTGAGAGTTGACAACAAACATGCCTCCTAAAAGAGCATGCAAAATTATAGGTAAAAAATGAAGAAACGCTCAATTGAGTTTAGTCATTTAAAAGGAGGGATAAAAAATCGGACGTCAGCAGCACACAGGAGAAAAATTGATGCGTATTCTCGTTATCACTCTTGTTATATCAGTGATGAGTGCAACGATGTTTAACATCGTCCTACCTGAAATCAGTAAGGACTTTCATCTTTCCTTCGCACAGGTAAGCTGGGTTTCAACAGCCTATATGTTGATTTATGCAATCGGATCAGTCACTTACGGGAGGTTAGCAGATACCTATAAACTAAAAAATTTATTGACGGTCGGACTGATTATCTTTGCTCTCGGTTCAATGATCGGTCTTGCATCCCAAGCATATTGGATGGTTTTACTTGGAAGGATACTACAGGCAATGGGCGCTGCGGTAATTCCAGCAACGGCAATGATCATTCCAGTTCGCTATTTTCCTCCAGAAAGCCGGGGACGTGCTTTAGGGATATCAGCAGCTGGTTTGGCTCTTGGTAGTGCTTTAGGTCCAATAGTTGCTTCCCTCATCGTCAGCGTTGTTCATTGGCGGTGGTTGTTTTGCCTGCCACTCTTCGTTTTCCTCACATTACCTTTTTATCGTAAATATTTGGATGATAAACAAGGAAAGGTGGGGAAAATAGATTGGATTGGCGGAGGACTTTTAGCTGGAAAGGTAGCACTATTACTTTTAGCTGTTACAAACGGTGCTTGGATATATGCCGTTATCTGTTTGTTCCTACTCATTTTGTTTATCATACGCATTCGTTATACAGCGGAACCGTTTGTTCGTGCCGAACTATTCCGAAATAAGCAATATTCGCTTGGACTAATGATTGCGTTTCTGGTCAGTGGGATTGGATTCTCTATCCCTTTTCTGAGTCCTCTGCTGTTGTCAGATGTGAATAATCTTGATCCCGAAGTAATTGGCTTCACGATGGTACCGGCTTCCATCACAGCAGCGATTCTGGGAAGAAAAGGCGGCAAAATGGCTGATACCAAAGGTAATTCAAATCTTTTCTATGTTGCATCCACACTACTGGTAACCAGCTTTATATTATTATCTTCTTTTGCGGGAGTCTCTTCGATTATCATAGCTGTCTTTTTGATTTTCGGTAATGTAGGGCAAACATTCATGCTCATCGCCATGTCGAATACAATTTCCCAAACGCTTCCAAAGGAGCAGGCTGGGGTGGGCATGGGAATGTTATCGATGCTGAATTTTATAGCTGGAGCCATTTCTGCAAGTATCTTCAGCAAGGTAGTAGATATGGGATCTCGATCCCATTGGAATCCGGGAAATTTATATCCTGAAGATGTCGTGTACAGCAATATTTATCTTGTCATGGCTTGTTTGCATGTGATCATTTTATTGCTATATAATTTTCAGTTTGCCAGAGTAGAGAGGAGAAGTGGTCAATTTAAAATTAGAAAAAACTCTCCTTAAATTAACTAAAAAGTATCTTTAACGATTAACAATACAATTACAAGGGGGAATCATAATGTTAAGAATAGGCATTATCCTTGGAAGTACACGTAAAGGTCGTAATGGAGAAGCTGTTGCTAATTGGATTAACAATTTTGCGAAAAAGCGTAACGATGAAGCAACGTATGAATTAGTAGATCTATTAGAATTCAATCTACCATTTCTGGGTTCTGCAATACCTGAAGCAATGCAAAAAGTCACAGAGTCAAATGTTAAGGCATGGTCTGAAAAGATGGCTTCTTTTGATGGCTATATTTTCGTAACACCCGAATATAATCATGCAACATCAGGAGTATTAAAAAATGCACTTGATTATTTGAATCCAGAAGTGAACAACAAGGCAGCCGGATTTGTAGCTTATGGTAGCTTGGGCGGTGCGCGTGCAATAGAAAACCTACGTCTTATTTTAGGAGAATTACAAATTGCAGACGTACGTACAGCAGTTACTTTTTCTCTCATGACCGATTTTGAAAACATGACCGAATTTAAACCTGCTAGTTACCATGAGGATAATTCTAATCAAATGCTTGATCAGGTTATCTCCTGGAGTAGTGCGTTGAGTGTTCTACGAAATAAATGAGCAAACCTTATCGATGGTCATGCTTTTGCAAAGCTTCAGCCATGAGTCAATAAAACTTATAATTTAAGAAGGAAGTGTAAACTATGAAACTAAATCACATTAACCTTACGGTCACTGACGTTAACGCTACTCGGGAGTTTCTAGAAAAATATTTTGGCTTACAAACCAAAAGTACTTATAGCGATTCATTCGCTGTACTGTTAGATGACAAGGGTTTATTGCTCGCTTTGATGAAAGGTAAACAGGTCAGTTATCCTAAGTCGTTTCATATAGGTTTTGAGCAGGAGAGCGAAGATCAGGTAAATGAGATCAACAGACACTTGAGGGATGATGGAGTTGATGTAAAACCGCCAAAAAGGGCTCATCGATGGACATTCTATGTTAAAGCTCCAGGTGGATTTACTATCGAGGTTTTCAGTTGAATGAGACGAATCCAATAAGCATTCTATAGCGGAACTTGTTACCTTGAAACTACGATTTCCAGAACCGCATTATTAACAGAAGAATGGGATCTTCAATCGTTGACTGAATAAAATTTTGTAAGAAAGGATGATTTTCTATGGGTAAAGGTCACATGATTCAATTATTCAGCCCGACCAAACAAGAAAAAGAGATTTTAAATGGAGGGAGAGATGTTACATGAGAGCAGCTGCATTTTCTAGTTATGGCCCGCCGAATGTGTTGCGTGTAATGGAATTTGATGACCCACAAGCAGGTACCGGCCAGGTTCGAGTCCGAATCAAATCCGCTGGAATCCAACCATTTGACTGTGCGGTTCGTAGTAGCGGTTGGACTCCACCGGGGTTAACGGTGAGTTTCCCGCAGATACTAGGCAACGAGTTCGCCGGAACTATTGACCAGCTCGGGAATGGTGTCACAGATTTTTCAGTTGGCGATGAAGTTTTAGGCTGGGAGTTAATGGCCTGTTATGCTGAATATGTAGTTGTCAATGTTGATCAGATTGTACGAAAACCATTGGAGATGCCTTGGGAGGAAGCTGGAGTCATCACAGCCTCTGGTCAAACTGCTCACACCGCCTTACAGGAACTCGCAGTCTGTAAGGGAGACACCGTATTGATTCATGCTGCAGCTGGTGGAGTTGGTACCTTCGCTGTTCAGCTAGCCAAAGCATGGGGAGCAACTGTCATCGGTACCGCCAGCGAACGCAATCACGACTATCTTCGATCGATTGGCGCAATCCCTGTCACCTATGGAGATGGACTTGTAGACAGAGTAAGTTCTCTCATGCCAGAGGGAGTGAACGTTGCCTTCGATGCTGCGGGAGGCGAAGCATTGGAAGCCTCAGTGAAGCTCGTTGAAAACAAGAATCGAATTGGTACAATTGTTGCTTTCGACCGAGTAGAGGAGCTTGGTGTTCGCCCTATACGTAGCCAACGTTCAACTGATCGGCTTTCCGAACTTGTTAATCTTTACATTCAAGGGAAGATAAACATACATGTTAGAAATATGTTCCCTCTTGACGAGGTTGCGAAGGCACACCAAGAAGTCGAAATTGGGCATGGTTGCGGAAAAGTTGTCCTTACAATCAACTAAACATGCTATTAAACCATGTTTTGAGACTGATAATTGGAGGCTGTCCCAAAAATTTTACTTTTGGCGACAACCTCTTTTTCATTTTTTTTACCAACAAAGTAAAGCGGATTAAGTCTCATTAGATCATTGAACTATCAAGAAAGGAAAAAATATATGTTAACCAATATGCTCAATCTACCAAACTTTATTATTCTTGATATGATGGAGAGTGAAGATGATTATCGATTCTTAGTAGAGACTATTCTTACACCTCCCTCACACTGTCCAAAATGTGGTGCCATTCCTAATTTGTATAAGCATGGTAAGAAAGTACAACTATTTGTTGACTTACCAATGCACGCAAAACGTGTAGGTATCTATGTAAAACGACGACGTTATAAATGCCGTGAATGTAATGGAACATTCTTTGAGGATTTGATAGATATGGATGTTAGTCGTTCTGTTACTAATAGACTTATAGATTGGATTAAAGAAGCCAGTCACGGTACGAAACATCTTTAATGATTATGTTGCTGAACTTGAAGCTCAAACAGATTATAGAACTCCTGAATGGCTTGGTATTGATGAAATTCATTTGCTGAAAAACTATCGTTGCGTCATCACAGATGTTGAAAATAAGTCAGTGATTGATATTTTAAGAAAACGTAATAAAGATACGGTTATTAGTTATCTTTCAAATCTTCAAAATATTGATAAAATTGAACTTGTAGCAATGGATATGTGGAATCCTTATAAAAGTGCTGTTAATACAGTGATACCACATGCCAAAATCGTAATTGACAAGTTTCATGTTGTTAAATTAGCCAATGAAGCCTTAGAAAAAATCCGAAAAGCTAACCGTCAAAATGTGACAGCCAAAGAACGTAGACAACTCATGAGAGATCGTTATGTGCTACTTACAAAACGAAAAGACCTTAACGACTTCGATGATCAAATAAAGTTGCAAGTATGGACTGATAAGTTCCCGTTACTTGGTCAAGCATACGAACTTAAAGAGCAATTCTTTGACATCTATGAAGCTGAATCAATCAACGAAGCCTATAAACTGTACCAAAACTGGCTTTCAAATGTTCCCAAAGAATTAATGATATATTTTGAAGACCTGATTAAGTCAATGAATAATTGGGAAGAAGAAATATTCAACTATTTCAATTCTCCCATTACAAACGCCTATACAGAGTCCTTGAATCGTTTAATTAAGTCAATGAACCATGTTGGTCGTGGTTACTCTTTTGAAGCCCTTAGAGCAAAGATTTTGTTTACACAAGGCTATCGTAAAGTTAAAAAGAAAAAGAAATTCAAAGAAGTTGAAGTTGCTTTTGGAAGAATGTTACCTAATCAATTCCCAAATTGGGAACAAACTGGATATGAATGGGTGTATGAAGAAATCTATGGAGCTGACTTTTCCACACTGATCAAAGCAATGGAGGAGGGTACTTTTTAACCCTCCTTCCACACTATTTTCCGATTACCCGAAATTATTTGCGGGGTTTTCTGGTGAAATTATTACATTAACCCTAATGAATTGTCAGACAAAGAACGCAGACAACTTATGAGAGATCGTTATGTGCTTCTTACAAGACGAAAAGACCTTAACGACTTCGATGATCAAATAAAGTTGCAAGTATGGACTGATAAGTTCCCATTACTTGGTCAAGCATACGAACTTAAAGAGGATTTCTTTGACATCTATGAAGCTGAATCAATTGATGAAGCCTATAAACTGTACCAAAACTGGCTTTCAAATGTTCCTAAAGAATTAATGACATATTTTAAAGATCTTATAAAGTCAATGAATAATTGGGAAGAAGAGATATTCAACTATTTCGATCCTCCGATTACCAACGCCTATACCGAGTCCTTGAACCGTTTAATTAAGACAATGAATCATGTTGGTCGTGGTTATTCTTTCGAAGCCCTTAGAGCAAAAATTTTGTTTACACAAGGCTATCGTAAAGTTAAGAAGAAAAAGAAATTCAAAAAAATTGAAGTTACTTTCGGAAAAGTGTTACCTGATCAATTCCCAAATTGGGAACTAACTGGCTATGAATGGGTGTATGAAGAAATCTATGGTGCTGATTTTTCCACACTGACTAAGGCAATGGAGGAGGGTATTTTTTAACCCTCCTTCCACACTATTTTCCGATTACCCCTTTTTTTATAAGGCTATGTTAAACTTTGTTGTTGATATTTGATAGTTAAGAACAAACGTTCTATAATAAGGGCAATATAAATATCTACTTTTTGCAGTCCCGAACCAAGGGAGTGGCACTTCCAGTTCGAGCGATTGATGAAATTCAAGAGCAGAAGCATAAAGATGGACTTGTTTGCCCGCATTGCAAAAACCATTCTGTTGTTCGATTTGGAAAGTACGCTGTAAGAACACGCACTGGAGAGGTTAAACGTCAACGTTACCGTTGTAAGTCTTGTCACCAAACATTCAATGACCTTACGAACACCCCTCTGCAACGAACGAGGCGACCTCATATGTGGGTTCGTTTTATCGAATGCATGATTGAGGGCTTTTCTCTGAGAAAATGTGCAGAGCAGTTAAACGATGAAGTCACGCATGTCACCTTGTTTTACTGGCGGCATAAGATTCTTTCCGCTCTGAAGCAGATTCCAACCGAAGCATTTCAAGATATTGTTGAAATGGACGAGACCTACTTTCTTTACTCGGAAAAGGGCAAGCGGAATATTGCCGAACGCAAGCCACGTAAACGTGGCGGCAAAGCGAAATATCGTGGTATAAGCCACGATCAAGTGTGCGTGCTGGTTGCCTGTGACCGTCAGAAAATGATTTACTCTGGCGTACTTGGGCGTGGACGTATTCGGACTACAAAATTAGACAAAGCGATTGGTGGTCATCTATCTGACTCAAACGTGTTATGCACTGATTCATGGAGGGCATTTAGCTCCTATGCGAATTCAAAAGGTATGACTCATTACCGATTCAAGTCCGACGGAAAACAACGTGTGAAAGGCGTGTACCATATCCAAAACGTAAACAGCTACCACAGCCGCTTGAAGAAATGGATGGATCGCTTCAATGGTGTTGCAACAAAGTATTTGCAGAATTACTTGGCGTGGTTTCGTTACTTAGACAACAAGGAATATGAGAATACCGCATCGAATAAGAAAAATATGTTGGTCAAATCGTGCCTGTTTACTGTGACCGACACGAACACCAAACTTCGGCTTTCTGCTTATTCTTGTTAAGCTAACGGGCAGTTATGCGTAACTTCTAGGGAATGTAAACATCTAAATAACGTAAGGAACGAGGAGGCAGACAATTCATGGGAGGAACGAATGTATGGGATGCGGAGTGGGAGGTTAACGAAGAGCAGGCGCGGACGCTGATCGGCAGACAATTTCCTCAGCTGTCATCGAAGCAAGTGAAGCGATTGGGCTGGGGCTGGGACAATACGGTTTTTCTCATCGGTGACGAGTACGTGTTCCGGTTTCCAAGAAGAACGATTGCAGTTGGCTCGATTCGTATGGAAGGGAAGCTGCTGCCGAAGCTGGAGGCATATATGACCATCCCCTATCCGAAACCGTTGTTTTATGGCGAAGCAAGTGACGAATACCCGGCACCATTTCTTGGCTATGCCTACGTGCCAGGAGATTTCCCAATCGGTTTGACGGAAGAACGCCGGGCTTTATCGGCAGAGACGCTGGCGAAATTTTTGCGGAGATTGCATGAGTTTCCGGTGCAGGCGGCGCTGAAGTGCGGAGTTCAGCAAGATCATCGAAATTTGACTGACAAAGCATCGCGCAAAGTGAAATTGGAGGGCTTTCTATCGAAGGTGGTTGAACACTTGTCGCCGGAGGAGTCCGGTATGATCGAAGCGTATATTAGCAGGCTGCAAAAGGACCGTGTCGAGGCGGTGAATGCACTGCTACATGGCGATCTTCATTTCAAAAATATGCTTGTGAATGAGAACGGGATCGTTTCCGGCATCATTGATTGGGGCGATCTGAGCGTAGGCCATCCGGCTTGCGATTTGAGCGTTGCTTATAGCTTTTTACCACCTTACGCTCGCGGCGTGTTTTTCGAAACGTACGGAGGAGCGGACGAGGAAACGAAGCTGCTGGCGCGGCTGATCGCGGTATACATCCCCATACTGATCTTAATGCAAGCGGTCGATGACGGGAATGAAGCGATTGCGGCAGAGGCGAAATCCAACATCATGCGGGCACTGTCGGATTAGGCTCATTATTTCGTTGCGGCTATGGGGCTATGGCTATGGGCACCATTTTGTCGTTTAAAGGCCGCGATAAGGTACGATCCGCCTTCTCTGATGCCGCTTTATGTTGAGGAACACGAAATTCAACAGAGTAAGTCGTTGCGCTAACAGGACACGATAGCAATAAACCGCCTTTTCAACGAAGGCGGTTTTCTTATGGTCAAATATCAACATTAGAATTTAACATAGCCTTTTATAAAAGTTGTGCAGTTTTCACAAAGAAGAACCCGTTTTGAACAAACCTTATTTTAAAGCTACAACATCCCGTCCTGGATTGCCGTGAACATCTTGACCGCGTTTTTCGGCATCGGAACGGTGATGGGCTTATGAAAATGTATACACTCCTTTCGCGATAGGAACCGAAACGGGTAATAGTCCGGAATAGGATTGATCATGATTACGGATATTCCGAAGAGCTGGCTACATTCGTCTTAAATATGGGCAAAAGAGCCGAGATTAAAAAGAAGCAATAAACTCTTGGATTTTTTACTTGAAATGGTTGCTTCGGCTTTCCAGCCATTTCTTGAATTCGTCAGGTGTACGTACGTTACGATCTAATACAGCAGTATAGATATCGAAGCTTGTTACTTTCTCCCCATACTCGGGTCGTGTAGCCCAAACGGTTTTAATGCTTAAAATAGAGACAATCGCTACCGGAGTTAGTCGATCAGGCATCGTGCGAATATGCTTCAAATCGGGCTGTTTTTCAGGCTCGTCCACAAACCAAATATCCAGTTCCCATTTGTCCCCGATGTTGGATTCGTATGTGATACCTAGAAAATAACCGTCGGGATAGGCTGGATCAGTGTTCCAATTGCCCGTATCATTGATGAATTTCAAATCGCGGACTTGAGAATTGGACATCAATTGCGAAGCTATTCCAGAAATTGTAGCGATGTTTAACTTAGAACAAACGACTGTAATATCAAGGTCTCTCCAAACCATTAAACCTAGAGCCGCACTCCCTACCTTTACTGGTGTACCGGCTTCTTCCAGCAATTGCTTAAGGTGCATTTCTTCAACAATTGCATCTGCTTCAGCTTGCAGCTGCAGTTGGTGGGCAAGTAGTTCTTCCTGTTTTATCATTTTCAACACTCCCTCGTATTATATATTTCAAGAACAAAAATTTGATCTTTGACAATTAAATATTTTCGTTACCTTCGGCTGTAAATAGAAGTATCAAATTTAATGTTTGCTCAAAGCCACAGCGATAGCTGCTTGCCATTGACCGTAGTGCCCGATTCTAAGTATGCGGTGGAAGGGGTCGGGGCCCCATCAACGAATACTTAGAATCGATTTGTCCGTGTTACCATCAAATGCAGGATGAGCCTCTAGGCTTTATTTTTAGCCATCCTACGTTACGTATTACAACACGGACAAAAGCTAGGTCAATGGTGGCGGGCTTTACCAATTATTTCATTCTTGGATACTGCGCGATATCCCTAGATATTAGAATTGGAATGGATCCTACTGGGAATATGCTGTTCACTCCTGTAGTTCGGTTTCCGATATAAGACTGTGAGCGTGTAAGTCAAAAGCAAGAACACGAATCCTTCTAGACAAACCTGGCCAATTTTTTCCAATCAGGACGGGTTTAGTTCAGTGTGCTCTTTTTTCTGAAAGTCGAAAGTGGGGGTATTTAGTTCATTCTTTTTTTATTGTAACACGTCTTTTACACCCGGTTGACCTTATATTAGCTGGTATTGTTGAACAACTGGACAGTCAAAAGTTCCCAGCTTTAAGAAGCCAGTGAATCCTGCTTAGCTTGAATTATTTTGTTTATGGATAAATGCGGGTTTTGAGCCAAATACACCATCACTGTTGCTTCAGAAACGATAATCTTGGAAGGTATTCTCAAGTAACGAAAAATTAGTCCATCGTTTCAGTTTTGGCATCGACTTACTCCAGAACTGATATCCAAGTCCACCGATAACTTGCTTAATTTCATGGAAAGTACATTCTATTTGAAAGCGGTGTCTATACAAGATATCATAAAATCCGCGTAATTGGTTTATTTTTCCATTTAAAAATTCAATAATTTTTTGACAAGAACTTTTGACTGTCCAGTTGAACAATAGCTTTAAAGAAAATTTGGATATTTATGTTAAAATATAAATAGGATTGGATTAAGTGTAAAATAAGCAAATTGAATTTATCTAAGTCTAATGAGTGGTTTTTGTATCATTTAAAATTCGATTAACTAATTTTATACATATTTTCTATACTTACTTTAAAGTGGTATAGTGATTCGGCGTGGAATTTTTTTCTAAAGAGGATATGGCCGTTGAAAAAAATTTTCGCGGACGTGTCGATTTTCGAACATTCCGTTCGTCGTTTAAATGAAGGCAGTGAATAATAAGTTGAAAAGGAGGAACATACGACATGAGATTTATGATGATTGTGAAAGCGACGAACGACTCGGAGGCAGGGACGCGACCGAGCCAGGAATTAATGGATGCGATGATGAAATACAACGAGGAACTGGTAAAGGCCGGAGTGCTGCTGGCGGCAGAAGGTTTACACCCGAGCTCGGGAGGCATTCGCATTTCATATCCGGTTCCCGGGGGCAAGCCAGTCATTAAAGACGGACCGTTCACCGAGGCAAAGGAATTGATTGCCGGATTTACGCTGATCGAGGTGAAATCGAGAGAAGAGGCGATTGAATGGGCATTGCGTATGCCTGATCCCCATGGCTTCGGTCAAGGCGAGATCGAATTAAGGCAAGTGTTTGACACGTCCGGATTGACGGAGGATACGAATATATTGGAGCTGGATTCCCGACTACGTCAGCAAGTAGAACAGGATAAGCATTCATGAGCAATTCACAAGCCCACCGAACGATCGATGCCGTCTGGAGGATTGAATCTCCTCGCTTGATTGCCAGTCTGGTCCGAATGGTTCGGGACGTAGGGTTTGCCGAGGATCTGGCGCAGGATGCGCTGGTTATCGCCTTGGAGAAGTGGCCGAAGCAAGGAATACCGAATAATCCGAGTGCATGGCTGATGACCGTTGCCAAACGCCGTGCTCTCGACCAATTGAGGAGAAATCAAACAATGGTACGCAAATATGAAGAGTTTGGTCGCGAGTACTATACAAGTATCGAACACGATCTTGAAGCGGAACTGGATAACCATGTAGGCGATGACATGCTCCGTCTAATCTTTATGACCTGCCATCCAATCCTTTCTCCGGAAGCGCGTGTTGCACTTACGCTGCGTCTTCTGGGCGGGTTGACGACGAAGGAAATCGCACATGCCTACTTGCTCCCAGAGCCGACGATTGCCCAGCGGATTGTACGTGCAAAGCGTACGCTTGCATCAGCGCGCGTACCGTTCGAGCTTCCTGCGAAGGAGGAGCTGGATGCACGCCTGTCCTCCGTGCTTGAGGTTATCTATTTGATGTTCAACGAAGGCTACGCGGCGACTTCGGGAGGCAAGTGGATGCGACCGGCGCTTTGCGAGGAGGCGCTTCGTCTCGGTCGTATCCTGGCCGCGATTGCCCCAATGGAGCCCGAGGTGCATGGTCTGGTGGCGCTTATGGAGATTCAGTCGTCGCGGTTTCGGGCTCGTGTCGCTGAAGCTGGCGAGCCGATCTTATTACTCGATCAAAATCGTGTGCTTTGGGATCATTTGCTAATCCAGCGCGGGCTCGTGTCACTGAAGAGAGTGGAAGAGCTTGGCGGTGCATTCGGTCCTTATGCATTGCAAGCCGCCATTGCCGCCTGTCACGCCCGAGCCGGCACAGCTGCAGAAACAAACTGGGTGCAAATTGCCGCTCTATACGATGGGCTTGCCCAAATTATGCCGTCACCGGTTGTCGAGCTGAACCGCGCAGTTGCGCTTTCCATGGCATTTGGTCCGGCCATCGGTTTGGAGGTAGTCGATACGCTAAGCGAGGAGCCAGCGCTGAGTGACTACTATTTGCTGCCGAGCGTACGTGGGGATTTTCTTATGAAGCTTGGTCGCTTTCAGGAAGCAAGTGGGGAATTCAAACGCGCGGCATCGTTAACGAACAATACGCGTGAACAAGAATTACTGCGGAAACGGGCCGAGGTATGTATGGAAAAGCAAGACACTAGTCGGAAAGAGGGATGAGAATATGAATCACGTTATTTCAAAGGACAGAACGTCAATTGCTTATACGAAAATCGGTCATGGCTCTGCCTTGATTTTAGTCGACGGCGCGCTCTGCTATCGGGCATCTGGCCCGAACGGTCCGTTGGCTGAGCAGTTATCCTCGTATTTTACCGTATACACCTATGATCGCCGCGGACGGGGAGACAGTAACGAGGTGAAGCCTTATGCAATCGAGCGGGAAGTCGAGGATATTTCGGCGCTGATTAAAGAAGCGGGAGGATCGGCTTGTATTTACGGCATTTCTTCCGGTGCAGCCTTGGCGCTCGAAGCGGCCAAACGACTCTCATCCGTAACGAAGCTCGTTTTGTATGAGTCGCCGTTTGTCGTCGATCATAGCCGATCCCCGGTGCCGGATGATTACGCATCTAAGTTCGATGAGCTGCTAGCTGTGAATCGACGAGGCGCAGCAGTTAAGTATTTTATGAGAAAAGGTGTCGGTCTTCCCGCAATCGCTGTGGCGATGATGCCGCTTATGCCAGCGTGGTCGAAGCTTAAAGCGGTTGCACACACGCTTCCGTACGATACGCTGCTGACAGTGGACTTCCAGAGAGGAAAGCCACTACCAGCCGACTACTGGTCTTCTGTGAGAGTTCCGGTACTCGTTGTATATGGCAGCAAAAGCCATTCATGGATGCAAAACGGAATGAAGTCGCTCGCCAAGGTGCTGCCTCAAGCGGATGTCCATGTATTGGAGGGCGAGACTCACATTGTGAAGCCGAAGTCGCTTGCCCCCTTAATAAAAGAGTTTTGTGGAAATAATAAATAATTTGAGGAGAGAACGTTCATGAAATTTAAAACGAGATTAGAATTGAGCAGGAAAACGGCTACAGGAATTCAAGTCCCTGAGGAAATTGTTGAGGCTCTCGGAGCTGGAAAAAAGCCACCAGTCAAAGTGACGATCGGCTCGTATACATATCGCAGCACAGTAGCGTTGATGGGTGGAAAGTTCATGCTGCCGGTTAGCCGAGAGAATCGGGATGGGGCCGGTATTCAGGCCGGCGATGAAATAGAGGTTGACATCGAGCTGGACACTATGCCGCGTGAGGTCAACGTGCCGGATGATTTTGCAGAAGCGTTGGATCGTCATGCGGCGGCCCGGCAGTTTTTCGATAGTTTATCCTACAGCAACAAGCGTCGGTTTGTATTGAATATCGAGGGCGCCAAAACCGCCGAAACTAGGCAGCGACGCATTGAGAAGTCCGTCAATTTGCTGCGCGAAGGCAAACTTCGGTAAATGGCGTCTCCACTAATGTTCTAACAAATTTATCAGTATGCGGCTTAGAACAGCATGGCCTTGAAACTTACGCATAAGTCGTCCAACAGGGCGCCATTAGAGGGATATGGAGAAGTGTATTAAAAGTTAAGCATATAACAACTTATGTATTTCCTTGTTATTCAGCAATCTGGCGATATTTAAAGATCATAGGTAGAAAATGATCGAACTTTTTTATAAAATGTTTACTAATTCACAAGAGAAGAATCCATTTTTGATCAATCTTTTTCAAAAGGGATTCTTTTTGTTTGCCCTAAAATGAGGTTTTGCGGGACTTTTGATAAACTTAATTTCAAAGCTACATGTAAAACTTCTTTGGTGAAGGAGAGACTCTTAACACTCTAAAAGTAGCATTATTACTGACACTCAACTGCAAGACGATCATTGATAAAATCTTAATAAAATAGGTTTTTTCTTAATAGCTCTAATGATTACAAAGTAGTATTGTTAATTTCGCAAAAAAGGGATTCGGTTTGTACTATTCCTGAGGCTGTGCCCGTCCAGCTACCCCATAAAAGAACAACTCCATCAAATGATCCATATTCTCGGTTATCCGTTTTTGATTCGATCCCTCCCAATTCCGGACCAGTTCATTTTGGAACATTGTAAAATAACGCATCATCATCTCTTCAGATTGATCTTTTCGAATATACCCCTCTTGTTTTCCAAGCGCGACAAACTTCTTAAAAAAAGGCACGACCTTCTGCTCGTTATATCCATCCATCATTTGTATCAACCCTCTTAAATCAGAGGATGGGGCTTTCGGAAACTCATCCGCTAAAATTTTTAAGTTTTTAGCCTCGAACAGCATGATTTTTTTAGTCTTTTCAAGAAAAGATAACCTGGAATTTAGGATGTCCTCGTACTGTCTCAACTGCTTGTCCAGCCAATTCATCAGGGAATCAGTATAGAGCTGTTCTTTCGTCCCGAAGTAATTATATATGGTTGCAGGGGAAACATTCGCTTTATGTGCAATCTCATTCACGCTAACCTTCTGAAAGCCGTATTTGAAAAATAATTCAATCGATACGCTGAATATTTGATCAATTTTTTTCTGTTTCCGTCGTTCGTAACCGTTCATCATTGTTCACCTCATATGTAGTGTAACCGAAGTTTTATACTGATTCAATAAAAATAGTACAAAATATATTGAACAATGCAGTTCATATAGATATAATAATTTTAGAGATAAGTGCTATACATACTACATAACTTTGTAAAAAGGTGTTATTTATTGATGATGGGAGTGGCGTAAAATGAGACAGCTTCGAATTCCTTCTTTTTTGCACGATGTATTTGGTGAGAAACAGTCTGTTGGCTCCATTTTAGCGATACTGCTTTTTGGAGGTATATTGACGGCAGCATTATATTACCGATTCCCTGAATTGGCTAACGATTTGCCAGTATGGCGCAGCGCCCTGGCATTATTATTGATTTTCGATGTTTTTGCGGGCGTTATAGCGAATTTTACAGTATCAACTAGCAATTTTTATGCAGCGCGGAAAAAATATCGGATCGTATTCATCGCGATCCACGTCCATATCGTACTCATTTCCCTGCTTCTCAATACTAATATTGGTTATTCAGTAGGGATATGGGCTTATACGATCATCGGGGCTTTTATCGTAAATTCCCTTATTGGGAAGCGTGGGCAATTATTTATAGCGGGCTTGCTTTTGTCAGTTGGTCTGGGGGTGGTGCCCATGCTGCCAGGAATAACTCCATATATGTTGATCATTGGCTTACTGTTTCTAGTGAAAGTATTGTTTAGCTTTGCAGTCGATCATTATGGAAATACCAGTGAAGAAGCTGAATAAAAACATGCAGATTGGTTTTACTCTGAGGTTTCTATTAGTTTTTGTAAGCCACAATTGAGTTAGTACGAGTCACGACTGAGTTGTTCCAAAACAAGCACATGTCCAGAGAGAATAAAGTTGTTTAGGGTTCGAAAAACGACTGATCCGTATTCCTCATCTATTCTTGAGTTTGAAGGGCTAAACGTATACTTTATCCAACATAAATCAAACCAACCATTTTCTTGACTTTATTAGCAATGATTCTTTGGAAAAATATTTTCCTTTTTTCGAAATGCATGTCAACGATGTAACCTTATCAACATTCACCTTTTCAAAACGGTGCAACTTTATTTTAAATGGAATATCCATAAATATATATCATAAAAACATGTTTACTAATTATAAATTTTTGATATAATAAAAACGATCAAACATTTAAAGGAGGCAATATACCATGTTTAAAAGTGCCAATGTGACTGTAATGGTAGCGGATTTAAAAAGGGCCGTTCAATTTTACGTCGAAACTCTTGGATTAAAGCTACAAAACGGAATGGACGAGCATTTTGTACAGATCGAAGCACCGGGATTAACAATTGGTCTCCTGCACCTTGCCGAAGAACAAGAATCTCAACCGGAAAAATCAGGAAGCATGTCTATTGGATTTGAGGTTCAAGAATTAGAGTCAGCCGTCGAGACATTGAAATCCCGCGGTGTTGAATTCCATGATTCTGTTGAGGGTAAAGCAGCCCAGGTCGTACACTTCAGTGATCCTGAAGGTAATACCCTTTACTTGGTTAGCGGTCATTAAAGACAATGAGAATTTTTCTGCTTAAGTACGGCATCGCAACTGTGAACCTGATCGCCGCCGCGCTGCTTCTGCCGCAACCCCACGATGGGCTGGCCTAGCAGCAGTCTGCGTGACGGTTTTCGGGCAACTGTATGCTATAGCAGCTAAATTTAAAAAGGGAGGCTCTTGTTTGAACGAATTGTTCATACTCGGCGAATTGATGAATAACCCGATGCACGGCTATTTGCTGCATCAGATTTTGAACGGAATTGTTGGACCTACGCGAAAAATTAGCTGGGGGGCGCTTTATCCACTCATTCACGGCATGCTTTCAGATGGTCTGATCGAACAGGTCCTCGATGAACAACCGGAGGGCACTAAACGGGGAAAAGGAAAAAAGAAAAAAATTTATAAACTCACAGATGAAGGCAGAATGCGTTTTTTTCGGTTGATGGAAGAACCGATTCCATACTCAGTGGATTACGAGTTACATTTTTATACGAAGTTGAAGAATTTTGGTCTGATCAGTAAGGAATTACAATTTTTAATTTTACACCAATACAAGGATTACCTGCGATATGAGATCCGCCATGAGGAAGAACGATTGGAGTATGCGGGCAAGGATGAACGGATCCCCAAGGGAGAACAAAAGTATATGCTGATCTTTTTCCAGCATCGGTTAGAAAAGCTCCGTTTTGACGAAGAGTGGATTTTACAGTTAATCAATAATCATCGGGAGAATGGAGAAGGGATTGAAAGGGAGTAAAACCAGAAAGCTTAACGCCCTGATTATGATTCAGAAGGAGAGATTCAATTAACACAAAAGTTCCTGTTAATAGGAAATGAGAATGGAAGATAACAGCATTTCATTCAAAGACTTCCGATAACAAGTAAAAACATTTTTAGATCATCCTTACATCCCCAATTTCTTCACTTTCACACTGAGAAATTGGGGATTTTTATTTTCATTGATATGCGCCATCTATCGTCAGGCTATAGATAAGCCCTATTAATGTTCTCTATTACGATCATTTTTAGTACAAAACTTTACAAAGAACAAAATGTTATTTTTTGATGATGGGAGTGGCGTGAAATGAGACAGTTTCGATTTCCTCCTTTTTTGCACGATGTATTTGGTGAGAAACAGTCTGTTGGATCCATTTTAGCGATACTGCTTTTTGGCGGTGTATTGACGGCTGCGTTATATTACCGATTCCCTGAATTGGCTAACGATTTGCCAGTATGGCGCAGCGCCCTGGCATTATTATCGATTTTCGATGTTTTTTCGGGCGTTATAGCGAATTTTACAGCATCAACTAGCAATTTTTATGCGGCGCGGAAAAAATCGGATCGTATTCATCACGATCCACGTCCATATCGTACTCATTTCCCTGCTTCTCAATACTAATATTGGGTATTCAGTAGGGATATGGGCTCATACAATCATCGGGGCTTATATCGTAAACGCCCTTATTGGGAAGCATGTACAATTATTTGTAGCGGGCTTGTTTTTGTCTGTTGGTCTAGGGGTGATGCCCATGCTGCCAGGAACTCAATATATGTTGATCATTGGCTTACTGTTTCTGGTGAAAGTATTGTTTAGCTTCGCTGTCGATCATTATGGAAATGTCAAACTTAGTACTAAAAAAGAAGTATGAATACTACGTCTAGAATTAATATTTTGAGATCAGTGCTCAGAGAAAAGGGGTAGTACCAGCAATAAGGAAGAAAATTAGAAATGTAAAGGGGTTTCTATTTCTGATTGCCTTTCTTCGATTGGAATTCGTTCCATCATATCCAATTTAAAATGTCATAAGGATTTACATGGCCATAGATAAGCGGACTTAACGCCCTCAAATCTTCAGGCGTCATCATATCCAGCTACTTCTTTTCCGATAAAACGGATTGAATCATGATTGTGTTAATATAGTCGAGACAGTTTTGCAATAGATAGAGGGAAAGAACCGCAATCTCCTGATCTTCAGTCCGTAGATTTTCCCGCATAAAAAGTCATTTTAAATAACATGAATCGATCCGAAATACCTTCTAAAAAAAGTGATATTTATCATTTCAAAAAAGTGATATACATAACTACCGGCCCCCGTCGGCTTTTCGATATGCTTTTAATACAATAAATCAAGGAGGCACAAGTAATAATGAGAAAAGGTTTATTAGTCGGTTTATATGCGGGAGTTATTTCAGGAGCTGCCGGTGTTGCCACGGCTTACCTGTTAGGTGCTGTAACAGGCCTGTGGTTTTCCCAGTTAAATTGGATCTCCATTGCGGTTGCTTCGATCATCGCAAATATCGCCGGGGCCATGATTTTCGTAAAGTGGTTTCAAAAAACTGCAAGACCTTCAGCCTATTATGTTCTACTGACCGGAGGTGTCACTCTGTTGTCGTCGCTCAATGTTTTGGCTAATCCTCCTGCAGATAAATTCGGAGTTATTGCACAGCCGGTGCATATCGTGGTCTTCTTACTTTCGATCTGGTTGGTTCCGATGTGGCTAAAACGCGGGAAACAGGCCCAGGTTTCCGAGACACCGAAAGTCAACGAAAAAGGTTAAGGTCAATGGCTCAAAACCATATGGTATGATAGACCAAAATGACGGAGGTGGTAAGAAATGGCTCGTATCAGACTGCCGTGGGAAACGATGATGTTGCTTCCTCCATTGATTTCTATCATTATTTTTCCACAACAGACGGGGTACAACTATCTATTGTTTTTTATCATCGCAACGGCTCATTTGATCAGCATTATGAATGCGAAACACCGAACCTTTTTCATCATTGTTCAACTGGTCGCGATTGCTTTATGGGGGGCTTTCTTGAACCCGTGGGAATTGAGCTTCGGCTTTTATCCCGCTTTGGTGATTGGCAAGTACCCATCCTACCGTAAAATTACTGGAATGACCGTACTTATGGCTGTGCTCTTTGCCGGGTCGGTTGGGTTCTATTTCTTACGAGAGTCGAATCCATTGTACCTTGGCTGGTATTCGATTCTTCTCATTCTTTTCTTGTTGCCCTATATGGTGAGAATGATCCGGAAATCACATGAATTGAAATTGGGGTTACAATATGCCAATGATGAAATTTCCCGGTTGATAAAAAATGAAGAGCGCCAGCGAATTGCCCGTGATCTTCATGATACGTTGGGTCATACCCTTTCTCTGATTACGTTGAAAGGTGAATTGGTGGAGCGGCTGATTCCCCAGAATCCCGATCAAGCCTCAAAAGAAGCACGTGAGATCCAGAATATTTCAAGATCCGTTTTGCTGCAGGTTCGGGAACTGATCAGTGATATGCAGTCCATCGATCTCGTCGAGGAATGCCAGCAGGCGGCTCAAATTTGCGAGTCCGCTGGAATTTCATTCAAATTGGAACAGATTGATGAATTTTCAGGAGCCCCGCCGATTATCCGGAATATCCTGAGCCTGTGTCTTCGTGAATGTGTCACCAATGTAGTGAAACACAGCGGCGCGCACAAATGCACAATCCGCCTCGAAGAAAGACCCGGAAAATACATTCTTCAGGTGGAGGATGACGGAGTTGGCATTGCGAAGGAAAATCACGACCGGTTCGGCAGCGGCCTGTTGGGCATGAAAGAACGGTTATTGCTTATCGAGGGAAAACTTGAAATGACAACCGGGGAAACAAAAGGGACAAAAATCACAATCATCGTGCCGAAAGTCAAGAAACCGGCGATCACGAAGGAGGAAATCCAATGAGAATTGTCATTGCGGAAGATCAGGGAATGCTACGGGGTGCGGTCAGCCAGTTGCTTGCCCTGGAAGAAGATATTGAAATTGTTGGGGAAGCCAACAACGGTGAACAGGCTCTCCGGCTGATTCAGGAAAAAACCCCCGATATTGCCGTGCTTGATATAGAGATGCCATTGTTAAGCGGACTAGAGGCAGCGGAAAAGTTGAGGGATGAAGGCAGTGAATGCCGGGTCGCCATCGTAACCACCTTCGCCCGAAGCGGGTACCTGCAACGTGCCGTGAAGGCCGGAGTAATGGGTTATTTGCTAAAAGATACGCCCGTGTCCGAATTGGCAGAAGCACTGCGAAAAATTCACGCGGGCAAGCGCGTCTTTAGCCCGCACCTAACTTTTTCCATGATGGAAGAAATCAACCCACTCACGAAACGAGAATCCGAGATATTGTTGCACCTGAAGAAGGGAAATTCGGTTAAAGAAATCAGTAATAATCTCTATCTCTCTCCAGCTACGATCCGTAACTACATCTCCGAAATTATTCAGAAGCTGGAAGCGAGAAACCGGATGGATGCCGTCGCCATTGCCGAAAAAAAAGGGTGGCTGCCGGAAGAACCATTTTTGTAAAACAAAACTGATTTTATGATGCAAGACTGAAGAATAAAAATTTATTTATGAGAGAAGGAGAAAAAAGTGACACATGTCATTGAAGTTGAAGGCTTAACTAAACAATACGGTGAAACTCGAGCCGTACAGGGGATTTCTTTTACAGTCGAAAAAGGCGAAATATTCGGTATCATCGGTCCGAACGGGGCCGGTAAGACCACAACCATTGAGATCCTGGAAGGACTGCGGAAAAGAGATTCCGGAAACGTGCACGTACTTAGCTTTGACCCCGGCAAGGAATCCAACCGCTATCAATTAAATAAAAAAATCGGGGTGCAGTTTCAGGCCACATCCATTCAGGAGTTAATGAAGGTCAAAGAAGCGTTGAATTTGTTTGCCTCTTTTTACAACACAGATCAAGAAATGAAGGGCATCATTGAACAGTTACATTTGAAAGACAAACTCAATTCGTATTTCAAGGATCTTTCCGGTGGCTGGAAACAACGGGTAACGCTCGCTTTATCTGTTTTGCATCAACCCGAAATCGTGTTTTTGGATGAACCGAGCATGGGGCTTGATCCGCAAGCACGCCGCGAGTTGTGGGAAGTCATCCATACCCTGAAGGAACAAGGAACCACCATCCTAGTCACAACGCATTATATGGAAGAAGCCGAAAAACTTTGTGATCGGATCGCCATGGTGTACGATGGCCGAATCCGGGCACTTGGAAAACCAAATGTGTTGCTTGAAGACCTGGCGACAAACTACCTAGCATTTGAGAGTTTCGATGTGGATCCCGATGTATTGATCGCCCTGCCCAGCGTGATTCATGTGGAGAAATCCGCGGATCGGGTGAGAATTCAAACGGATAATCTCCAGCGTTCTGCCTACCTGGTTTTAAAAGAATGTGAAGAACGCGGTTGGAAAGTGGCCGCATTCCGTTTCGAGCGAGGCACGCTGGATGATTTGTTTGTCCGCCTGTTAAAGGAGCGATCAGCATGAATAAAATTGTGAAACTGTCGGTAATGGAAACAAAGTTATTTTTTCGAGAAAAAATGGCCGTGTTCTGGACCTTTTTGTTTCCGGTTCTGATGATCTGGCTATTCGGAGAGATGTTCGGAAGCGCAAAAATCGGTGGGATGACTTATAGCAATGCTTACATCCCGTCCTGGATTGCCGTGAACATCTTGACCACTGCGTTTTTCGGAATCGGAACGGTGATGGCCAACTATCGTGAAAAAGGCATTTTGCGACGCTATCAGGTCACAACCGTGCGGCCCTGGATGGTGTTAACGGCGCAAACCATGCAGGGAACCGTCATTTTTACCATCAGCGCCGGAATTATTCTTATTTTTGGATACCTCGTCTTTAATTTGCATATACCGAAATATGTGGGAAGTACCTTGTTGGCCATCCTATTAAGCCTAGTTGCCTTCTTCTCGTTCGGACTGTTGATCAATTCCATTGCCAAAAACGTTCGGACTGCCTCAGCCATCAGTTCACTTGCCTTGAATTTAATGATTTTTCTATCGGGAGCTACCTTTCCGATTGAATGGATGCCAAATGCATTACGTGTTATCGCCCACTTCCTTCCACTTTACTACGTCATTGATTTAATAAGGCAAACATGGAACTTCACACCGATTTGGGAGAATGGGGTGGATGTAGGGGTCCTCCTTGGAGTCGCCATTATATCTATCATTTTGTCCTCACGGTTTTTCCGCTGGAGCGGGGAATAAGATGATCATGTTTGAGTAATCTTTACAAAAATACGTTTTTATTGGGGAAGTATAGCAAGGGCTGTGGTGACAACACCGTATAGCTTAATCACAATCAGATTAGTGACATTGAAAGCACCACATGCGGACCGTTTACATGTTTTCCTACCACGTAACAAAATGTTGGTTGTACCCCTATTGGAAGTATTTAACTTAAATAATGTATTATAACCTTGACATTTCCTTATTGCGGGTGATGTCAGCTTCGCTGGTACTCCCCGAAAATGGGGTTTGTTGATTTGGAAGTAAAGTAACCATCTGTCTGTTACACTGATAGATGGTTACTAAGGTTTTTTAAAAATCAGCGTTTTCTTTCATTCTATAATTTTATAGGAATCATTGGGAAACGAATAGTTGTATTCGCCATCTATTCTTGAGTTTGAAAGGCTAAACGTATACCTAATCCAATATAAATCAATCCGACAATTTTTTCGATTTTATTAGAAAAAACACCTGATGTTTTGAAAATTTTTGCTCCAATGAAACTTGCACAATAGACCAAAACAGATGTGTAGGAAATACTCATTAGCACAAATACAATACCTAAAACAAAAAGTTGTAATGTCACACTATTTCCGTCATTTTGGATAAATTGAGGTAAAAATGCTAAAAAGAATAATGCTGTTTTAGGATTCAATATTTCCGCTAAAAAGCCTTGTTTAATTGATTTCCAACTCGAGCTTTTATCTATACTCACAGACGTTTGTTCAAGGTTTGTTTTTTCTTTTTGTTTGGTCTTTGTAAGTAACATTTGAATCCCTAAGTAAAATAAATAAAGAGCTCCGATATATTTTACGATTTCAAATGCTAGAGCAGAACTTAATAATATCGCTGATAACCCTAAAACAGCGAACAACACGTGAATACTATCCCCTAAGGCGATTCCACAAGCAGTCATAATACCATTTTTTCTCCCGCTTTTTATCGTTTGAGAAATTGTAATAATCACCGCAGGACCTGGGACTAAAAATAAAAGAAACACAACGACAATAAAGGAAAACATGTTGTCACTCCACCTTTCTTCCATAAAAATCATAACATTTTCATTATTATGATATGCTAATTTTTTACCCAATTTAAACTAAATGAATATCTTGAAGCTATGTCGCTCATAAAATCCGGTAATCCGTAGAGCAACACAAGCTTAAATATTTTACAAATATTCGACCCAGTCATGTCCTTCCGGAAATTGCCGTTTTAAAGAAGATTTCAGCCATGCTTTTTCTTGTTGCAGAAGTGACGGCAGTATTGTTTTGAAATCATTATAATCCTTCTCCCGTACTTTCGATCCGCCCGCTTTATGGAGAAGTTGGATTTCGGGTCTCAAATAAGGTATACCTTCAGCTGTTTTCAAAATAATTTCAGTCATTGATCTTCTAATTGATTTATCTCTCTTATAAATCCAAAAATTTTCTTCTGTATCAATGATCATAAGTTGAAAAGCCCAAGGCGACTCGTCGCTCTTACTAACCCATACATCATTTGTCGAATTCAAATACTCTCTGTCTTCCCAAAGACTAAGCTTGCCATCCTCAGCCCTGTATAAGATCCAATCACGATTTAAATACTGATAAGCGGTTAATTGCTCTTTACGAGTAATAATAACATCAATATCACTATGCTCTCTAGTTTGTTCACCTAAATGCAAGTCTATTGCCCAGCCCCCGGCAATACACCAACGTACCGGAATGACAGAAAATATTTCATTTATTTCCGACACAGTTAGTGGCATCCAATTACTTATATCTGCCCTCAAATCCATCCCTCCCATTACAGTTCACTGTGCTTTCTAATCGCATGTTTTTTAAGAGGCCATCTAGATGGCCTCTCTGCGTGTGGTGTCAGCTACGTTGGTATTACCCCTACTTATAAGATAGCTTCCTTTTCTAGCTTCCCGTATAACACATCGGCTATTTCTGCAACTGTTCAATAGTTAATTCCTCTAAATTTAGCACATTTTCCTCCATCTTATACGAAATTAAGTAAATTAATCTTTCCTGCTTCCTCGCTATTTAGTATTTAATCTGATATCCCAGAATCCATCAATGATTATGTTACAGGTGGTGAATGTGGAGCGAGTAATTGAACCCATTCCCTTGTCCCTATTGGTTTTTGTCCTTTAGGAACAAGGTGTTGTAACGCTGGCATATCACGTAAATGATCAACCTCTAGAAAGTTGCCTTTTCAAAATTAAATAGCGAAGAGCCAAAAATTACGATGATCGGCACCGTTGCATGGAATGTCATTCTCATTTAAATTGGTGCCGTATTAGGTGAATCATGGACAAGCATTATTTATTTAAAAAGGTCAACCTGCAATCCCATTCCAGGTTGACCTCATTCGAAACTGCTTATTGGGACTTGGTAACACTATTCGCTTTGCTATGATTGGATTTCGGCAATAACAGCGTCGCTAACACACATACTATTGCTAACCCAGAAACACGATAAAAACATCATGGATACTGGAAACTAGAATATCCCGCAATTGTGAAAGCATCGAAGGGGGAAGCTGATCGGTGCCTGATGCGTTGATCAATCTGTTCATTTGATTGATATCCCCGCTTTCCAAGTTTTCGGTCGCCATGTGATGAACAATCCGGGAGTTAAAGTAGCTGCCGAACACAGAAGCTCCCAACATTTGTCCTAACGAGCGAAAAAGCGAATTGGTCGCTGTTGCCACTCCGCTTAAGGAAGAATCGACTGCGGATTGAACGACAACGGTATACAAGGTCACGGTGATGCCAAAACTAATGCCGAGAAATGCGGAAATCAAGTAAAAGCCATACGAACTGCTCGTTAATTGCATCGCTGCCAGCCACGATCCGCATAGAATCAGGATCATATTTCCTGTGAATGAGGTTACTCTTATCCCTTGTTGCACAAGCATTTTCCCGCATAGGTAGGAACCGAATGCCCAGAAAATCGCTAGGGGAGCAAGCATTAGTCCCGCTTCCATTGCTCCCGTTCCCAATCCTCCTTGGAACCACATCGGCATATACACTAACGTTCCCATCATGATCGCATTCACGAGAAATTGAATGAAGTTGGCTGACAAGATTTTAAGCTCCCGAAACATGTACAAGGGTAAGATCGGTTCCTTTGCTTTCGTTTCTATCCATAAAAATAACACCATCAACACGACAAAAGCGGCCATACACCAAAGGACCGGCCCCGATAGCCAATGCCCCTCTCCCCCCTTCTGAACAGCATATAATAAAGATAGCATGCTTAAGGAGAAGGTAAGGATGCCCAAATAATCAATTGTTTTTTTGCTTTTCTCAATCTTCTCTTGTAGAAACATCACCATGAGAAGGATGGCCGCCAGACCAAAGGGAATATTGAAAAAGAAAATCCAATGCCAGGAGACATAATCGACGAAGAAACCGCCGAGCAGAGGCCCAATCACACCCGATCCTCCCCAAACGAAAGCCGTAAGCCCAATCATCTGAGCCCGTTTATCTTCTGCGGGATAAATATCCGCAATGATAGTCTGTGTGACCGGCAAAATAGCACCAGCACCGATTCCTTGAATAAGCCGGAATGCAATCAATTGCTCCATCGTTTGGGCTAGACCGCACAGGGCAGAACCGATCAAGAAAATAGCAGCGCCAACGGCGAAAATAAGCTTCCTTCCGTACAAATCGGACAGCTTGCCGAATATTAATACAGTAACGGTAGAGGCCAGCAAATAAACCGTAAATACCCCATTCATAAGCTCAATCCCTTGAAGGGAACCTACAATTTTAGGCATGGCCGTTGTAACAATCGATGACTCTGCAGCCGCTAAAAAAGTAGCGACAAAGATGGAAATCATAACCATCGATCGATTCATGTTCATAATAATAAGAATCCTCCTTTATTTGGTTTAGCATGTATAGCTTGCAAATAAAGGGGGGCACTTGTTTATACATAAGAATATCAACATAACGTTCATCACTACCTAACATCGACATTACGATATGAACTGGGCGAGTTGCTCACAGAAAAGTTTTCCTTCCAGAGTGATTAATTTCAATTTTTTTAATATTTATGTTTAAATGATATCTTTAATAACTAGAATTTGTCAATAAATAAAACTGCCCATATTTATGTACGCTAAATGAATGATTTTCCATTATGAAACGAGGCCTTACAAGCGGAATCTACTCATGGACATTCGAGTGCGGGATCCAAATTAAACGACCACCTCTGCTAGCAGGTAGTCGTTTAAAAGGAAGGAAGAGGTCCTTATAATTTTTGACCATTCATTCTGAAAATGTTATTCTTTTAAAAGAAAGGGGGAAAAGGCACATGGCACGACATAAAGAATTTGATAAAGCAAAGGTTCTTAGTAAAGCAATGGAATTCTTTTGGTATCGGGGCTATGAGGGTACTTCCCTTCAAGAACTACTGAAACATTTGGGAATCGCTAAGCAAAGTATGTATGATACCTATGGAAATAAACACGACTTATTTCTAGCCTCTTTAAAACATTATGCCGATCAGAAGATAACTTTTCTAAATGATGCACTTGAAAGATATGACTCACCAAAGAAATCCATAAAGGCTGTTTTTTACGATTTAGTAAAATTTCTCATTGATGAAGAACGAAAAAAAGGATGCTTTATGATAAATACGGCAGTAGAATTGGCGCCGCATGATCAGGAAATTTCAAGATTGATTGAAACGAATATGGAACATGAAGTGTCCGCATTTTATCAAGCATTAATCCGCGCACAAAAAGAAGGTGAATTAAGTGAGCGGCACGATGATATTATGGCACTTGCCCGATTCCTGAACCAAGCTCGATATAGTTTGTTTATTGCCTCTAAATCTACTTCCAATCCCGTTGTTTTAAATGATATTGTTAAAATTACACTCTCGATCTTAGACTAACCTATTGCCGACCCTTTTCTTTTTATGATTTTTTTGGACCGATCAGTCTATAATAGCTGTTTTTACTGAATTATTTACGATTATATTAGACCGAAAGGTCAAAAAAGGAGAGATATTGTGGAGAACAACAAAAGGATTGATTCCAAAACAAATCTGGGCATTTGGATGCTTGCTATAGGAATGTTTGTTGTTGGGACAGTTGAGTTAGTTTTTGCTGGAGTTTTGAAACTGATATCAGTTGACCTCGGAGTTTCGGTCACAGCTACAGGACAACTCGTGACGATTTATGCTGTTATTTACGCAATAGGTACACCTGTTCTTATCTTGTTAACCTCCCACATAGAGAGGAAAAAGCTGTTATTACTCTCGTTATTCGTTTTTATCCTCAGTAACGTCATTGCAGCCATTAGTCCAAATTATATCTTTCTTATGATCTCAAGAATTATTGCTGCAATTAGTGCCGGGATATTTAGCGTGTCTTCTATTGCATTTGCTGCCAAACTAGTCCCTCCCGCAAAAGCAGGGAAAGCAATCGGGACAACGGTTATGGGATTTAGCTCTTCATTGGTTTTAGGGGTACCTTTAGGAACAGTTGTAGGAGAAGCATTTGGATGGAGAATGACGTTCACTTTTGTGGCGCTTGTTACTCTTCTTCCTGTGTTAGGAATTTGGCTATTTACTCAGAAAGTAAAAGGAGAGGATCCAGTACCGCTAAAAACACAGTTTTCTATCTTACGAAAACCCATAATGGTTACGGGTCAATTGGTAAGTGCGTTCGTATTTATTGGCCAATTTTCTCTGTATACGTATTTCACACCCTTCTTGCATCATCTGGCTGGTTTTAATATGGAAGAAATTACAATCGCATTCTTTGTTTTAGGCATATTTGGTATTCTAGGAAGTTATATAGGTGGTTATAGCGTAGATAAGTGGGGTGTCAAGAAGACGTTATTTGTAACGATAGGTAGTAGGACACTTACATTGTTTTTACTTCCGCTGGTTGGGGAACATCCTATTTTTTTATTTCTGATCATGATGGCATGGAGTGCTTCTGGCTGGGCGACGACTCCCGCGAATCAAACATATCTTAGATCTTTGGCTCCAAAATTAGCGGATATGATTATTGCGGTTAATACATCTTTCATGCAATTAGGTATTGCCTTAGGATCAGCAATGGGAGGATTAATCATTAGCAATCATTATTCCTATACCTCACTAAGTTGGTTTGCAGGGTTTATTACCTTGGTTGGTTTATTTTCTTTTTTTCTCTCCATTTCCCTTTCAAATAGGCAAGGTAATATCCAATAGGATGTTTAAATTTTTATGCCCAACTAGCTATGTTTAGTTGGGATTTTTTTATAGCTTACTAGGTTTTTTTTAAATTGCTGATATTTTTGGCATTTTGTAAAAACGCTTGTTGATGGTTATGAAAGGGGAAATCGTCACCCGCCTTTGCAGTTGCGAAGGGAGATGAATGCATGGAACCTAATCGTACCCAATGGCAAATACGCTGTGCTTTTAACGGCTTTTGCAAACGAGTATTGAAGAATGAAACAATCAATATTTATAATGAAATGCGGCAACGACAATCAAAGGAAATGACGTTTTCTGACCTCACACTACAAGAGGAAAATCAACTCTATACCATAGATAATTATTATGAGGGTGAAACACAAGATTTTCAAGTGAGAGGAAAGAGAATTACACCAAAACTCCTTGCTGAAGCCATGCATACTTTGCCAGACGAAAAGCGTATCGCCGTCCTACTATACTATTTCTTTAATATGTCTGACGTGGAAATAGGTCAACTACTCGATATTCCACGCAGCACCGTACAGTATAGAAGGACAAGCTCTTTTGAACTATTAAAACGGTTTTTGGAGGGGCGTGCAGATGAATGGGATGATTAATACAAATACGGAAAATAGCGAGCGTGGCTTGTTGCCGTATCCAATCATTTTAGCTGCAAACAAGGGTGAAGCCGAAGCAATGAAGGTAGTTGTTCTGCATTATGAAAACTATATGACAAGCTTGTCCATGTGTAAGATCCGGGATGAGCATGGAAACACCTATTGGGGCATCAACGAAGATACACGTGATCGCTTGCGGACAAAGCTTATGCAGTCTGTTTTAGCTTTCAAGATTTAAATTAAGAATAGTTGGGTTTTCCCTTTCATTAATCATATGTTGTTCTTTGACAAAGAAAGCACGGAAGATAACGCCGTGCAGTATATAACAAAAAATCAGATACGTTCTACTGATGATGAGCCACCTGATTCTTGCGCCATGACTTTTGTAAGAAACGAGCGATAATCTATGAGTCTAATGCAATCGTGGTGGATTGCTGGCGATAACCCATCAGTTAGGATAATGATACTCCCCTATCGTCGTGGTTCGAGCGTTCAAAGCGTCACAAGCTATGAGTAGGGCTGGAAGAAATACTTGCAGGGGTGAAATTCCCGTGGAGCTGTACCAACAGCCGTCTGATTTTTTAAAGAGTTTTTGAAATAGCTAGCTAGATTTGTGAATCGTTGTCTCATAGATATGTATTCCTCTATTGCCGATGAAGGAGGGGCATATATTAATGAAGGAACTGATTACAAAGGATGATTTAATTCAGCTTGGATATCCCAAATATACTTCCATACGAATTATTAGACAAGCAAAGCAAATGATGGTACAACAAGGGTATCCATTTTATAATAATAAACGCTTAGGGCGTGTACCAAAAATGACAGTCGAGTCGATTCTAGGTTGTGAACTAGAATTGGAGGAAAACTAGTCATGGCTAGGACAAAATATAAAGGTGTACATGTAGACAAAGCGGGACAATTTTATTATGAGACTGAACTCGGTACAGACCGCATTACTGGTAAACGTCGTGCTTTCCACTCTTTTAAAATTTGGATGGTATCATCGTCTAAAGAGATAATGCGTTTACCATCTTCTGTTTTTGTATAATTTTTACGTGTCCAAGTGGTTTTATTCTTAATATACAAGGAATGATGGATGCGTAGTCGTTTATTTTTAAAATCGACATCTTCCCACCATAATGCGGTTCCCTCATTCATTCACGCATACTCCTGTCATGAAATACGTCCACAACATTACAAAACATAAATGTTCATAAAAATTATCTACATAAATCTTAGAAATGACCTTCTCAAACGGCTTCTTGAATCCAATCTATAAGTCGCACTCTCGACATTTATAACGCTGGGTTTTATATAAATTCCAACACGTTTAGCGTGCATTGGTAGGTCGAAAAATAACTGCTTCTTTTTACCGTGCTTATATAAGTTTGCAACAGTACCACATTTTGGGCAGTAGGAGGGAGGCGGTAAAATGGTCTCAACTAAGAATCTATAATCAAATTCACTCTCATCCATATCAATAATTTTAAAATTTGGTAGGTTAAGCATATTAGATGTCATTATTTCATTTTCCTTTTGCAACATATTTTAAGACAATAAACAAAAACAGCATTACTTCTTGATTAGAGTAATGCTGTTTTTGTGTTCAGTCCTCAACTTTTACACGTTTGATAAAGAATGCTAAAACTAATCCAATAATCGACACCACCATTGCAAAAATAAAAGCATTTTGTACTCCTGATGTGAGAGAAACCACTATATTTTCAGGTTTTGTCGGGTCGGTGATGCCAGATAAATAATTTTGTTGTCCCATTGTCATCATTGTTGCAGCTGTAGCCGTTCCAATGGCACCTGCCACTTGCTGCATTGTATTTATTATTGCAGAACCATGTGGATATAGCTCTGTATCCAATTGATTTAATCCATTAGTTTGCACTGGCATCATAACCATTGAGGTTCCAAGCATCAAACACATATACTGTGTGATTATTACTTCAACAGATGTGCTCGATTCAACATTGGAGAAAATCCAAAGTACAACAAAGGCTATGAAAAAACCAGAAATCACTAACCATCTTGGACCAAATCGATCAAATAATCGACCAGTGATAGGTGACATAATCCCATTCAAGATTCCACCAGGAAGTAAAATTAGCCCTGCCACCAAAGCGGTGTAGCCCATACCGTCTTGAAGATAAATAGGTAGAAGAAGATTAGCTGTTAAAATAATAATCGTATTAACTACCACAGTCAGAGTACCTAATGCAAACATCGGCTGTTTGAAAGCCTTCAAATTGACAATAGGGGATTTAATGGAGAACTGTCTAATAGAGAATAGTAATAATGATAAAATACCAATGATTATAGTCACTATGGCAATTGATGTACCTTCTGTTTGCCCTACACCACTAAAACCATATACTATTCCCCCAAACCCAACTGTAGATAGAAGAATAGACAATAAATCGATTTTTGGCTTGGTTATTGTAGAAACATTTTGCATATAGAACACACTACACAACAGGGCACTTACATAGAAGGGAATTGCTAACCAAAATAACCAATGTTAACTTAGGGTTTCAACCACCAGCCCAGAAATTGCAGGACCAAGTGCAAGGGATGTCATCATTACTAATCCTATTAACCCCATAGCCGTCCCCCTCTTTTTGGGAGGAATAATTACTAAAACAACATTATACATTAATGGAAGGAGTATTCCTGTACCAATAGCTTGAAGCATTCTCCCTATTAATAACAAACTAAAATTTGGAGCAAGTGCAGCACTTATTGAACCTAAAATAGAAAATACTACTGAAGTTATAAATAGCTTTCTTGTTGAAAACCATTGGATTAAAAGTGCCGAAATAGGTACTAAAACGCCAATGGTTAAAAGGTAGCCAGTTGTTAACCACTGAACGGTAGATGCATTTATTTGAAACACCTGCTGTAAATCACTAAAAGCCATATTTAAGGCTGTTTCGAAAAATAAACCTATAAATCCCGCCAGCAACAAAGATATCATAATAGGAATCACACTAAATTGCTTGTCATTTCTTTGTACTTCCATATAACCCCACCTTACAAAGGATAAAAATAATCATATTTATACATTTCTTACTTGCTTTTCAAGGTATTCATTTGTAAAAGCCCCATATGAATGATGTCATGCCATTCACCATTTCTAAATAGACTTTGTCTACTATTTCCTTCCTCCTGAAAACCGATTTTAGTGTACAAACGAATAGCTCTATCATTAAATGAAAATACTTTAAGGGAAACTCGATGGAGGTTCATTTCATAAAAAACATAATCCAACAGTAATTTCAAACCCTCTGAACCATAGCCTTTTCCCCAATATTCCTTTTCCCCGATATCAATAATACATTCAGCATTTCTATTTTTATAATCAATGTTGATTAATGATACAATGCCAATTGGAAATTCATTTCCTTTTTCAATCATAATGTAGCTTTTGGCTGTATGAGACCCCAAAATAACATTATCTACAAATTCTTCAGTTGCTTCCATCGGATAAACATCTAAAGATGGGTTGGTGGAATGCATAACTTCCATATCATTTCTCCACTTGTGATAAAGTTCTGTATCTTCCTTTGTCATCTTTCTTAATCTCACTCTTGATGATTCAAACAACATAACGATCACTCCTTATTTTGCGGATATTGGATTAATTAATTTTTCTAAAGAGAAAAGTAAGACGGATAATTGACTCTTTACTTTTGTTTGTTCATGTCCCAATTGATACGTGTCCAACATTAAACCGTTTATAAATGATATGAGATACCTCGCAATAGAACGAATAGGTTGTTGAGGTCTAAATTCTCCTTTACGCATACCTTCGTTTAATACTTCTTCTATAGCTTTAGTAGTTCGATTGTAGCGTTCAGAAACGTAAGGAAAATTATCTTTATTGTTTGCGTAATTAGATGATAAAAAGAATTCCGCCTTTGCATAGAGCAGTGTTTGCTCAATTGCCTCAATATAAAATTGCTGTGCTTCAACCCATTTTTTTAATTGTGGCCATAGTGGACCTTCATCAAATGGTACAAAATATTGAATGTCTTTTTGGTCATCATATTTTAAGACTTCGATAAAAACGTGATCAATATTATCGAAGTAACTATAAAATGCACCTCTGGATATTCCAGCTTTGTCCATAATATCTTGCATAGATGTGCGAACAAATCCTTTCTCGATAAACACCTTCTTGGCTGCTTCTATCAATTCTCTTTTTCTCTCTTTTTTATATTCTTCGCTAACTTTTGGTGCCATAAAGCCACCTTCATAATGATTGACAAAGGGTATGCAATAAACTATACACTTATGTCGTTTTATATTATAGATTATACCGACACAAGTGTATAGTTTAAACCCTTTATATTAATATTTTTGTTTTTTAGTTATGTAAATTATCTTGTAAATATGGGACGACCAGTCATAAAAAATCCACATTCTAATGAGAAAGAATGTGGTTAAGTTAGCAATTCATTAGGGTTAATGTAATAATTTCACCAGAAAACCCCGCAAATAATTTCTACTCCCAAAAATATTATGTTTCAGTAAATATATTTTTCTACATGATAATCCGAATTAGTGCTTTATGATCATTAATTAAATAAAAATAAGTTTCCAGACTAAAATCCGATTACCCGAATAATTTACACACTTTAGTTGGTAAGCCCAAAAAATATACTTTACAGGTTTTCTATCTCCATATTTTATGGTCAACCATTTATGGTCGGTCATACCAACTATTTTTGGGTTCATGTGATTAAACACTACTAGTTCCTTTTAACAATCTTTTCATCCCAAAAAAAGACAACGATTTCCGTCTGTTCCCTGGAAGAAAAACCCCCGGAATAATGGCACACGCGGTAAATCCGATTGTTCACCAGAAAGTATAATTGAACGCATTGGCCCGTGATGCAACATCGAGTATTGGTCCATGAATCAATTGACTCTGTAAGTTGGCGGCAAGCACTGCAGTTCCAAATGCTCCACCTACTTGTTGAGCAATCCGCGTAATACTGATGCCATGAGAAACCTGTTCTTCCGGCATACCTTTATAAGCGGCATCTACAACAGGAATAAGCACTGCTCCAAATTCTACTCCCAACCTATGCTCGCATGAGAAAATAGACGTTTAAATCTGTTTCTTTCCATAAGGTGGGTTCGGGACACCAGTACCTGATTTTTCAATTGAAGTTGATGATCTTGAAAAATGCACTAGCTCGTATAAAAGAAACAGGATTTCCAATTCATTATGGATCAGCTAAGGAACCATAGGGTGTTCGGCGATTTTATGTAAGGGGTTCAATCGAATCCATTTGTAAATTAATGAAGTGCAATTTGAAATCTTCTAATTCCTAAGTGTAGATAACCAATTATCTTGAAAGTAAATGGTTATTTTTTTATTGACTAAATGTTCATTCAAAGATAAAATGTTGATAAACTTGAATTTTATGGGGGGATTTTAATGGATTTGTACTATGAGATTAATGGTGCTGGACATCCAGTTGTTATGATCCATGGTGGAGGTACTGATTTGCGGGAATGGAATTACTTGGCACCTCTACTGGCTAAGCATTATCAAGTAATTTCTGTTGATGGTCGAGGTGTTGGTCAATCACCAACTCCGAAAGACCAAGTTAACTATGTGGAAGATATGCGGTTTTTTATAGATGAGCTTGAGCTTGATAAGCCAACCATCATCGGTCATTCCATTGGTGGGCAAATTGCAACTGAATTCGCTTTAACTTATCCGAAAAAAGTCACAAACCTTGTTTTAATTGCTCCTGCTTTATCAGGATTTCAAGGTTACACAGAATATGAGCAAATAATGCAAAAGGTGATGGGGGCTGCCCCGGATGTGGAGAAGATGGTAGATTTGATGCTGCATTCTCCAATGTATCAAGTCGTTATTCATAGTCCGCAAAGAAATCTTGCCACGCAAATGCTTCAAGATCAGTTTCAACGAGTGTTGGGTGGACCTGCTTTTGAAATGATATGGCCCAATCCTCCTGCCATCGACCGATTAGAAGAGTTGACAGCCAAAACATTATTTATTATTGGCGAAAAGGATTTACCTGAAAATTTTCTTGCTCTTGAACACTTTAGAAAAATTCCAAATATCAATTTTATTGAAATACCAAATGCTGATCATATCTTGACCCTGACACATTCTGAAGCGTTAGATCAGGCAATCACTGCTTTTATGGAGGAATGAAGTTAAAATGCCACGTACACCAGAAGAGAATAATCGTATTCGCCAAGCATCCAAAGAAAAAATTAGAGCTGCGGCTATGGAGTTATTTATGAAGCAGGGATATTACGCTACTTCTATAAGCGATATAGCTAAACAAGGGGGGATTTCGAAAGGTTTGCTCTATAACTATTACAAAGGAAAAGAAGAGCTGCTTGCTGAAATGGTAGAGACAAGAATCAGAGAAGTGGTTGAAGTCATGGAAGAAGCAACCACTTTAGAGACTGCTAGTGAACAGCTTGAATATATAGTCAATGGCGCCATTGATAACATTTATCAAAATCCGAAAGTTCATCGGTTCTATCTTCATTTGCAAACTCAGCCAGAAGCTGATGAAGAGTTGATAAAATACAGTTATCTCATTATTGAAGAAAATGCCAGGCAATTTGAGTTTCAATGTGAAATATTTGAAAGAATGGGAATAAATGAGCCGAGGAAACGGTCGCTATATTTTTCGTCCGTGCTTCAAGGCAGCATGCTGATGATATCTACCTATCCGCAGAAGTTTCCCATTGAAGAGATAAAAGCACAAATTATTCATGAATTTTGCAGATCATCTAATGTATTTAGATAAGGAACCTTAACAGTTCGATTAATGGTCCAATTGATGTTCCTGAGTCAAATGAAATGTGTACACACCATTTCGGTGAATGTCAGTCTGTTTCAATGTGAAAACTGTGGAGGAGAAATGAATTCAACGTACTATAAAGGAATTCATCGGCAGGAAACTTTCAGATGTAAATGGAGGAACAATCATGATAAAAGTCAATAAGGTTCATTACAGTTATGATTCAACCAAAATACTAAATGGCTTGAATTTGTTGGAGAGTGATCCAATCATTCTTGGACTTTGGGGGCGAAATGGCACGGGGAAAACAACCTTAATGAAGCTGTTAGCTGGCCATTTAAAACCTGATCAAGGTGAAATAACTCTATTTGGATTTAATCCATATAATCGTAATCAAACATCTGATCATTTATGTTATATGCAAGAGGAACATCCATTCAGTGTGATTTGGAAGGTAAAAGATGCGTTACGCTTTAGCGATTATTACAATCCAAATTTCGATATGAATTTTGCAAAAGAACTGTTAACTGATTTTAATTTACATGAAAACAAACATGTAACCAAACTCTCCAAAGGTTTGAAATCCGCATTGCAATTTATTATTCAGCTGCGAAAGAGTATCAAAAGAAGATATATGCCGAAGGCATTCCAACAACGATGTTTGGGGTTCAAGATGTTCAAAAAGAGTACGAACGATTAGTGAAACTTGAAGTGAAGTTTACCATGGAACCGACAGAAATGGGGGAAGTCATAATGGCTGTCTTCGACGATACATGCGGCAATCTTATTCAGATCGCTCAGCAGAACTCATGACGAAAATGTGATGCATGAGAAGTTGTGAAAGCAGCTTTTTATTATCAGAAAAAATATTTATAGAATAGAGGTGCAATGTATGGGGGTAGAAATTTATCAATTAAGTAAGTCATTTGGGGAAACGAAAGCTGTTAAAAATCTTAGCTTCTCTTTGAAAAAGGGGGAGGTACTCGGACTTCTTGGAAGAAACGGAGCGGGCAAGACAACTACAATTAAAATGTTGCTATGCTTATTATCACCAGATCAAGGGGAAATGACGTGGGAGGGAAAAAGGCTTGATCAGGCAAATGTCTCAATCGGCTATCTTCCTGAAGAAAGGGGACTTTATCCGAAAACGAAGATTGTCACACAACTTCGTTATTTTGGTGAGCTTGAAGGTATGAGCCGCAAACAAGTTGATGAGGCAATTGATCATTGGCTTGAAAAACTTGAAATAACCGAATATAAAACAAAAAAAGCAAATGAATTATCAAAAGGAAACCAGCAAAAAATTCAATTAATCGCAACATTGTTACACGATCCGGAATTGATTATTTTAGACGAACCATTCAGTGGTTTAGACCCAGTAAATGCCAATCTGTTATCCTTGATCATTGAAGAGCAAATAAAAGCAGGAAAAACCGTCATTCTGTCGAGTCATCGAATGGAGCAAATTGAAAGCTTTTGCGAGCATATTTGTTTAATGAGAAAAGGAGAAGCGATCGTTAAAGGGAGATTGGATCAAATTAAACAAGATTACGGCTTCCGTAATTTAACGATTTCGAACAGTGAAGCTGTTGAAGCTGCACTTCATGATTGGAAAATACCTTTTGAAAAAGGACAAGCGGACATCGTCGTGAAAGTGACGGATGATAAAGAAGCGATTCAACTTCTCAACCGATTCGACGAACGCTCGATCCCCATTCGCAATTTCAGGATGTTAGAGCCGACATTAAATGAAATCTTTATTGAAAAGGTGGGATAATATGGGGAAATTTATGACCGTTTTTAAGTTTCATTTGAAAGAAGGATTGACTTCGAAGTCATTTATCTTCGGTAATCTAATTACAATTGTAATTGTACTTGGGATTTTTGGCTTTAGTCATTTTTCGTCGAACGGGTCAAAGGATGAAGTCGCATTCATTAATCCAACGTCCTACAAAACAAATATCGATCAACTAAATAAAGGCCTGAATTCGGTAAAACTGTTTTTACAAGAAGAAGGCGATCTGGCGCAATTAAAGAAACAAGTTAGAGACGGGGAGATCGATGGCATTATCAAAATGAAAGAAAAGAACGGTTTACCCGCATTGACGTACACGTATAAATCTTTTGCTGATCAAGAGCTAGTGGCCATCCTAACTCAAAAAATCCAACAAGTAGGGATCAATAAAACAATTGCGGATTCGAACGTTAACCCGGAGGTTGCGGCTAAACTGGTAACACCAGTTCCAGTAGAAAACAAAGCATTAAAAGATACGACTGGAACAGTGGGGATCGTTTATATTTTCGTTATCCTAATGTATATGTTAATCCTCGGTCAAGGTCAAATGATTGCAAATACCATTACTGCCGAAAAGGCATCGCGTGTTATGGAAATCATGATACCGAAAGTAAAGCCGATCTATATGATGTATGGAAAAATTCTTGTACAGTTAGTCACGGGATTAGTGCAAATTGTTATCATGCTTCTAGGCTTTCTTGCAAGTTACTCCTTAGGTTGGATTGGTGGGAAACAATTTTCATTTTTCGGCTTTGATATTGATCTAAGCAACTTAACTGGAATCGTGGTTGCTTCCTTTATCATTTATTTTATTCTCGGCTATCTATTATATGCGATTGGGTATGCAGCAGTCGGTGCTGTTGTTAGCCGAACGGAAGACTTAGGTTCAGTTTCTTTCCCGATTATTATGTGCATCATGGTGGCTTTTTTTATCGGAATAAGCTCCATCTTTAACCCTGCATCAACACTTGTTGTTGTTAGCTCCTATATCCCAATTACATCACCGATTGTGACATTTTCAAGAATCGTATCCGGCGAAGCGGGCTATGCGGAGATGGGCATTACCATCGTCATTCTTCTAGCTAGCATTGCAATCATTAACCACTTAGCAAGTAGAATTTACGTGAACGGCGTCATGAATTACAACGGAAAAGTGAAATTTAAAGATGTTATTCAAATGGCACAAAAACATTAAAATAAGCCATTTTACTAGTCTAAAATATATTAATCTGTTAAATGAAAAGAATATTCAAATCAGCATGGATGGAAAGGGTCGTGCACTGGATAATATCATTATCGAACGTTTTTGGCGAAACATAAAGTACGAGGTGTACTTAAAAGAATACGAGACTCCAAGGGAAACAAGGAAAAATATAAGGGACTATATAGATTTTTACAATCACAAACGTCCCCATCAGTCATTAAACTATAAAACACCAGTATCTATTTATTTCGGGTAGGTGGATCGCCGGTTGTCCACCACCATTGACCTTGCTTTTGTCCGTGTTGTGAAACGTAAAGCAGGATGGCTAAAAATAAAGCCTAGAGGCTCACCCTGCATTTGATGGTAACACGGACAAATTGATTCTAAGTATTCGCTGATGTGGCCCCGCCCACTTCCATCGCCTGCTAAGAATCGGGCGCGGCGGTCAATGGCAAGTAGCTGTCGCTAAGGCTGGCTCTAACATCGAAAAAGTGGTTCCCATTTTCAGTGAGGCAAGTACTCGCTTTAACCGTGAAAGGGCAAAGACACAATCTATTAACCTACCTTATTTTTAAAAAAGTATTGTCTTGACATTGGGGTCGACTTTAGTATTTGAAATAGCATCTATGCAAGTTTAAGAAGTAATATGATTATTAAGTGGAGAAAAGGAAATGGGGAGAAGCTATTGACTATACGAATTTTAAATGAGTCTGATGCTCAGTTATACCAAGAATTACGTTTAAGTGCATTAAAAATCAACCCTGAAGCATTTGGCTCAACTTATGAGAGAGAGGCTAAATTCACTCTTGAAACTGTAGCAGAACGATTAAAACCAAACGATAACAAATTTGTCTTGGGTGCTTTTGAGGATAGAAATTTATTAGTGGGAATTGTGACTTTTGTGCGTGAAAGTAGTCTTAAAACTGCTCACAAAGGGAATGTTTTCGGAATGTTTGTGAAGCCAGAAATGCGAGGACAAGGATTAGGGAAGTTGCTCCTGCTTGAACTGTTAAAAAAGGCAAAAGATTGCATCGGCTTGGAACAAATTAATTTAACAGTGATATCCAATAATGAGCCTGCAAAGAATCTATACAGATCCATAGGATTCCAAAATTACGGAGTAGAAAAGAATGCTTTAAAAGATAACGGGAAGTATTTTGACGAAGATTTAATGGTTTTAAAAATTTAATTTTAATCTAGCGGAGGGTGTTATTTTGACAAAAATAATGGAAGCTCATATTTTGAAGGTTTCCTTTGAATTTTACACTTTATTAACATTAAAGTTTAACAAAATCTAAAAAAAGGTGAGTGATGATTTGATATCTAAACCGAGTAAGATAAATACACTCTTTATTTTAATGGTTTGTGTGTTTATCGCCACGGCTGCATTTGGATTGATTATCCCGATATTACCGGCCTTTATGGATAAATTCAATACAAACGGACAAATGATGGGGTTACTAGTTGCGACATACGGCATCATTCAACTGTTTTTATCTCCAGTTGCTGGACGTTTTGCTGATCGCTATGGTCGAAAAAGAATCATTGTGATGGGTTTAATTTGTCTTACTTTATCTCAATTGTTTTTTGCTTTTTCTGTTCATTTTTGGGTGCTGTTTTTGGGAAGGTTTCTCACGGGTATCGCAGTCTCACTTTTAATTCCCGGTGCGATGGCGTGCATTATTGATATAACGACAGAAGAAGAACGGACTAAGGGCCTGAGTTTCCTTAATGCGTCCATCTCATTTGGTTTTGTCATTGGACCTGGAATTGGCGGTTTTTTGACAGCGTATGGTTTATCTGTTCCTTTTTATTTTGCGGCTGTTCTCTCCTTTGTTGCCTTTTTACTGTCATTTTTTTTACTACCTGAATCCTTAGAAAAAAAGACACAGATGGCGGAAGCAGAGACTGTTTCAACCAAATCTATGATACAGCAATTATTACGCTCAGTTCAGGTACCTTATGTTGTGCCGTTGATATTGGTCTTTCTTTATAGTGTATCTTTATATATATTTGAAGCAATTTTTGGCTTATTTGTTGACAAACAATTCGGATACACGGCAAAAGATATTGCAATGGTAATCACAATATCAGCATTAGTAAGTGTCATTGTTCAACTGACATTAACGAATAAATTTGTTTCCCTTTTTGGTGAATCGAAGGTTATGAACGGAACAATGATCGCAGGTGGCATAAGTTTTTTATTTCTCTTGTTCACCACACGCTTTTGGAGTATCTTATTGCTGACATGTTTGCTTTACACAGCGACTTCCATCCTGCGTCCAGTTATCAATACAGTGCTATCCAAGTTAGCTGTAAATGAGCAAGGATTTATTGCGGGTATGAATAATGCATATGTAAGCCTAGGGAGTGTAGTCGGTCCTATATTAGGGGGGATTTTATTTGATATTAACACTTATTTCCCTTATATAGTAGGAGTATTAGCCTTTTTATCTGGTACAGTGCTTTTAACATGGAAACATAGATCCCTTGTATCAACAAGATCTAAATCGTGAGAACAAACTATTTAATAATAACTAATGGGAGGATTTCAGTAATCGATTTAATTACTGAACGAATGACAAGTGGAAATCCATTGTTGCAAAACTTATGGCAGAAAATTCAAGTAACCCGATTATATAGAGAAAAAAGGTGAATTTATTAAGGAGTGATCGTATTGTCGAATTTTGAAGAAAATGTAAAGGGCATATTAAGACAAATAACTTCAAATCCATTAATTATTATGATGTGTGGTGTATCAGGTTCAGGGAAGACGACATTCGCACAACGCTTGGAAACAGAAGGGTTTGTACGTCTTTCGATTGATGAAGAGATTTGGAAGGTTAATGGACGATATGGAATAGACTATCCTGTTGAGAAATATGGCGATTATCAAGTCGAAGCTGAAAGAAGGCTTCGTAATCAATTGATACGTTTAATTCAGGATAAACGAAAGGTTGTTATTGATTTTAGCTTTTGGCAAAAAGCCAAACGAGATGGATACAAACAGCTAATTGAAGAAGCTGGTGGTGAGTGGAAACTTATTTATTTGAAAGTTAGTCCTGAAATTATTCGCAAACGGTTGGATGTACGGAGTAAAAGATTTGATGCAAATGCAGCTTTTCCAATCACCGAAGATACTTTAACATCTTACCTAAACGGATTCGAAGTACCTTTATGCGAAGGGGAAGTAGTTATAGAGTCAATATAAAAGGTAGTTGACAATCTAGTTTTGATATTTTATTATCATTTTATAAAATGATAATAATTTGGAGGTAATAAACCAATGAAAGGAAATGCCGATTTACTTCTTCATCCCGTGCGGATGCGAATTGTACAGCAATTGTTGCTAAACAAACCGCTGACGATTGCTCAACTTGTCGAGATACTTGGTGATGTTCCTCAAGCTACGTTATATCGTCATATCAATCTTTTACTCGAAGCAAATTTAATTGAAGTGATTGAAACAAAAAAGGTGAAAGGAACAGAAGAACGCAAATTCTCAGTCAAAATAGATAACTTGCAAATTCCTGAAGACGAAATTGAAACGATCTCACAGGAGGATCATATCCGTCATTTTTCCGTATTTCACGGTAATTTACTTCAATTAGCAACGTCTTATTTGGAGAATACATCCCCTGAACAGTATGAACAAGAAGGATTTAGCTATGCGTATGTACCTTTGCATCTGTCAGATGAGGAATTTAAGGAGCTTACCCAGTCCATTCATCAAGCCATTGAGAAAGTGGTCCACAACGAGATAACACCTGAACGAACCACTCGGATTTTTGCAAGCATGTTTATTCCGCAAGACTCACAAGAATTGTAGGGAGGTTTTGACATGCATTATGGTTATCACATTGGAATGGATGAAATTGGAGCTTGGTTACCATTACTTTTGCCGATCTTAATCTTACATCTGATCTTATTTTCTGTGGCATTATGGGATTTATTAAAAAGAGATCAAAGTGCGGATTATAAATGGTTTTGGGGTGCGGTGATTATATTGGTTAACATCATCGGCCCCATTTTATATTTTGTTTTAGGAAGGAGGCAACGCTCAGATGCACCTACTTCAAGTCAGTCAACTCCAAAAAAAGTACGGAAATCATGAAGTCGTTCAAAATGTTGATTTTCATATTAATCAAGGAGAATGTGTGGCTCTTCTCGGTCCTAACGGAGCAGGTAAAACAACGATTATTAAAATGATATTAGATATAAACAAACTTACAGGTGGAAAAATTTTGCTTAACGGAAAACGCCATGATCAAATGCGTAAATTTATTGGGTATTTACCGCAACACCCTACTTTTTATCCATGGATGACGGGAAGAGAATTACTCACATTTATGGGGGGCCTTTCAAATATAGAGAGGGAGATTTTGGAACGAAGAATCAACGAATTGCTGGAGCTGGTAGGACTGGGTGAGGTAGAAAATCAGCTTATTGGCACCTATTCGGGAGGAATGAAACAGAGGTTAGGGATTGCACAAGCGCTTATCCATCAACCAAAATTACTGATTATGGATGAACCGGTTTCTGCATTGGATCCATTGGGACGCAGGGATATATTGGAATTGCTTAAAGTGATTAAACAGAAATCGACCATTCTTTTTTCAACGCATATTTTGCATGATGCTGAAGAACTTTGCGATAAGATGCTGATCATAAATAAAGGGCAATTACTTGTTAACGGATCCATTCATCAAATAATGGAACAGACTCAAAAACCAATCTTTATCATTCAGGCGCCTCGATTAAGCGAGTGGACACACCAGCTTGTGAATGAGGACATTGTTGAATCCATTGAGCTAACAGGAAATGCTGCCAAAGTGCGAGTGAAAAATATCGAGCAAGGAAGAGACTGGCTGTTGAGCAATATTTTAAATTTACATCTTCCGATTCAAAAGTTTGAATTGGTACAGGAAGGCTTGGAAGAAATCTTTTTAAGAATGGTGAAGTCATCATGAAACACTTCACTGTTCTGTTAAAGAGAGAGTGGTTGGATGCAAGGAGAAGTTACAAACTATTATGGTTGCCCATTGTTTTTATGTTTTTGGGCATCCTGCAACCTTTATCATCTTTTTATTTGCCAGAAATTTTAAAAATGGCTGGTGGACTGCCTGATGGAATGACGATCTCATTACCAGAGTTAACGGCTAGTGAAGTATTAGCAAGTGCCTTAACCGATCAATTTGACCAAATGGGCTTAATCGTGATTGTAATGGCGACGATGGGCATCATCGCATCAGATAAAAATAATGGCATGTTAGCGTTTATTCTAACGCGCAATACGACAATTGTTGAATATTTGCTAAGTAAGTTAGTGGGGCATGCAGTCATAATTGCAGGATCCATCTTCCTAGGATTTCTGACAACAGTATTTTATACTTTTTATTTATATCAAGCTGTTTCCGTGGTTAGGATTATAGCAGGGATAGGGGTTTATTACATTTGGTGCCTGTTTATGTTGACCTTTGTAATCGTAATAGGCGCTTTATTGTCTAGAACACCGGCCATTGCATTGCTGTCTATTTTTATTCTCATCTTTTTGAAGACTGTTACATTGTTGGGGGGAGGATTTCAAATCCTAAATCCGGCGCATTTATCCAATCAAGCTGTTAGCATTATAACCTCAGGCAATGTGTTACCTCACTTTTTCATCACAATGACGGTATCCGTATTACTTATTGTTTTCTGCTTAATATTTGCAACATCGTATTTATCCCGAAAGGAATTGCCTTCAATGTGATTTCCTTTATCGGGTCACTGGTTAAATAAACCATGGATGATTGGCTGTATAAATTGGAGGGGATACAAGATGAGTTTTCAAGTTGTGGCGGGTGATCGTGAATTACGACTGAATATTTCGGGATGGACAGCGGTTTTAACTTTGAGGAAGGAGATCAAAATCCCTTACACCTCGATTGAAGAAATTCGGGTGGGGAAATTTCATTTTCCATGGACTGCGGCTATTAAGAGAACTGGTATCACAACATCTGGCTATAAAGCTGGAATATTCATGATTGAAAATGAGAAATACTTTTTAGCCTATCATAACCAAAATGAAGTCGTTATGCTTCAATTGAAGGGATGTGAATTTGATCACGTTGTATTTGAAAGTAGTAATTACAAACAATTGGTTCATGAAATGAGGAAGAATTGCCCTTCAATCAACATTAGCCAAAATGAGGAAGAGGAGGATGAAATATGATCGAAAAACTCACTCCCTTTCTAATTTTTGGTGCATCACTGGGATCTGGGCTGATTGCAGGATTGTTCTTTGCATTTTCGGCATTTGTCATGAAGGCTCTCTACCGGCTCCCTCCAGAGCAAGGAATTTCGGCCATGCAGTCCATAAATAGCACTGTGCTAAATCGACTATTCCTTACTGTATTCATGGGAACATCTCTTGTTTGTATCATACTTGTGATTCTTTCATTATTAAATTGGCAAGATCCGAATGCCATTTATATATTTACTGGCAGTTTGTTATATCTTCTGGGAAGCTTACTGGTCACGGCGGTATGCAATGTTCCATTAAATGATGCATTAGCCAATGTAATAGCCACAGACCCAGAAAGTTTGGGGCAATGGAAAGATTACTATTCAAAATGGACAGCTTGGAACCATGTACGGACTATTTCAAGTTTTATTGCACTGGCATTATTTGTCTTTGTTCTTTGGCGAATGTAAGCCACTTTTTAATCATCAAATAGGAATACCCAAGGTTATCCAAGGATATTCCTAATTTCCTATGTCTATCTTCATTTCGATATTAATCCTTCCCTCAAACATTTTTCTATCGCTTGGTCACGGTTGCTTACACCAAGTTTCGCGTACATTTCAGACGCATAGTTCCTAACTGTACCTTCCGATAGAAAAAGTCTGGCAGCAATGGCTTTATAGCGCATACCTTTAGCTAAATAGCGAATAATTTCAATTTCTCGAGATGTCAGGCCATAATCATTTTTTGCATGTTTACCACCTGTAACATTTTGCTCCTTCAATTTTTCAAACACCTGATTAGCAATTTCATGGTAGATAATGGTATCTCCACGGTGAATGAAATGAAGGGTATCAATGAGCTCTTTTGCTTGAATAGACTTAAGTAAATAGCCATTTGCTCCTTTTTGCAGTGCCTCTACCGCTTGATCGATATTCTCAAAAGATGAGAGAATAACTACCTTGATCATGGAATTCTTTTCCTTTATCGCTTCCATCGCTTCTATTCCGTTCATATTAGCCATATTTACATCCATAAGTACGATATCGGGCTGGTTTAGGCTACATAATGATAAGGCATCCTCTCCAGATTCAGCTATACCTACAATTTCAAGTTGATTGTGACTCTCTAAAGTTGTTTTCAACCCATCCAAAATGGCAGGTTGATCATCTACTAAGATTACCTTGAGCGTCTCGGTATTAGCTTCGCTGTTTCTTGGAATGGTACAGATCAACACCGTTTCTTCCATATTGTCTGTATGTATGGATAAATTTCCTTGCAAAGCCTGCAGTCTTTCTTTCATCGCACCTAAGCCAAAACCGAGCTCAATTTTTTTCTCTCGTTTCAATACGCCATTATCTTCAACTTGTAAGCGTAACTCTAAGTTGTCGAAATATAGAGATACTCTGATTTCACTTGCGCGTCCATGTCTAACAGCGTTTGTTAATGCTTCCTGAATGCAACGAATGATTGTTAATTTAACTTCCTTTGATAAGCTATATTCATCTCCAAAACATCGAAACTTTACAGAGATATCCGTACTTTCCATAAATTTGTCCACTAACTGTTTTATATTTTGAATAAGGGGTAGCTCCACTGTCGACGGTTCCAACTGGTGTACAAGTTTTCGCATGTCTTTTAAACCGTCATGTGCCGCATTCAGTAAAACATTTAGTTTGCGTATAACCTTTTCATCTGTCAATGAAGAACGGATCGACTCCATCCCCATGATCATCGTTGTAAAGGTATGACCGACTGTATCATGTAATTCCCGTGATAAACGATTCCGTTCCTCCAGTAATGTGAGTTGCTCCACCTGGTGCACATATTGTTCAAGCACACTGTTTTGCTTACGTATGAGTAAGCCTTGCTTATGATTGGTCACAAGTAGCTGAAAAGCATATCCAAGTCCAAATGCCACACCATAATTTGATATTAAACGAAGAACGGTGTCAGTCAAAGATTGATCGGTGACGATCCCGATGGTAAAGGGAATGACTACAATAGCTAAGGGCCCAGACCAAATATAGACCTTTTGGATACTGTAAAAACCTATCACAAAAGCAATCGGAATAAACTGCCATATTGAATCAGGAAGAAGGAAAGCTAAAATAATGCAATAACCACCCGAAATGATAATTTCCGTAAGGATGAAATACCTCCTGTAAAATTGCTGAATTAAAAATGGAACTGAAAAGACAATGAAGGGCAATCCAAACAGAATCCAAAGCGGGAATGATAAAACGTTATGAAATTCCCATAAGCCGATTAGGACAGAGAGTAACCAAATGGAGCGAACAGCAAATACCATCCAGTCATACCAGTACCACTTTTTGATGATGTCATACATAATAGAACCCCGCTTATTTAGTGTTGTGATTATCACTATTTTACTACAAGGCATTATGAATATCAGTCATGAAAACAAATGACAAAATGTCACTATGCCTTATGACGTGAAGTATGGATAATGAAATACGCATGGGATGTTAGGGATCTGACGATATCCCGTTATTAAAAGACAAGGTGGTTTTTTATATGGAATTACTTATCTCAAATGTTAAAAATTTTGTGTATTTGTTCCTCTGGTTTTTTATTGGTTTCTTATACTTTGCTTTTTATTTAATAAGCGTAATATTTTCCGTTGGAGTAGGTTTTACTGTTGTTGGTATCCCGATTTTAGCAGGAGTTTTTCGAACGATTCCTTTTTTGCTGGATTTGGATCGAAAGGCAGCAGAAAAATATGCGCACATCAATATTCCTAGCTTAAAGTGGGGCCCACAAGATAAAGTGACAAAGGAAGTTTCAGACAAAAGAAATTGGTTTACTGTGGGAATTATGATTTTTCCACGATTTCTTCTAGGTTTCTTAACTTTTATTGCTGCTTTTGTCTGTTATTTACTGCCAATAGCGATGATTCTATCTCCTTATTTGTATAGATTATTTGATATGACAGTTCTGATGATTGCGATTGATACATTCCCACGTGCTATAGTAGCTTGCATAGCAGGAATCATTTTATTGTTATTGTTATCCTGTTTGGCGGAAAGAATTGTAAAGTGGGCAGGGAGTTATACAGAGAATATATTGGAAACGATTCGAAGCTGGCGATAAGCGTTTGATGATCGTATGTAATATAGGAGGACAAGGCTTTACTAAATGTAGTGAATTTATCAAATGGAGATTAAAAAAATCTAAACCTCCGTTTCTCCCTTTAAAAAAGGATTTCATAAGGGGACACTAATTTTGCTTTTTTTAAGCTACGATATATCAAAAACATCTTGGATAATTATGAAATCATTATAGCAGTAATGTCACAACAAACAGCATCTAGTAAAAATATCAATTTTTAGGCCCAACTGGTTGATTATCAGTTGGGCCTTATATTTTTTTAAAAAATAAGATCACTGATATTTTTGGCATTTTATAAAAAATCTTGTTGAAGGTTATGAAAGGGGAAATCATCACCCACCTTTGCGGTTGCGAAGGGAGAGGATATGCATGATAGAGCCAGATCGTACCGAATGGCAAGTTCGCTGTGCATTTAATGCTTTTTGTAAACGTGTGTTGAAGAATGAAGCAATCAATATTTACAACGAGAGACGACAACAACAAGCAAAGGAGAAGACATTTTCTGATCTCACACCAACAGGAAGGAAATCAACTCTATACCTTAGATAAGCAATATGAAGGAGAAGAAGGACAAAGTTTTCAAGTGGCTGGAAAGAAAATTACTCCAAAATTACTTGCTGAAGCATTGCGTACTTTGCCAAAGGAAAAGCGTAAGACCGTCCTACTATACTACTTTTTTAACAAATCGGATGTAGAAATAGCTGAACTACTCGATATTCCACGTAGTACGGTTCAGTATAGGAGGACAAGCTCTTTCAAAAGGTTAAAACGGTTTTTGGAGGAACATGCAGATGAATGGGATGATTAATTCTAATATGAAAACAACGAGCGTGGTTTATTGCCGTACCCAACTATTTTAGCTGCAAATAAGGGTGATCCAGAAGCAATGAAAGTAGTTGTTCTGCATTATGGAAGCTACATGACAAGTCTGTCCATGCGTAAGCTCCGAGATGAGCACGGAAATAGTTATTGGGGCATCGATGAAGATACACGTGATCGTTTACGTTCAAAGCTTATGCAATCTGTTTTAGCTTTCAAGATTTGATGAAATAATGGTTAGGTTTTCCCTTTCATTAATCATATACTGTGTTCTTTGACAAAGAAAGCATGGAAGATAACGCCGTGCAGTATATAACAAAAAATCAGATACGTTCTACTGATGATGAGCCACCTGATTTATACGCCATGACTTCCAAAAGGAACGAGCGATCATCTACGAATCTAGTGCAATCGTGGTGGATTGTTGTCGATAACTCATCAGTACGGATAATGATACTCCCCTATCGTCATGGTTCGAGCGTTCAAAGCGTCGCAAGCTATGAATAGGGCTGGAAGAAATACTTGCAGGGGTGAAATTCCCGTGGAGCTGTACCAACAGCCGTCTGATTTTTTAAGTGAATTAGATAATCGTTGTTTCTAGTATGTATTCCCCTCTGTAAATGAAAAGGGAGGTATATATTATAATGAAGGAACTAATCACAAAAGATGATTTAATTCAACTTGGTTATCCTAAATATACTTCGATACGAATTATTAGACAAGCCAAACAAATCATGGTACAAAAAGGGTATCCATTTTATAATAATAAACGCTTAGGGCGTGTACCAAAAATGACAGTCGAATCGATTCTAGGGTGTGAACTAGAATTGGAGGAAGGCAGTCATGGCTAAAACAAAATATGCTGGTGTTTATATTGATAGCTTGGGACAATACTTCTATGAAACGGAGCTTGGAACAGATCGCATTACTGGTAAGCGACTTAGGAAAAAAGGGCGTACAAATCAACAAGGAAGAAAGTTCACTTCCGCTTTACAAGCTTATAAAGAATTGGTACGGGTGAAAAATGAATACCATAAAGCAAACGGTTATGGAAATTATCATATGACATATGGTCAATTTATGGACACTGTCTACATTCCCGCTTATGAAACGGAGGTAGAAGAAAGTACTTTTTATGTTCGCAAACGAATCTTAGAAACCATGAGCGATCGTTTTTCAATGATTGAACTTCGTTCCTTAACTGTAGAAGATGTACAACGCTATCGAACTTGGTTACTTTCCGATAAAGGTGCTGAATATTCCCAAGCATATGCAAGTTTAGTATTTGGTATGTTTCGTAAAAGTTTGGATATGGCAGTTGATATGCAATATCTAGAGATTAATATTTCTAAAAAAGTGAAAGCAATCCCAAAAGGAAAAGCGGTTGTGCCATATTGGACAAAAACGGAGTTTGAAAAGGTTATTTCCGTAATTTGTCTAGATGACTTTTATGAGCATTTATGTTTTGTGATGTTATGGACGTATTTCATGACTGGGATACGTGTGAATGAAGGAACAGCTTTATGGTGGGAAGATGTTGATTTTCAAAATAAACGTCTCCGGGTCCATCATTCCTTGTATTTAAAAAATAAAAGTGATTGGAAACGAAAGGCTTATACAAAAACAGATGATGGAAAGCGAATCATTTCTTTAGATGAAGATACGATACAAGTGCTGAGGGAATGGAAAGAGCGGCAATCAAAAATGGGAATTGACGATTTCATTTTCAGTTATGATGGGACACCAATGATTAAATCGACGATTGCTAGAATCATTCAACGCTTTGCGAAACTTGCGAAGGTTCATCGTATTCAGGCGAAAGGATTGCGTCACTCGCATGCATCTTATCTTATTAATGAATTTAACATCTCTGTTTTGATTCTATCAAAGCGTATGGGTCATTCCAGCCCGGAAATTACTTTAAAACACTACTCACATATGTGGTCAGGAGTAGATGAACTCGTCGCCGAAGAAATGACAGGCAATATTAAAATAAAGACCGCAGCCAAAACAGGCATCTCATTTAACGGCAATCAAGCAATAAAAAAATAAGTTCCGCCAGAATCCCCGCCAAAGTAACTTGGAGGTACGAAAATCGTTGGTATGACAGACTTTTAGCGTCACCTGCAATCTTAGAGTGGGAATAAGAGGCTAACTTGATTTGGTGAGAGGACGCTGATTTAACAGCATTTGACCTAATCTAAAACGGACAAATTGATTAAAAATAATATAGTTCCCTGCCAAAAACCCTGCCAATAAAAAATTTTGGCAGGGAATTTTGTTTTTACACTGAATTTTGGCAGGGAACATTTTTAATAGGAAAAATAGGGTGATTATTAGGCATTTTTCTCGACAGATATGTACATGTAAGGAATTAGGTTTAGTAAAAGAGGAGGGGTAGTGTGGTTAAAAATAGCAAGAAGGAATGTTTATTAATTAATGAATTGAATCGAAAATTGTTTTTTTTGAGATAGAGGAAAAACTAGTTAAAGTCACTTATGGTTTGATGGAAGATAATGTATACACAATAGAGCAAGCAATTCCTGATTTAATCAAAATTATTGATTTACTTGAGCTAGAACAGCGGGCTATAATGCTCGAAATTAACCGTATACTGGAATAATCCAGTGAATATGAATTTGTTTCATGTAGAACGACTTATTTGACAGTGTTTATCTTAGCCTTAAACGCACAAAAAATTGATTTATAATTATATAGTTCCCTATCAAAAACCCTACCATCTTATTTTGGGTAGGGATTATTTTTTTGTATTTGAATTATCGTGAGGGATTATAATTAATTTAGTATTGATACTTTGAGATACATTGTTAAACGTATATCAAATCGTGCTGGAATTAAAAAAACGATTCATCCCCACCAATTGCGTCACAGTTATGCTACACATATGATTGACAACGGCGCTCCTTTAGAAGTGATTCAAAGTCTTCTAGGGCATGAAAAGAGTGAGACTACAAGAATTTATGCTCATCTTAGTGGAAAATTAAGACATGATTTTTACAGCAAATATTTTTAGAAGTTATGCCTTTTTGTATGTAATATATCTTCAATATTATCTTTTGTGTTAAAATTAGGTGAACAATTAGTTGAGAAATATAAGGTTAATCTATAAATAGTAACTATTTATGAATCGGGCCATTTTACGGAATAAGAAAAGGAAATAGGGCGTTTCAATACAAAAGTTAGAATAAACAGATGGGCTGATGGTGCTTAACCTATATTTAATCATGGAGGTAGATTATTTGTGAATATTCAAGTCGCTAAAATTAGCCATAAGCAAGCTATTTCTGAATGTGTGGATGCGGCTTATGGCATGTACATTGAGAGAATGGGAAAAAAACCTGCTCCTATGGTAACTGATTATACTGAACCTATTTTGAAAGGTCTTGTCCATGTAGCTGTAGACAGGGAGGAATTAAAAGGCCTTATTATGCTAATACCGAAGACAAATTACTTGTTAATAAAGAATGTGGCTGTCCATCCGAGTTTCCAAGGGCAAGGAATTGGACGTGAATTAATTGAATTCGGTATTGAGTCCGCTAGGAAAGCGAATTTAAAAGAGGTTTGCTTATATACTAACGAGTTAATGACTGAAAATCTTAAGTATTACCCTAAGTTCGGGTTTATTGAAGTAGATCGCCGGATAGAAGATGGCTTTAACCGTGTATATATGTCAAAGTCTTTATAATTCAACAATTATCTGATGGTCAAAAACAAGAATTATTGCTGAACCCACTTTTCTCCAATCGGGCGCATTTCAGGAATAAGAATTGCGTTCTTTCTTTGTGAATAGGGCCACATTGTTGAATAAGGTACTCACACTCATTTAGAATAATAATTACCGGTATAGTATAAGTCAGTGGACTATAAGGGATGCGATATATTTGGTGGCAATGAAAGAATTTTTATCGAGTTGTTTGCTTATAGTTAGTTGGTTTATATTTGCAGTGAGTGCCTATTTGCTTTATTGGACAATTATAATGCCAATACTTGCTATCGTACCTTTTCTAATTTCTTTGATTTCTGGTTTATTATGTTTTTATTTATCAAGAAAGCTTGATGATAGCAGGAAAAAACATTAGTTTTTCCGCAATCGGGCGCGATTGTGGGACAAAAAGGATACACATACTAGTTATGTGCTATCCTCTTTTTTGTTTTTTAAAAGAGTTTAGGGATTGAACTCTAAACTTTTTTTCACACTATTTTCCGATAACCTTTTTTAAAAGTATCCAAAATTGGAATTATTAATTGAGTTGTTGTAATTTTGCCATTTGTAGCTGGTTTCTAAAATGAATCAATTTTTTTAATGCAATTTTATCTGTAACGTTATAGTTGTTTATTATATAAGGTATAGCTTCTGGTATACTTTCAATCTTATGTTTAAGTAATGATTTTTGTAACATGAAAGTAGGCACACAGAAATGAAGTGCAAAGTTATTTGCTTCCATTCTTGATATTCAAGAAAAAGGCTATTTATATTTAGAATTTGATTTCCATATTGAAATAAAACATGACAAAGTTCATGTGCAAAATCTTCCCACTGTTCTTCGGTGTATTTGGCAAGTATAAAATGTATAAAACGGCAGGCCTTTTTGTGAACCACTTGCCAACATCTAATTTTTCATCATCATAGACTCTTTCATTCGTTTACTTTCTCCACCAAAGAGAATGAGGTGGGAGTGATGAATCAGGCGATCCACGACAGCTTCCGTGAGAATCGGATCACCAAAAACATGGTTCCATTGCCCGAATTGTAGATTGGTAGTTATGATGATACTCCGTTTCTCATAACACATGGATATCACCTGAAACAGTAATTCTGCCCCTTGCTTATGTAATGGAATGTAACCAAGCTCGTCCAAAATCAATAGATCAAGCTTGTCTATTCTGTTAAACAGTCTATTCAATGTACCTTTCTCATTTGCTTCCAACAGTTCATTTGCCAAGGAGGCAACAGTGTAAAATTTCACTCGCCTGCCAAACTTCTGTATGGCATTGATTCCAATGAGTCATTTTATAGTCAATTGCCGAAACGTTGGCAAAGCTATTTGAATGATTGCACCACATGACCCTTTTCCTTACCTAAACCTGGATTACAAAATTCATATTCGAAGCCATAGTGTAAAACAAATCTTTCGAAACCATCCGTTAATTCACGCCTACCATGTGGAAAAATCCTTTTCACCGCAGGGGATAAGTTATCAAAGCGAATTCTTCTAGGTACACCCCCAATGTAATGAAAGAATCGTTTCATCCCTTCTAAAAAGCAATCTTGATTCTGGGATTCGAAAACTTAAACCAGAAATACATTACTGTACGGGAATGACATAACCAGATACGGAAGTTCTACGACTTCTCCCTCTAGTTTAAACGGTGCTTCTCCAAAGTCCACCTGGGCATCCCCTGGATTTGCTTCTAACAGGAGAGCTGCCTCATCATTTGCTTCCATTTCTTCAATTAATTCTTTTTTTCGCTTAGAGACGTATGCCCTTACTGTTCGGTCGGAACCTTTAAAAGCATATTCTACTTTCAATAACTCCCAGATTCGCTTAGCGGTTCTTCAATATTTCTTTTTCTTCTTCAGATCCTCTTTCATCCACTGATCTACGATTTCTTTCACCGGATCCATTACGGGAGAGGGTTGATGTTTCTTCCCTTTCAATTCAGGTTGGAATTCATCTAAATCTGCATATTTCTGTACAGTTCTTGGATCTCTATTTGTTCTCCTCGCAACCTCTGCATATGTATGCCCTTTTCCATTAACTTGTTGTCTGATATAATTGATTTCAGTCACTTCTAACACTCCTAATCTACCTCCTGCCAGAATATTGGGTCCAACAGGAAGTGTAGTTAATTATTGAGTTGTTAGCAAGTGGCTTTTTTATGCACGGCCCTGCGGGCCATGCATAAAAGGTATGCCATTACCTACATTTTTAGTTTGCCATAAACATACGAATCATCTTTACTTTTTGCTGTTATTATTTTGATGTACTTTATGTATAAAATTTATAAGAGTGAATCCGAATTTATTGAAAATATACTGTTTGATGAATAGGAACGTAAAGAGGTTATCGGGTATAACCTCAAAGTCTTAATATAAAGGAGCATCCAATTGGAACCAATCAAGTTTAGAATGAGTCGATTGTTTTTGTATTTTACATTAATATCGGTATTTCTCTTTGTATCTGGTAATGTCGGGCGATATTTAATAGAAGTCCAAGATATGGACCGAAAAGTAGCCATGCTTCTACAAGGGGCAATATTTATTGGATTAACACTCATTGTACTATATATTCTGAAAAGGAAAAATTCCGGATCCCTTAAAAGTATCGGCTTAAAAGGTGTAAATTCATCAACAAAGATGGCGATTGGAATTGCCTTGCCTTTTATCTTACTTGGACTTGGTATTTTAACGGCTTATTTATTCGGCGGGATTGAAAATCTTCGTATGAACTTGACAACAAGTGTTGTTATTTCTGTTTTAATTAATACAATAACAGCATTTATGTATGAAGCCTTTCCAGAAGAAGTCTTTTTACGTGGTTTAATATTTGAAGAATTACGAAAAAAGTTTCGCTTTTTTACTTCGCTATTTTTGCAACCGCTTATCTTTATTTGTGTACCGATAACAGTGATGATGATGGAGTCAATATTCTTTGATAAACCATTTGCATTAACTATAGATTATTTTATCTTGCTCTTTGCCTTTGGAATTGCTCTACAGCTTTATAGAGCATATACCGGTTCACTATGGATGAATATAATATTTCATATCGTTTATCTTGAAGTTGCTCGATATATTTCTCTAGGAGGTACATATGAATCAGATGTTGCGCTATTAGAGTTTGATGAGACGTTTGAAGGCTTCATGTCGCTATATTTATCATTTTTGTTTATTGTAATATTTAGTATTATGGTGTTATCGTTTTTAATATTAAATGATAGAAGAAAAATGAGATTTAATCGTTCTTTGTGATTATCGTTTCATAAGCTCTAGAATTACAAATATACAATCGAGCCATTTAACTATTTTAGCCAGATTCTATTAACCTTAATTCCTCTTTTACGGTATTTCCATCCGTGTCTTGCATTTTTAATTGTGTTCATGTCAGGTAAGAAAAACTCATCACCAGCTTTATTAAGTAACGATATAAGATTATCAGCACCCGTATGCTAGGGTGCTGTCCTTGAAATTTTTAACACTGAAATCTTTGATTCATGTATAACATTTTTCTTAATTAAAAAGTTGTCAACTAGCCTTAATAATTTGACACACTGTCATAGGCCCTGAACCGTTGTGCCATCAGGTGTTATTGGATTTTGGAACAGTTTCTTATTGTTTTTCTACCCCCCTGTTAGAAACGGGGGGTTAAGGCGTGGCTATCGCCACGCAGGCTTAGCCCAGCACATCGGCTTTCGCTTCGCACGCCGCCGCACTGGACAGCCTTTATTGTGCCTGTTTTGGCAATTTTGTTTACAAACCATGTCCTTGAAGGCAATTTGATTTGTAAAATTCAAAAGTTACATCTTCTTATATAATTGTTATAATTATATGAAAGGTAGATTTTGAGTACATCCAAATATCATGCCTTAAAATGAATGAAAAAGCTGAAATGATCTTTCATTCCAGCTTTCCTTTTTATTAAAATCTGTGGCACAGTCGTGGCACACTTTATATCAATTTATATGTTTTTATTGTTTTTGATATTTCCTTAAATCCCTTCATATCAACAATATTGCACGATATTGTATTGGCGAAGTACAGAGTGGGAATAAAACAACAACTCAATTTGAAGCGGGAATGCTGATTTAACAATATTTGTCCGAAGCTAAAATGGATAAAATAAGCTAAAAATAAGATAGTTCCCTGCCAAATTCCCTACCAAAAAAATTTTTGGTAGGGAATTTGGTTTTTCGTTGAATTTTGGTAGGGAAAATTTTTCATGAATCTCTTTTTTTAGATTTTCTATCATTATTATTTTAAGCTTTTAAGGAAGTTTGTTGATGAATTCTCTAAAAAAATTAAAATCTACTTTCTTGTTGTAACGCTTTTAACGCCGCCATGTTCATAACATTCCATGGTGTATTAAATCCTGGTTGAAAAAAGAAATCGGCATATGCTAATTGTTCTATTGTACTATGCATTTGAATAGCTAATGAAATCGTATTAATATTAGCTGTCAAGTCATCTTTCGACATGATTTGGCCTCCTAAGATTTCAAAAGTTCGGGGATCATAAATTAATTTGAACATTACACGTGTCTGATTTCTTGTTGAAAATGTAGAATCCATTAATTTATTTTGTTCCCAATATACTGATTTATTATCAATTCCCATCCGTCCTGCCATTTTTTCAGTTAAACCTACTGTGGCAAATTTATAGTCGAAAGCTTGCATGGCTGAAGAACCCTGCATACTAGGAAATGAATGCTTTGCTTCTTTTAAATTTTTCACTGCATAATGAGCTTGACGGCGTGCATTAGTTGCTAAGGACAAATTCATGGGAATTTTATTTGGACCATATGGTACAGTTGTTGCATCACCAATAGCGAATATGTCTATTGCACTTGTACGCATATATTCATCTGTTTTAATTCTGCCATTAGGTAATAATTCTACTGCACCTTCCAGCCATGCTGTGTTTGGACTATTGCCAATAGACATAATAACAAGATCAGCGGGGTATACGCCTTTTTCTGTAATCACCTTTTTTACATTTCCCTGATCATCGCCTGCAAACTTTATAACTTTATCTGCCATAGCCAGAACTACCTGTCGTTTAGTCAATTCCTTTTCGACGACATCTGTTAACTCTTTATCGAGATAACTACTTAATGGGCGGTTATTGATGTCTATTACGGTCACACTTTTTCCTGATTCCGAAAAAAACTGTGCTGTCCCAATTCCGATATGTCCTGCTCCAACAATAACAATATCTTTGACAGTTGATTTTTCAGCTTTTTTCTTCATTCTGACAATATCTTTACGGTTGCTCATTGTTCCAATATTCTTCAAGTCACTTCCTGGAACTGATTGAATAGATGGATATGAACCAGGACTTAATATTAACTTATCATAACTTTCTTTCCATACCTTCCCCGTTATATGATCTTTTATTTCAACCATATGATTTTCCGGCAGTATCTTAATTATTTCTGTATTCTCAAAAATATCCACACCACGCTGTTTCAGCTCTTCGACGGTTAATCCATAAATAGAGTGATTATCATTCATCTTTTCTTTAGAACTTTTGGTCGATTTCCCAATTACAAGAGAATCAATTACCTCTTTTTCATACCATTGAATCTCTATCTGAGAATAAGTTGATAATAATGTTTGAACAGTTTCATAGCCACCATGTGAACTACCCAAAACAATTACTTTCATATATAGCTCTCCTTTTTAAATACATAGTGTATCTTATTATTGAATAGAATACACTGTGTACTTTGATGTGTCAATAAAATACACTTTGTATCTTAATTTTGTTGCATCTTATTGTATAATGAATGTAGAGGTGGAGGTAATAATATGAATAAAAATAAACAAGGACGTCGTCGTGGAGATGAGCTACTTGAAGCTATTTATGAAGTAACTTATCAAATACTGGAAACAGAAGGATATAAAGAAATTAACTTCACTCGTATCGCACGCGAAGCAAAAACAAGCCGCTCTGTTCTTTACAGGTACTGGGACACAACATTTGATCTGGTATTTGACACTGTACACAATAAAAGGAAACCTAACAAAATTATTATGGATAAGCTGGATTTCGATTATGGCAACCTTAGATCAAATCTTATGTTTATAGGAGAAGACTTTATTTTAACACTAGAAAGCTTCCCAAAAGAATTTTATCGAATCATGCTCTCAGAAATGATTCAACATCAGGAACGAAGTAAGAAAATATTATTAGAGGCAACTACTTTTCATAACAAATTAATTGACTATGTGCTTCAGTTGGCAATTGACCAAAAGGAAATTACTAAATGGCCACCTGTCGAAACGAAATTATCCTTATTCCAATTAATACGTTATGCTTTTATTGTTGAAAACGAAATAGTATCGAAGCAAAAATTGGAATCGATTATTGATTATGTGGTTTTACCAGCAATATTAAGTTTTTCACAAAGAAGAAAAACTTGATATTACGTGATGGCTGATTTTGTTTCTATACTCCATGCCGAAATTGAACGATTTTTGAAAATAGAATCCTTATACGGTTTTTTCCACCAAAGCTCTTTTTTACTCATAAACTGTGTTAGGAGTAGCGGAACATCCTTATATTTTAGTAACGCTCCGTCAATCAAAGAGGGTGGAGGGAGGTTTCCGAGTAATGTCACTACGAAAAGAGAAAGCACAAACCATGTCATCTGGTTAGATGTAACGGGAAAAGGAAGTCGAAAATCATTAATGGCATAAATGACTTTCTCCACTGACCAAATGCAAGTATAGCTTTTTAATTTTTTTACTTGTTATCTACCTTTCTCATAAAAAAGGCAACTCATCATATTATCAATGCGTTTTGGATGAAAAATACTATAGAAAAGTTGCATTAAATAAGGGAGGTTATGATATGAATTCAATAAAAAATGAATGTTTATCGTTGTTATGTGCCATAGGTGTATTTTTAATGAGTAATGTATTTCAAAGTATGGCATACTGGGGAAATGATTTTACTTGGTATTGGGCAGGAGTTATTTTTACTTACTTTCTGGGATTGATGGGTATCGTTTTTTTAGTCTTTGCAATTAAGAGGAAAGCAAGAGGAAATAGAGAATCACGGTTTGGTTTGTTAATGTTTGGGATAGTGACTTCGATTATATTGATTTGTGGCTTTCTTTGGACAACTTTTATAATAATTGCAGGGATGTCCGGGCTTTGATGTATTATTATATGAATCAATTTTAGAGAAAGTTATATTAAGATTAAAAGTATCATAGAACGAGTAAAACACGTGAACAGATGAAACAATCTGCTTATGTGTTTTTTTACATAGAAAGATATTTTACAAGTTTTTTTATCAGAAATGCAATAAATCCCCTTTCACCTTGAGTGGGAATGACCCTACAATTAAATTTGAAGTGGGAATGCTGATTTAACAGCATTTTGGGGACACATAAAATGGGTGAAATGATTAAAAATGAATAGGTTCTCCGCCAAGATTCCGCCAGAGGAATAGGCAGGGAAATTGAGCTACTGTATAAAAGCAGTGGCTCTTTTTTTGTTTATAAATCCGATGAAATAATGATACCACTGTTATCACTCCTAGATTTCTTATGTCAAAATAATTTTAGTTTGTTATAATATCTCTTATTAATAAAAAAGGAGAGATAAGAATGGTTGAATTAAAAGAATGTAGTATGGATGACCTTGAGTTATTACGTCAAATATCGATTGATACATTTGTAGATACGTTTGGACCTTATAACACAGAAGAAAATACTACTTTGTACATAAACCAATCCTTATCGATTGAATCTTTAAGGAACCAACTGAATGATCCACATTCCACATTTTATTTTGCTTACAATAACCAAGAGTTAATCGGATATATTAAACTGAACACGAAAACTGCACAGAGTAAGGTGAGTATAGAAAACAGTATTGAAATTGAAAGGATTTACTTACTGAAAGAAATGCAAAGTAAGGGTTTTGGACAAGATATTTTAAATCGTATTGTTGAAACGGCTAAAAAGCGAAATAAATCTTCCATCTGGTTAGCGGTATGGGAAGAAAATAAAGGTGCGATTTCTTTCTATAAAAAGAATCAATTTAAAAAAATTGATACGATTGAATTTCCTTTTGGTAATGATCTTCAGACTGGAATCATTATGAGGAAAATATTATAGATATTTGATAAATCTAATGAATTATACACAATGAAAAAGTAGACTACAAAAAAGATGTTTCATAATGAAACGCCTTTTATAATAGATATCAATTTTTAGGATTAAACTTTAAGAAAAGTTTGGTACCCCGCTATTGAAAAGGAAGTTGCAGTAAACTCTATAATAATATATTTCCACATTCATAATGGCTTTTTCTCGATATATTTATCATCTTTATTTTAAGAAAATAGAATAAAGTAACAAGTTTTATAATCGTTCTTTTAATCATACAAGACAAATTCAGCTCCTTTTATCACAAATGGAAGGTAGAAACCATCCGTGAAAAATAGTAGAGATTTAGAATATTTTGGACAAGCTAACTCTAACATCAACACTCTTGAACAAAGAAAAAAACCATTGGATGATAGAGTTTTTTCGAAGCTCAGAATATCGCCAGGAGTGTATATATAAATTATGTTATAGGAGAATATTAGATGAAATATAATGGATATACCAAACAAAAAGAGAAGAAAGAACATCCGGAACTTTTGGAAGGTTTTTATGTATATGAGTATTTTATTAAGAGTACTGATGAAGTCTTTTATATTGGTAAAGGAACTGCCGAACGTGCTTGGAAAGATGCTAGAAATCCTGCATGTGAACAAATAAAAAAAGAGTATGATTGGGATATTAGAATAGTACAAGAACAACTAACTGAAGAGGCTGCATTAAGATTAGAAAAAAATCTTATAATAGAACATAGGGAAAAAGGAGATTTACTAACTAATATATTACCTGGTGGAATAAAATCTACAGACTCTGAAAAAGTAGCCAATTTAAAATATTTATTATTTCTTTTAGAAAAAAAGGTGATAAATATAAGCTTAAATGAACTTGCTAGTCTCTTTTTGATGAGTAGTTCTACTGTATGGCATATTGCTAATGATGGACATTATAGAAATATTGAACCTACAATATCTAAAAATATAAATGAAATTATTGAGCAATATCATGCAAATGCTTACAATGAAGATCGTATACGTGCAGGAAATGCAAAATATGTCTTATCACTTCTTGAAAAAGGTGTAATAAAATGTAGTCAAGCTAAAATTGCGGAACACTGTGGTATGACCCCAGCAAATCTTAGTAGTATAAAAAAAGGGAAAACCCATAATGATATTCCGCCAATAATTCCAACTGATATAGGTGAAATTCTAGTAAAATTCAACCCGTTTTATTTATCAGAAGAAGAAAAATTAAAAGGGACAATTGCATTTGTTGTTAGATTAAGAGATGAAGGTACAATATCTATTACTAATGCAGATATATCTGTACTTCTTAATACGACAACTTATTTAGTAGCAGAGTTCACTCGAACTAATAAAGAAAGAAAATATAAATTTAAAGAAGTACGCCCCACAAATGAAATAATACAAAAGCTCTTACCGTACTTTGTATTGAAAACGTAGATTTAAAAAGATTTTTTCATGTTGCTGACTGATTGTGACTCGTACATTGCTTGGAGTAAAGGAATAAAATTGAGTCTAATTTTTGCAGAGATATATGTATTTAAAAGCAATTTTTGAGAATATTTTTACTTCACAAAGACTTAAAATCGTGTAGGAAGTTCAAAAAAGAACAGTTCTCCTTATAAGAACTGTTTATTTGCTTATTACTATACTGCAAAATATTTATACTCAGTGCTTAGGCTATTTCTTTCTTACTAATTTTATTCTTCGACGGCGATTCCGGCAGCCTTGAAGTGTCCATAGGCAACGATTTTACTAAATTGTGATGAAACTTCTTCTACAGGAAGGGACAAATCGTTTTTGATCCACCAAATGATGACCCCCATAAAAGCTGATACGAGATATTCGAGTAGCAATTCTTTCGATATTTTTAAAGTAGATTTTCCCTGAGAAGAAGTCCAGCCTTCATTTAACTTATCCTTAATAATCTTCTCCATTTTTGACTGAAACAAATAAATTTTATTTTCTCCAACTAACATCGCTTGATAATAAGAGGTATTATGCGAAATGTGTTCCAATATAGTCTGCATGACGGTCTCGAGTGTAGAAATACTAAAAGGTCTCATGCTGATAGGACATTGAACGATGGTGTTTTTTATTTCCTCCAATAACTCATCCACACATATATCTAATAAATCAGGCTTATCTTGGTAATGAAGATAGAAAGTGTTTCGATTGATCATTGCGCGATCGGCAATATCCTGGATCGTTATGGCTTCATAGCCTTTTTCCTGAATAAGTTCATAAAATGCCTTTCGAATCGATTGGTTCGTCCGCAATACCCTTAGATCGGTTTTCTTATTCATTTTTTCTTCCTCTCTCAAAAAAGAAATTTAGATCGTTAAGCGACAAATTTCTACGAATTGTATATTATCCATCAAAAACAAAAATATTGGATATTGTTTATGGTATTTCCTCTTATTATAATGGGCGATAGATAAATAAACAACATATCGTTCATTATTTATCTTTTGCCTATAAATTTGAAGGAGGAGAAATAAAGTGAAAATGAATTGTTAGGAATTGGTCAATTAGGGATTATACTTATCCAACTTGAATAATGTGAGATTTAATAAATATGGAGGTTTTTTAAATGACAATAAATACTAAAAATGAGCTTGTTCGTAAGGCGGTCGCCGTGCTGGAAAGTTTTGAGAGCGGCAACCCCGAAGCGATTACGGCTTACGTTCATCCAGATCAATATATTCAGCACAATCAGTCCTTACTCGATGGTCGTGATGCCATGCTTAGCGCACTTGATCATTTAAAGGAAATAGGTACAAAGGTAAGTGTTAAGCGTGCGTTAGTGGACGGAAATTATGTTGCACTTCATTCTGAATATGATTTTTTTGGCCCAAAAATTGTTTTTGATATATTTCGTTTTGAGAATGGACTGATCGTTGAACATTGGGATAATTTGCAAGAAAATGTAGAAAAGACACCAAGCAATCATACGATGATTGACGGACCGACCACAATTAAGGATATAGACAAGACCGTTGCAAACAAAGAATATGTTAAAAGTTTTGTAGAGAATATCTTAGTTGGAAAGAGCCCAGATCTGCTTACCTCATACTTTGATGGGGATAACTACATTCAGCATAGTCCACATATTGCAGATGGCCTTTCCGGTCTTCACGCTGCAACGAAGGCACTCGAGGAGAAAGGTATTAAATTTCAATACACTCAAGTTCATCAGATTATCGGACAAGGTGATTTTGTTCTTGCGGTGAGTGAAGGTCTATTTAATGGTCAACATACTGCTTTCTATGATTTGTTCCGCGTAGAGGATGGAAAAATCGCCGAGCATTGGGACGTAATCGAAACCATATTGCCGGAAGAGAAGCGAAAAAATTCGAACAGTAGATTTTGAAGTTTGTCTAGCTGAATCGCAGAAAAACATCGCCACATTAAATTACGGCGATGTTTTTCGTATCACAGACATATCTGAGCGATAAATTAATCATCAAAGAAATAAAACAGTGTTGCTTCAACAATGCTTAACTAAAGAAATGAGGTGTCTCTTAATGCAAACCAATCATAGAACTCAAAGGAATAATGAAGAGTTATTATTAGGCGTTCTTGTCTTTACACTCATTATCGCCGTCATGAATTTAACCATGTTTAATGTTGTACTTCCAGATATCAGTAAACAGTTTCAGCTTTCACTATCACAAGCAGGCTGGATCGTCACGAGTTATATGATTGTCTATGCAATTGGCTCGTTAACTTATGGAAAATTGTCAGACACATATAGCTTAAAGAATTTGTTGACCTTTGGTCTATTACTTTTTGCAATTGGGTCAGTTGTTGGTTTGGTGGCTATTGAATTTTGGATGCTTATTGTGGGACGAATTGTACAGGCGGCTGGTGCATCTGTCATTCCTGCGATTTCAATGCTCGTTCCGGTTCGTTACTTTTCAGCCCAAAAACGTGGACGTGCTTTGGGCACCGTTGCAATCGGGTTCGCACTAGGTTCGGCTTTAGGGCCGATTGTGGCCGGGGTGACAAGCAGTATGTGGAACTGGAAAGTTTTATTTGTGATTTCCCTTCTATCGTTGCTGACATTGCCAATGTATCGTAAACGTTTAAATGATGAAAAGCGGAGTGCCGGCAAAATGGATTTTATCGGCGGATCACTTTTGGCAGGTACAGTAGCCACCCTGTTACTGGCTTTAACAAATGGGAATATATGGTTTGTTACGGCCGGGACCATTTTCTTTATTTTGTTCTTATTACGCATGTTCTACGCTTCAGCGCCATTTATAGATCCGGCTATATTTCGAAACAAATCGTTTTCATTCAGTCTTATCATTGCTTTCGTAATGATTGGAGTTAGCTTTGCTATTCCATTTATTACACCTCAGTTACTCTCTTCTATAAACCAATTGTCAGCGGCTTTCATTGGAATTGTTATGTCGCCTGCAGCCCTTGTGGCCGCATTATTGGGACGGAGGGGAGGACAGTTGGCTGATGAAAAGAGAAATCCGTCTCTTGTGTATACTGCAGCAACACTTCTTATTATCGGTTTTATCTGTTTGTCTTCAGTCGTCGGCATGTCGCCAGTCCTTATTGCAATCTTTCTTATTTTTGCTGTCTTAGGTCAGTCGTTCATGCTAATCGCTATGTCGAACACTGTTTCACAAACGCTACCAAAAGAGCATACGGGAGTAGGAATGGGGTTGTTTACCATGATCACTTTTATTTCAGCAGCTGTATCAACAGCTGCGATCGGCAAGGTACTTGATTTTGGCACATCGACCATTCGCTTAAATCCGCTAAATCAAAATAGCGCTTCTTTTATATATAGCAACATTTTTCTAGCACTAGCCATTCTAGTTGTTGTGGTGGTCACATTTTATTATGTACAATTCGGGCGGAAAAAGGCTAAGGCAAAAAAATTCTTAAGAGAGAAAGTTGAATAAACAAAAGTAAGAGCCACTCCAAAGTAGGAGTGGCCCATTCAACTATGTTGATAAATATCTTTTTGTGGTTCGATCATGTTTTGTGTTTTGATACTGGAGAGGTGTATCGCACCACAAGTAGGTTAATTCAATTCTCAATAATCACGAGGATTTTGAGTATACAATATATTTTTTCTCACCAACCCACAAGTAAAATGGTTATCTCTTTAGAATTAATGAGTTCCGCCAGAATCCTCGCCAAAACAACTTAAAGGTGCGATAAACGTTGATATAGCAATGTTTTGGTGTCACCTGCAATCTTGGAGTTGGAATAATTGTAGGTGAGCCGCAACCCTTGTCATCAAAGGGGTTTCGGCTCTTTACTTTATTTTCCTTAACACTAATATATTAATACAAGCGCATCATCATGTATATGCTATTTTGTTTGGAGAGAATATGTTATATATTGTGGTTTGGACAATCATTATTATGCTCTTTATTACTAGTTTTTGCTGGCATTATATTTCCAATAATTCCGTCACAATTCGTATTATGGGTAGGATCATTACTGAATTACTTTATGATTTCAATTTGTTCACTATCTGTGTTTTATACTATCCAAAATTAATGGAACAAAATAAAACACCCTATGATATTATACTCGAACAAGTACATTTATTGATGCTTAAGGTCTATCTTAATTATTAAAACTACCCAAAATCATAAAATCCACAACAACCCCACTCATTGGATTTTCCGAACCCAATACACTTATGCCTAGAACTGTTACACCACTAATATTTGTAACATTGGCCGAAACATATTTTCCAGTAATGTTCTTCTCACGCATTTGTACTCTTGGTCTTGCATTTATCGTAGAATTTGTTGAATATACGCTTGACACCGCATAATCAATCGTATCTAATAATGGATTTCCATCTGCTAATCCATTGTCTGTGAAATAAAGTGTAGCTATACCATTTGCATTTGAGGTAGCCTGTCCATAAACAATTCGTTTTGCTTTTTGTGGGTTTTGCTCTCCTGCCTTAAATATTTGAATAGCTGTCGGACCCAATGTAAAGAATTCAATACTCACAACTATCCTCCTCTGTTATTCTTTAAAAGAAATGAAAAGTATGACAGTATAAGAGGTTGTTCAAAAAGTCCGATAGATGACACTTCGGGATAAATGTTCTTCGACTAAGCACCGACACGTCCTGTGTCGAACGTCGAAGTCAGCACATCCTGTGCAAGTCCGCTGCTCAAGGCTGCGCTGCCTCGAACTTCTTGGTCCTTTCCATCCTCTTTTTTGAACACGCATTATAATTTTATTCAAACTTCCAAAAAAGTGCGGTAATATGAACAGACTTTTTCTTATATGAGGTATTTATGGTGAAAATAGATAAATTTCTTTGTGCCCTGCCAGTATCTAGCGGGCACAAAGGGAGTTCTTTTATACTAGGTGTCAAATGTCCCTGAGGATGTTGCTGCGAAATTAACGACTTGCAAGATAACGGTTTGGTTTGCTGGAATTGACCCTCCACCAGCAGGAACAGCAATGTCTAAGGAACCAGTCCCTGTAGCACCTGGTGTATATGTTGATATGCCTTGCATTTGCTCAACACCGTTAATTTCCACAGTGAAATAACTATTATCTTCTGCAAGTTCTGGAAGTGTTGTTACCTCTACACCATCATCCCCTAGGAAACTTGCAGCATCAATAGATAATGTACTTCCTGCTGCAGTATCTTCTGTTGTGATGTAAAAGAATTTCGCGGAATCAGGATTAACATCTGTGTCAATTGTGCCACTAATAGCGATTTTCATTAACTGAAGTGCCATGTTCATTTTCACCTCCATTTTCCTATCAACCACAGTTTATTCTATGAAGAGGAGTTGGAAATGCTTGGTCAGACTAACTAGTTAGTGTTGGAAGTTAACAAAATATCCCATTAAAAAAGGCATATTTACTAAATAGAAAGGTAATATTATCTTTTAACCGTGACGAACAGAAGAGTAATTGGGGCATCCTTTGGAGGAAGGTCACTGGATTCTAAGTGAAGAATACCTTCCTTGACATTGTAAATGGATGGGGGCTGCAACACTCCATTGACAAATAAATTAAGCGTTGAAACATTGTCCGGGTCAAGTATATCACTACTTCCATATTGCTTTAATGCATCCTTGTTCGTGTAAACATTTTTCCCTTCTTCTGCAAGGGTAATGTATTGGACAGTCTCCACTCCTATGGGGGTTGGTGTGTATCCAGGGGATATATTGATTGTAATGGATGGATTAAATATAGGATTAAATGTGGGATTAAATGTATTTGTATTGGATGTGCTATTTTCATTTCCCTCATGAATCCTTTTGCGCTCTTTATTGCAATGATGGCAGTGGCAATTTGGATAGGGATCCCTACCACGTAGCTCTCTACTACTATAATAGCAATGTTGTTTTTCATTCAACGGTATTTCACCCCCTCCTAAATGTAATTTTGATGTACTTTTCTACATCTTATTTAAAAAGAAGGTGATTTGACTGTGCAACTGGCTGTATTTGGCAAGTAAAAAATGTATGTCACTTGCTGTCCCGAATTATTGCTGTATGAATGATTCCTTATAACGGAAACTTTCACCGTTAAAAAGGAGTAAAGGTGAATGATGAATCAGTCGGTCAATCACCGCTTCTGTTAATATTGGATCTCCGAAAACATGATTCCATTGCCCAAATTGAAGGTTAGTAGTAATCACCAAGCTTTTATTCATAACACATAGAGATTACCTGAAACAATAACTTTGCACCTTCTTTATGGAGATCTTACCAGAAATAACTTTAAACAATTATACGCACTTATGGAGTAGAAATGATGAGCCACTTGCTGAAAAAATGGCAGGGAATATGAAGGTTCATTTTTTTAAGGAAACTTATATGGATTTCAATGGAAATCAATACATTAAAATGGAATTGGTTCCCTACCAAAAAACCTACCAATAAAAATTTTGGTAGGGAGCATTTTCTGTGGATAATTTTGAAATATTATAATAAGCGGATTCAACTAATTAATATAAAACGTGGATTAGTAAATTAGGACTGCTAAGAGAGTCAGTTCTACAATTGATCTGTATGAACATTATTCAGTTTTAAAAAATGTAATAAATCTTTATTTAATTTTAATACTTCATTGTTTGCACTATTGGCAAATTCTGGAACTAACATATCTTTTACCATTCTAGTGCGCAGCCAAATCATAAAGAAAAAATCGAGAATCAAACTTGGACATTTAAGTATGATTTTATAGAGTGATGGTTCAAGTGTAATACCAGCTTTTTGTATTGCATTTAAATATTTTTTTAAAGTGACTGTGATTCCATGCGCAGTTTTTCTGGATCTAATTGCTTTTTCATCGACTATCTTATTATCAAGATGTAAAGCACCAACCATTGCAATATCTGATACGGAATGTGTTATTAAATAATCATTCATATTATTCTTAATTTTGTAAGGGAGATTTGCTGCTTTAAATAATTGAGCAAGACTTCTTATTCGTTCTGTGACCAAACCGTTTACTTCTCCAAATACAGCTCCTGCCAGAATTTTAGGCGGAAATCGGGCATACAATACGTCATCTTTGATTTGTCCGCCAATTCCAGGAAAAGCAGGTAAAAGTTTATCGCCTATAATACCTTGCCACAAAGAAAATCCAAAGGAGTTATTCATCATTGTAACAATATTTTTGCTCTTGTTATCCTTTAAAGTTAGTAAAGCTGCTTCAGATTGTTCATAACGGACTGTAACAAAAATGAAATCATACACATCGTCATTTTCAAGTGTATTAATAACATTTACTTTTATAGATTTAGCCTCGCCTTTTTCGTTATATTGTATTCCTTTTTCCTTCAATGCAATAAATCTATTAGAACGTGCAAATAAAGTGACATCAAATCCAGCCTCTATGAATTTGATTGCATACGCACTTCCTATAACGCCTGCCCCAAAAATTAAAATTCTACTTTTATCTATCATATTTTTCCTCCATTTATTTCCCTTTGATTATGCAACAACGTGTTGTATGATAAGAAGTATATGACTATAAACTAAATTCATCAACCATCAATTTTTTAATTATTGTTGGATAGTATATTTATCAAAAAGGGGGCGAATTATGAATAAGAAACCAGAAATCACCAAAAAAACGAAAAGAAATATTATAGATAATTTTTGTGAATTGTACATTGAAAAGCCAATAGAAAAAATATCAATTCAGGAAATAACGAATAAAGCGGGGTATAACCGCAGCACTTTTTATCAATACTTTCCTGATATTTACGAATTATTAACATATGTTGAAGATGAATTACTGAGTTATATAAAAAAGGGGTTAGAAAACGAACAATCATCTGCAAAGGAAGCTGTTAATAATGCGCTTTCTTGTTTAGATGAGGAAAAATATATGTTAAGTTTTCAAGCTCTTTTAGGGGATTATGGAAGTGTCCGTTTTTTAGACCGTTTAAAAAAAGAGGTTTTTCAAGATAGATTAAAATTAGATTACTCAAAAAATGATTTACTGACACCATACTTAATTGAATTTCAAATAACAACCTCGTTTTCTTTGTTCCGTCTTTGGATTCAACGAAATAAGGACTTATCTTCCGAAGAGTTTTCTCAATTAGTCGATACGTTGTATAGAACTGGAGCATCCCTTTATTTTGAAAATGATGCTCCTTAGAATATTTATATTTTAAATTGTGTTATTTTGGTTTCTTGGTATAAATAATTGAACAGGAACAGATGGTAAAAAAGTTCCAATTCTATGTTATCTTGATGAAAGAAGGTAATGAAGAAAAGGAGAGTGATTTATGAATTCACCTGTAATAGGATTCGCACATAAACCGTCTGTTGCTAATTTATCCATTGAGACTATGGAATTTACGTGGATACCTAAAATGGATAAAAGCCATATTATATTTGAGCAAATTGATAACGTAAATGGATTTGATTACTATTATTACAAAGATATTCTAATAATACCCGATCCAATACCAGTATCTACGTCTAATCAGCATAAAAGTATTATCATAAATGACTTGGAAATAGAATGTACTGGTAGTTTTGTAGTTTTCTTTCATTTTAATTTAATTAAAGGCGTAATTTACGCTGATTCTCTAACCTTTCCAGAATATATTCTTTTGAAAAATAACATAGAATGTTGCTAATTTGAAAATGAACAAAATCAAGTAGTGTGTGAAGAAAGGATTGGATGTAAATGGCGTTTATTTATCGACTAGATTCCCTTTCCGCAACAGAAGGAAGATATAGTTTTATGACAGAATCGAATAGCTTTTATGAAGTAATAGTCAGCAAGGATAAAAGAACGCTGACTAGATACCCAGAAATGAACAATAATGAGGCTAAACTGCGTAAAGATAATCATGAACTCATAATTCTTGGGGAATTTTCTATAGAAGTCGGAAAACCCGCCATATTTAGGTTGGAACCACTAGGGATATTTGGAGATTGTACTATCAGAAGAACAAATATAGTGAAAAGAATATCTTATATTCATTAGTTGTGAGTGCTAAATAATAAATGAATGCCCATCATTTTTCCAATCAATATAGTGTTTGTACTACTGAAAGTCGATTATACCGAGCTTTATAAGAGTATCAATTATTATAGAGTAGGAATGCCCCTACAACTTAATTTGAAGGGGGATGCTGATTTAACAGCATTTGTCCTAAGTTAAAATGGACAAAATAAGATAGTTCCCTACCAAAAACCCTACCAAGAAAAAATTTTGGCAGGGGAAGATTTTTTGTGGATAACTATATTAAAATTTTAAGAAATGGCTTCTTCATTAGAGCGTTTATTTCCTTTGTAAATGAAATAAATAGCAATAATCATAAATACCATAGCAACAAGCCGTTTCGAGCCGAAAGGTATTACTAAACTATCGAACCAACCAAAATTATCAATGATCACACTAATTGCAAGTTGTCCGCTAATAACGGCAACATTCGTTGCTATTACACCAATTCTTGGGACAGCTATAACAGAGAGAAGTAAGAACGCTGTACCTAAGAATGCGGCGGTTAACTGCCATTTTGGTGCTGATAGTATCCCAAGTACATCACCTTGACCGAAAAAAATAATAATAATTGTGAGAAATACTAAACCAGTCAACATGGTTAAAAACGTTGTTTCAATTGATCCGGCTTTGCGACTAAATGTTCCGTTGACGGATGATTGTGCGCTTAATGTGATACCACCTAATAAGGTAAATAGAATCATTAATATACTCATTTTTAGACCCCCTACTTAATTAATATAAGTGCAATTACCATTGAAATAACTGCAAATACTTTTTCTTTATTAATTTTGGTTTGTTTAATACCTAGCCAGCCAAAATGCTCAATAACCATACTCATAATTAATTGGCCAATAATTACTGTAACCATCGTTATACCAACACCAACAAAAGGTACACTAATAACAATAGCTGTTAAATATATGACTCCTAAGACACCTCCAAGGAGAGTCCATTTTGGTGCTTCAAACGTATAGGAAAGTTTACCTTTTCCAAAGAACAACATTAATAATCCTAGTATGAGAGTACCCATAAAGAAGTTATAAAAACTGGTTTCCAGCTCTCCTAAGGTTTCTCCAAGTTGACCGTATATTGCACTTTCAAAGCTGAGCGCTGTTCCAGCTAAAACTGCTAAAATATATGCTAAGTAACGCATGAAATAATATCCTCCTAAATCAATATATTTGAATATCTAGAATAACCGATATAACGAAGCGAAAAAAACAGAAACCTATAATCAACTTAGATTTCCGTTTTAAAATATTCAGCTAATCGAGAAAGGGTTTCTTCATTTCGCCGATAATAAGTCCATTGACCATAACGAACAGATTCTAAGAGACCCGCATTTTGCATCATATTTAGATATTGGGAAACCGTAGATTGAGAAGCTTTAGCTTTTTCTTGAATATCTCCTACACATACTCCTCCTTTAACGCTTACTCCCTTTGGCAAGTGAGCGCCTTGTTTAGGGAAATGCTTCTCTGGTTCCTTCAACCATTTCAAAATGCTAAGTCGTGTTTCATTTGATAATGCCTTAAATACATCAATCAGTTCCATGTGTTTCATTATATCGGGATTTTGCGATATGTCAATCATACTGTTTTAAATTATGTTAAGAAATATACTTTATACTAATGTAGATCTTCAATAACTAAATAGAACAGTATTAGAATAAAATGTAGATTCTTGATTTAACTTTCATATAAGTTAGCTATATCATCTATTTTCCGTTTCAATTCTTTTCGGATATGTAAAGGCTCTAAACATTCACATTTATCACCAAAACTTAAAAGGATATTGTAATAATAGTCATTTTCTATAAAAGGGAAAGTAACAATGTAGTGCTCATCACCGTCTGGTGAAAAATGTTCATACATACAATGATCAAGTACTCTATCCATGATAGATTTATGAATACGAAGTTTGATCTTTGTTTGTATAGTTGCCAAAATATCAGTAAAATCCAATACTGGTTTTTGATAATCTCGTGGCGTAAAGAAGATCTTTTCTAATTTTAGATTTGTTATTCGAGCTAATTTGAACAGACGAAAATCATTTCTTTTATAACAGTATCCTTGAAAATACCAATGATTACCCTTCAATACAATTTGATGTGGTTCAGCTTCTCGTTCCGTTTTATTTCCATGACGGTCGGCATATTCAAACGAAAGTATTTTGTTTTCTTGTAAAGCTTTTTTTATGGTTTCTAAATATGGTTGTACGTTCCTATAACCTATCCACTGGCTTAAATCGATATGTATTTGATCTGTTTTTAATTTGATCTCGTCAACTCTATCTACTGGGATAAAACTTTTTACTTTCGCTAGGGCGTTTACCAGATCGTCACTTTGTATCATATTGGAGAGACTAGAAAGTCCTGTCAAAATAGTAGAAATATCAGTAGTTGAAAAAACCTTTCTATCCATTTTATAGTTTTTCATGATTTCAAAGCCACCACCTACTCCCGGTGTTGAATGAATTGGAATACCTGCCATGTTGATGGCATCTATATCACGGTAGATTGTGCGAGTTGAAACTTCGAACATATTTGCTAACTCCTGTGCGCCTATCCGTTGTTTATCGAGTAGTATCATAATCATGCTAACAAGCCTGCTAACTTTCATCTGTTAACCGCCTTTCAAAAAAATTTCCTCATTCTAGATTGTTGCCATATTGTTGTCAACAATAGATAAGTATAATAATAATCAAACAATCAATTTACTACAATCATATGGAGGAAAATGATGAAAACAATCTATATTTACGTACTTGATACTTTAGCTGACTGGGAACTAGGATATGTTACTTCAGAGTTGAATTCTAGGAGATTTTTCAAGGAAGACGCGAATCAAATAGCGATTAAAACAGTCAGCTACTCCAAACAATCAATCCGTACAATGGGCGGAATGACAATACTTCCTGACTATTTAATTGATGACATTATTGTAAGTGAAACAAGCGTGCTGTTATTACCAGGTGCGGATACATGGAATGATCCAAAGCATGAAGCTATTCTCGTAAAAGCAAACGAGTTGCTCTCTGCAGGTGCAACAGTATGTGCAATCTGTGGAGCTACCGCCGCACTTGCTAATTTAGGGATACTAGATAAACGTCCGCATACTAGCAATGGTCCGGGATTCCTTGAAATGGTTTGTTCCGATTATAAAGGACAAGATTTTTATATAGACCAACCATCTATTGCATCTAATAACCTTATTACTGCTGGTTCCACTAAAGCTTTGCTATGGACGAAACAAATCATTGAGTGTTTAGATGTTTTTAAGCCAAACACATTAGAATCTTGGTATAACTATTTTAATACTGGTGATTCTAAATATTTCTTTGAACTTATGCAAACTCTACCATCTAACAATAAAAATTAAACTATTTTAGATATTTTTATGTCCAGTAAATCAATTATGCTAATGTATTAGTTTAAACATTTATTTAATCAATGTTTTTTTAAAAGTTGACAAAACTTACTTGTTCATTTTTAAAAATGAAACTTTATATAATCTAAATCGTATCTATAAGTATCTAAAAAGAATTAACGATGGAGGTGATTGAATGAATAAAGTTTTAGCGTTTTTAATTTCAGGGATGGGGCTAACTGGTGCCGTCTTAATCATCTCGGTTCCTCTATTCTTCAACAATCCAATAGGAAATGCATTGAAGATAGTTACTGCTGGTTCATTAACAGCTTTCGTTATATTCGCTATTTCGGCTCTGGTGCTTCGAAAGAAGATAATTTAGTGAGGTTTAATAATGAAGGATGGTGATTGCAAAATTACCATTCTTTCTGTTTTTTAGAGCAGGAATGATAGCCACTTGCTGAAAAAATGGCAGGGAATATGAAGTTTAAATTTTCTCAGGCAATTTATATGGGTTTCAATGGAAAAATCAAAATATTAAGATGGAATTGGTTCCCTGCTAAAATCCTGCTAATAAAAAATTTTGGCAGGGATATTTTTAAATTATTCCGTCATCAAGTGGCGCTAATAAATTCAAAGTACTTTTTATCCCGTATTAACTGGCTGTAAAACCCTTCTATCTTAGTAGCTAATCCTATCTTAGAAAGCGTTAGCTGTGCATACAAATGTAGCACGTATTTTCTACAGCACTGATAAAATGCTTGAGGCGCAGCTTTACTATAAACTTTGACTAAAATTTCAGCATTAATCCAGATTTAATGGTAAATACAGGAGCTGTCGCAAAATGCATGATATGCATTTGATGACAGCTCTTTTTTCTATGTTAGGATATTTCTTTTTGAGATTCACTATCTTATTGTTGGTGATAAAAAGAAATTGTTCGTTTTTTGGCGCAC